>JAVEYH010000115.1:0-11378 GCA_034003585.1 Kiritimatiellia bacterium
GCCTTCACGGCCTTTGCGGCGTTAGGGGAGGAGACGGTTTTCGCGAACAACCTCGTGAGCCGTTGCGGCTCCGGGTTCCAGTTGCCGGAACAGCCGGAGGGCAGGAAGATCGTCCTTCGGGACAACGCGATTTCGGAGGTGTCGATCGGTATCCTCTCCTCGGGCGGCACGGTTGAGGCGGCATGCAACGCGGTCTGGAAGGCGAAGCACCCGTTCATCGAGCGTAACGGCGCGAAGATTCTCCGGGCGGGGCTCGTCACCGCCGACCCGAAATTCCGGGATGCCGCGCGCGGCGACTACCGCCTTTCCGCTGGTTCGCCGCTTCTCGGTGCCGGCACCGCCGGCCGGAACATCGGGTTGTACCAGTGAAATCGTCGCCGGAACCGCTGACGGGTCTCTTGCGGGGGCAGATGTAAATCGTGTCTAGGTTTTCATCCTGTTTATACACGATTCCACATAATTTCGCGGAAAAGTGAAACAGGCCGGACAAACGGAAAACCCCGTTTTTATTGGTGTTTTCCAATAAAAACGGGGTTGAAAATGGTCGGAGCGGAGGGAGTTGAACCCTCGACCTTTTGGTCCCGAACCAAACGCGCTACCAGGCTGCGCTACGCTCCGGATTGTGCCGCAAACAGGCGCATAGATTAGCCGAAGCGCGGGGAAAGTCAAAGCGAAAAAGGGGCGGACGCGATTTTTTGTGCCGGAGGTCTTTCCAACCGGCGGCAAACATGATTAACTACGCGCCAATCGTTCGTCGGCGCGGGGTATGGTATGCGGCGTGCGTCTCTAGCGTGCGGAAAAAGGGGGGAAGGGTGAAACGGTTTCTGGTCCTGATGCTGGCTGCGGGGTGTTGTGTCGGAGGCGTGTGGGCGCAGGGTGCGAAAAAGGGCAAACGTGCGCCCGCCAAGAAAACGGCGGCCGCGCCCGCCCAACCCCAGAAAGTCAAGGGGTGCGTCTCCCGGTCCCCCTATATCGGGGCCGTGATTCTGGACGCGGATTCCGGGGCGGTGCTGTTTGAGGAGCGCGCCGATGTTCCCGGTTATCCGGCGAGCACGCTGAAGCTGATGACGCTGCTGCTGATCCAGGAGAAGATCGACGCCGGGCAGATCAAGACATCCGATATGGTGAAGGTCTCGGTCGAGGCGTGCAAAACAGGCGGTTCGCAGGTTTACCTCGATCCCAAGGAGACGTTCACGGTGGAGGAGATGCTGTACGCCATGATGATCCAGTCCGCCAACGATGCGGCGGTCGCGCTGGCCGAGCACGCGGCGGGCAGCAAAGAGGCGTTTGTCGAGCAGATGAACGCCCGCGCGGCACAGCTCGGGATGAACGATACGCGGTTCGCCTCGGTGCACGGCCTGCCGCCGTCGGCGGGGCAGCGGCACGATGTCTCGACCGCCCGCGACATGGCCGGACTCGCGCGGGAGCTGTGCCGGCACCCGGCGGTCTTCGCCTATACTTCAGCGACCTACCGCCAGCTTCGCGCCGATACACCCAAACCGTTTGACATGCGCACGCACAATCCCTTCCTGAAAGAGGGCGTGGACGGGTGCGACGGGTTCAAGACCGGCTACACCGCGACTGCGGGGTGGTCGATCGTGGTCACGGCGAAGCGCAACGGCCGGCGCGTGATTGTGGTGGTGCTGGGCAGCGAGGGACGCAAACAGCGGGATGCCGAGGCCCGCGCGCTGCTGAACCGGGCTTTCACGCTGCTGCCGCCGGAACCTCCGGCGCGCGCCGCGCCGCCGTCCGCCCCAACCGCGCGCTGACCTCTTCAGTCCGCGGCGAGCGGTAACGGGCTTACGGCGCGGTAGCTTGAGCCGCGGGACGAGGGACGGCTCTCGTACAGCGTGACGCGCTGGACCCGCCACGAACCGTACTCCGCCGGGTCGTCGGCATCCATGACCTCGATCAGGCGCAGATTGCGCGAGCCTTCGCGGCAACGCCCCAGCGTGATGTGGGGGCGGAAGTGTGTTGCGTTGTCCGCGAACCCGAATTTCGGCAATGTCTGCCAGAGCGCCTCGCGCAGCGCCATCAGCTCCGGCACCGGGTCAACCCCGGCCCAGAGGGTCCGGGGAGTGCGTTTGGAGCCGAAGAACCCGAGACCGCGCGCGCGGCAGGAGAAAGGCGGGCATGCGGCGCAGACGCGGCCGCAGGCGTCGGTCAGGTGCGGCACAATGGCCGGTGCGGCTTCGCCCAGAAAGGCGAGGGTCACATGGAACTGTTCTTTGCGGCACCAGGTCACATCCGCTGCCACCGGTTCCAGCCGGCGCACGGTGTCGGTCAGGCGGGAGGTGACGGGGTCGGGCAGGGGCAGGGCAAGAAAAACGCGCATGGCCGTACGATACACCAAGCCCGGCGGGGTTTCAATGCCGCCCTTGCCGGACTTGCGTAGGCGCGGTGCGGGGAGTATAGTGTGGGCGTGATACGAGGGCCGGAAAACACGATTGAGGCGCGGGTGGTGGAGGCCTGCCGGGAACGGAAACAAACGCTGGTTACGGCGGAGTCCTGCACCGGCGGGCTGGTGGCCTGCCGGATCACGTCGGTGCCGGGGTCTTCAGCGGTGTATCTCGGCAGCGTCGTGAGTTACGCCAATGCGGTCAAATGCGGCATGCTGGGCGTCGCGCCGGAGATTCTGACGCGGGACGGCGCGGTCAGCGCGGCCTGCGCGGAGGCCATGGCCAGCGGGGCGCGCGAACGGCTGGGTGCCGATCTGGCGGTCTCCGTCACGGGTGTCGCGGGACCGGAAGGCGGCACGCCGCAAAAGCCGGTCGGGCTGGTGTTTCTGGCGGTGGCAACCGCCGCGGGCGTGCGATCCGAGGCCTGCCGTTTTGGCGGCGAGCGCGCGGCGGTGAGGATGCGGGCGGCGGACCGGGCTTTGTCCCTGGTGCTGGAGATGTTGCAGGGTGGCGAGCCATGACTGGGAGCCCCGAGACTGGACTGTACCCTGTTTTTCATCGACTTGGGCGATGAAATATATCATGCTATCTCTTTTTTACACGGGATCTTCTGTGTTTCCGAAGCGGAATGCGGTTATGAAGCGTTTTGAATTTGTCGAGGGCGGGGTCACGGCGGCGCGCGGGTTCCGCGCGTGCGGGGTCGAGGCGGGCATCAAAGTGGCCGGCCGCAAGGATCTGGCGATGCTGGCGGCCGACGCGCCTGCGACGGTGGCGGCCGTGTACACGACCAACAAAGTTGCGGCGGCTCCGGTGCGGATCGACCGGGAGCGGACGCTTTCCGGGCAGGCTCAGGCGGTGGTCGTCAACAGCGGGTGCGCGAACGCCTGCACCGGGGAGACGGGGCTGGCGGACGCGCGCGAGATGGCCCGCCTGGCCGGCGTGGCGCTGGGAATCGACGAGCGGCTGGTGCTGGTCTGCTCAACCGGCGTGATTGGGGTGCATCTGCCGATGGAACGCATTGCGGCCGGAGTGAAGGCCGCGGCCGGCGCGTTGACTCCCGACGGGGGCGACGACGCGGCGCACGCGATTCTGACGACCGACACGGTGGACAAGCAGGTGGCGGTGGAGCTGGAGATCGACGGCAAGACGGTGGTGATCGGCGGCATGTGCAAGGGCTCCGGCATGATCGAGCCGAACATGGCGACGATGCTGGGGTTCGTCACGACCGACGCGGCGGTGCATCCCAAGGCGCTGGATCAGGCTTTGCGTGAGGCGGTGGAGGTGAGTTTCAACCGCGTGGTGGTGGACGGCGACCGCAGCACCAACGACACGGTGATCCTGATGGCGGGCGGCGCGGCGGGCAATGAAACGTTGACGCCCTACCATCCGCAGTGGCAATATTTTGTGGACGCGCTGACGACGGTCTGCCTCGAGCTCGGCAAGAAGATGGTGCTGGACGGCGAGGGCGCCACCAAATTCGTGACCGTGCGCGTAAGGGGCGCCCGGACGGACGACGACGCCGCAAAGGCGGCGCGCGCGGTGTCCAAGTCGGCGCTGGTCAAGACCTCGTGGTTCGGGCTCGATCCCAACTGGGGCCGCGTGATCGCGGCGGTCGGCTATTCCGGCGCGGAGGTCGACGACCAGAGGGCGCAGATTTATTACGGCGACATTTGCGCGTATGATCAGGGGCGCGTGGCCGACAAAGAGCTGCTGCAAGCCATGCGGGAGGTGATGCGCAAGCGCGCCTTTGAGGTGACGGTGGATCTGCATCTCGGCGAGGGCGAGGACACGGTTTACACGTGCGACTTCTCATACGACTACGTGAAGATCAACGCCGAATACACGACGTAAGCTGAACGGATGATCGGCGAAGTTTTAGCATGACGCAAAAGGCATTTTACGACTGGGAGACAGCGGGCGGAGGCGGAAAGAGGCGCATGCAGAAGTTCATTGATAAAGCCGCGGTGCTGACCGAGGCGCTGCCGTACATCCAGGATTTCAAGGGCTCGGTCGTGCTGGTGAAGGTCGGCGGCAGCGTCATGGAGGTCGAGGAGAACCTTGAGGGCCTGCTGACGGACATCGCGTTCATGAACGCGGTGGGCATGAAAACGGTGCTGGTGCACGGCGGCGGCAAGGCGATTTCGCGCGGCATGGAGGCCGCGGGCATCGCGCCGCATTTCGTGCAGGGGCTGCGCGTCACCACCGAAGCGGCCGTACGGGTCGTCGAGCGGGTGATCAAGGACGAGGTGAACGCCAAGGTGGTGCGGCTGCTGCAGAAGCATTTCGCGAACGCGCGCCCGCTGCACGGCGATTGGATTTTCGGCGTCGCGAAGAAGACCGGGACGGATCCGGTCAGCGGGGCGGCGCTGGATTGGGGATTTGTGGGCGAGCCGGTGTCGGTCGACACCCGGCCGGTCGCGGAGATGTTGGACGCGGGCATCGTGCCGGTGGTGACGCCGCTCGGCACGGGGCCGGACGGCAAGGTGTACAACGTCAATGCGGACACCGCGGCGGCGGCTTTGGCCAAGGCCATGAAGGTGCGCAAGCTGGCGTTTGTCTCGGATGTGCCGGGGTTGCTGATGGACGTGAATGACACCGCGTCCCTGCTGGCGACGCTACGGATCGGGAACGTGGGGAAACTCAAGGAAACCGGCGTGGTGGGCGGCGGAATGCTGCCGAAGTTGGACAGTTGTGTGGAGGCGATCAACGCCGGGGTGGGCAAAGTCCACCTCGTTGACGGCCGCATGCCGCATTCGCTGCTGTTGGAGATTTTCACGAGGAAGGGTGTAGGAACGGAGATTATCGCAGATGAGTAAGAGTACGGATATCGCAGCATTGTTTGACCAGTATGTGATGCACACGTATGCCCCGACGGCGACGTTGACCAGCGGCAGCGGCTGTAAGGTCCGCGACCCGGACGGCATGACGTATCTGGATTTCACAGCCGGGATCGCGGTCCATAATGTGGGCCACTGCCATCCCAAGGTGGTCAAGGCTGTGCAGGATCAGGTGGCCACGCTGGGGCACTGTTCCAACCTGTTCTATAACGTGAACCAGGCGCTGCTGGCGCAGCGGCTCTCCAAACTTTCGCTCAACGGCAAGTGCTTTTTCTGCAACTCCGGGGCGGAGGCGAACGAGGCCATGGTCAAGCTCGCGCGGTTGTGGGGGCACGAGAAGGGAAAGTTCGAGGTCATCACCCTGCAGAACTCCTTTCACGGCCGAACTTTGGCGATGTGTGCGGCCACGGCACAAACCAAGATTCAAAAGGGGTTTGACCCGCTGCCGATCGGCTTTGCCTACGCCGAGTTCAACAATCTCGAATCGGTGAGGGCAGCGGTCAGTGAGCGTACGGTCGCCGTGCTGGTCGAGGCGGTGCAGGGCGAGGGCGGCGTGATCCCCGCGACGGAGGAGTTCCTCGTCGGCGTGCGCAAACTGTGCGACGAGAAGGGGCTGCTGATGCTGTGCGACGAGGTACAGTGCGGCATGGGGCGTACCGGCAAGTGGTTCGCCTGGCAGCACTTTCCGGTCAAGCCGGATGCCTTCACGTTGGCCAAATCGCTGGCAGACGGGATCCCGATGGGTGCGCTGGTGGCGTCGCCCGCGTTGTCGGACCTCTTTCAGCCGGGCCACCATGCCTCGACGTTCGGCGGCAATCCGGTGTCGAGCGCCGCGGCACTGGCGGTGATGGACGTCATCGAAGAGGAGGCGCTGGTCAAGCACGCGGAGAGCGCGGGCAACCTGTTCGTCGAGGGGCTCGCGATGTTCGTCGAGAAGTACGCGCAGGTGCTGGAGGTGCGCGGCAAAGGGCTGATGGTCGGTATGGTGGTCGAGGGTGCGGCCAAAGAGGTTGTGGACGCCTGCCGCGAGATGGGCCTGCTCTGTTGCGTGGCCGGCGAGCACGTGGTGCGCTTCCTGCCGCCGCTGAACGTGAAGGACAGCGATCTGGAGGAGGCGCTGGAGATGATCGGCGACGCGCTGGATCAGCTCTTCGGCGAGGCGGAGGAGGCCTGAACCCTCCCCCGTCCGCGACAGACTGAACGGCGTGGCGCCACGGAGCGCGGCTCCGTGGCGTTTTCTTTGATGCCGTGCAGGTCGTTTGCGGAAGAACAGGAAGGGGAGGAAGGGGATGACTCCAGGACGGATTGCGGCCGGGTGCGTTCTGGCCGCGGTGGCGCGTGCGGCGGAACTGCCTTCCGCGGAGTATGACGTGGCGGTGATCGGCGGCGGATCGGCGGGGATTTGCGCGGCTCTGGCCAGCGGGCGCGCAGGGGCCAAGACGGTTCTGGCGGAGGCCGCGCACCAGGTCGGCGGCAACACGACGACCGGCGGGGTGAACTTCCCCGGGCTGTTCCACGCGTGGGGGCGTCAGGTGATTGACGGGATCGGATGGTCGCTGGTCACCAATACGCTCGCCTTGGATGGCGGCAGGCTGCCGGACTTCAACACCCCCACGGGCAAACATCACTACCGGCATCAGATTCCGGTCAACATCCCCCTGTTTGTCGCGTTGTCGGAAGAGGCGCTCGCGCAAGCTGGCGTCACGATCCACTATCACGCCGCGCCGGTCCGTATCGAGAAAACCGATTCGGGGTGGCGTGTTTTTCTGGCCGCCGTCGGTGACACCTGGACAATCACCTGCCGTCAGATCGTCGACTGCACCGGCAACGGCGCGGTGGCCGCGATGCTGAAGATGAAGCGTCTGCAGGAAGAGGAGCGGCAGCCCGGTACGTTCGTGTACCGGATCAAAACGGATACGGACCTGACGAAACTGGATGCCAAGATGGTGCAGGCCCGATTCAATGAGGCGGTGAAGCAGGGGATGGTGTTGCGCGGAGACTGCCGGTGGAGCGTGCCGCACTATCTGCAGGCGGGCGGCAACACGGCGAATTACGTGGAGGGCGCGGACAATTCCACAGCCGAGGCGCGCACCCGGACGAATCTGCGCGGCCGCGCCGCCATGCTGCGGATGGTCCGTTTCTTAAAAAGCATTCCGGGGTTGGAGCGGGTCAGGGTGGAGAGCATGTCGCCGGAAGTCGGGATCCGGGAGACCTACCGGGTTCTGGGCGAGCATCGGATTACGGGTGAGGAGTATATCCGCGGACAACAGTGGGACGATTCGGTTTGTTATGCGTTCTATCCGGTGGACCTGCATGATGCCAAGACGGGTGTGAAGCCCGCGCATCTGGCGGAAGGCGTGGTACCGACCGTCCCGTTGCGCGCCCTGATCCCTTTGGGCAGTCGTGACCTGCTGGTGGCGGGGCGGTGTCTGAGCAGTGACCGGCAGGCGAATTCCGCTTTGCGCGTGCAGGCGGCCTGCATGGCGACGGGACAGGCGGCGGGCGCTGCGGCGGCCCTGGCCGCGCGTCACGGGATCACGCCCGGCGCGGTGCCGCTGGGTGCGCTGAAGGAACTGCTGCGATCTCAGGGCGCGGTGGTTCCCGGCACGACCGCGAAACCGTAAATCCGTTTGGACGGGCCGGGCGATTTCAGGATAGTGGCATCATGAAAAAACCGTTTTTGTTGTTGCTGGTCTCCCTGTGCGTACGGGTGGCATGGTCGGAAATGCGAAGTCTGGAGGTAATCACCACCTCCCTCGTCACGCGCGAAACGCCTGCCCGGCGCGCGGTGCATGTGTTTTACGATTCGGACGGCGCTTGCGGCGGACTCGAGTTGTGGTGTTTCCAACTGGGGCGGATCATCCGCCGGTTCGATTTGCCCGACGCGAAGCGGGGAACCAATTTCGCCCGGGTTCTCACCGGTGTGACGGAAGAGGAAGGCTTCGTGGAATGGGAACTGAAAGCGAAACGCGGCCGGGTCTGGGCGCGCGCCAACGGCGCATGGACGAAGGTCCGTCCGTGGACGCTCTACCTGTTCACCTCCACCCACGCCGATATCGGGCTCCATGAGCCGCCGTACTGGCAGCGCGACATGGCGGTGCGGTATATCGATGACGCGATCCGGCTGATTGATGCGGACCCGGACGGCACCGACCCCGGCGCGTACCGGTACGTGATGGAAGGCACGTGGTACTGGGGGAATTACGCGATGGACAGGGGCAAGGCCGCCGCGCGGCGGATTGCCGACCGCCACATCCGGACGGGACGGCTCGGTGTGGGGGCGACGTGCGCGGGGAATCACACCCAGGCGTACGGGTTCGAGCAGGTGGCACGCAGCGCGTACACGCGGCGCGGGCTCCGGGAGGAATACGGCTTGGACCGCGACACCATGCTGATGGTGGACAACAACGGGCTTTCCTGGGGGATCGTGGGGCCGTACGCGAGCGCGGGAATCCGGAACGTGCTGTTTTTGCCGAATCAGTGGAATCCGCTGCCGTCGACGATCCGGCTGTACGACAAGGACAAACCGGGATGGACATGGAATCCGGACGCGCTTGGCGGCGGAACGCGCGTGGATGTGCGGTGGGACTCTTCGCTGCCGATGATTTTCTGGTGGCAGGGCGCGGACAAAACCTCAAAACTCCTCGTGTGGTGTTCCACGCAATACGACAAGGGCGGTTCCGCGTTCGGCATCGGCCGATCCCTGCGGGACGGGGCGAAGCGTCCGTTCCAGATCCCGTACGCCGAAGAACGCATGGGCAGACAACTCGCCCGGATGGAAAAGCGGTATCCGCTCGACGTGTGGGTCTTCGGCGATTATGGCGACAACGAACCGCCAAACCGGGCGCGCTCCGATTTTGTGAAAGCTTGGAATCAAGCATGGCGCTGGCCGGAAATGCGAACCTGCGCAAATCTCGCCGAACCGTTCGATCGGGTGCGCGACAAGTGGGGCGACCAACTCGCGACGCTTTCGGGCGACTTGGTGAGCGGATGGGCGCAGCACACCGTTTCCACGCCGTGCCTGCTGGCCGACAAATTCGCGGCGGACCGGCTTCTGCCCGCCGCCGAAACCGCCTCGGCAATCGCAACGCTGACCCGGCCGAACTATGCCTATCCGAAAACGGAATACGCGCGCGCCTGGGAGATGCTCCTTTTGAACGACGAGCACTCGTACGGCACCAGCGGATACGCGGGACGGCGCGTTTTCGAGACCTGGATGCAGCACCGTGACTGGATCGGGCGCGCGACGGCGGCCGCCACCGCAGGCATGGCCGGTGCCCGCGCGGCGCTGGGCCTGGAGAGCAAGCCTGCCCCCGCAAAGGAATTCGCCGGGGAAACGACCGACGAAGCCCCGGTGCTGGAAAACCGGTTTTACCGTGTCGGGTTCGCGCCCGACGGCGCGATCCGTTCGCTTTACGACAAGGAACTCGGACGCGAACTGCTCGATCCGGACTGCGGCACGAACCTGAACGCGTTCCTCTACACGCGGGACAATCACCGGACGTTTGCGAAACCCGAGCGCCGCGGCGCCTTCCGGGTCTGTCGTGACGCGCGCGGCGGCGAGGTGCGCTTCGTGTGGGCGCATGCAGCGCTCGGCGCGGAAATCCGGGTGGCCGTGCGTCTGGGCGAGGAACGCAAGGCGCTGGAAATCGTAAACGAATTCCGGCACGCCCGCGATCTGTTCAACACCAACCGGTATTTTCGTTACGGGTATACCGCGTTTCCTTTCGCCGTCCCGGACGGGAGGTTTTCGGCACAGTTGAACGGTCCGGTGATGCGCCCCTACGAAGACCTGACCGGCCACAACACGGACGCCTACGTCGCCGCGCGGGATTGGGTTGCCGTGGACAACGGCGAATTCGGCGTGGCGGTGATCGCACCCGATTCGCATCTTTTCGAGTTCGGGAAGATCTCCCCCGACAAGACGGTGTTTGGCGAATTCCCGGAGAACACCCATATCTACAATTACCTGTTCACCGACTGGCTGCAGATGCATGTTCCTTCCGGCGATTTTCTGAATCCGAGATTCCGCTACTGGATCACGTCATTCCGGGGCGACTGGAAACAAGCCCATGTGCCGAACTTCGCGGAGAGCTGTCTGGCGCCTTTCCCGGTTGGGGAGTATTTCCGGATCTCCGTATCTAACGTGACGCTCTCCGTGCTGAAGCCCGCTGAAGACGGCCGCGGGTACATCGCCCGGTTCCGCGAGACGTTGGGGGAGCGGACCCGCGTCACGGTGAAAAGCCCTCTCTTCCAAAAGGCGAAGTATACGTTATGCAACGTGATCGAGGATGACGAAAAACCGCTCGCCCGGTTCGAATTCGAGATCGGCCCCTTCCAGTTCGCGACGGTGCGCATGGAAGGACGGAACGCGCCGCTCGCCGCGGGTCCGGACACGCGGGACGCCGCATTGGATCCGTACGGCAAGGAATACACCGCACTTCTTTCGAGTCCGCGCGCGGGACACGGCGAATCCGATGGGCAGCTCTACCTGCTGTGGGGCCGTAACAACCATCCGGACTTCGGCCATTATGAGCTTTACCGCTCGGAAAACCCGGAGTTCGCGCCGGGGCCGGGAAACAAAGTCGCGGACGTGAAAAACGAACAATACGTCTGCGCCCGGTACGTGGACAAGGGTCTCAAGAGCCATACGCGGTATTGGTACCGGTTGCGGACCGTCGACAAGCGGGGCGCGTGCGGCGGGTTTTCCGAGGCGTTTTCCGGCCTCACCCGGTTCGGCGGCGACTATTCCGCGAAGAAGCCTTGATGTTTTGCAGGGGTCGCTTCGCACCCCTTGAGTGTGATTCCCGGATTGCTTTCGGGCGGGGTAGTCTGTACCCTTATGTCATCGGAATGGATCTGACGGGAGAGAACGGAATGGCACTGACATTGACGGATTTACGTGGCAAAACGGTGGGCGCGTGCGTGTCCGGCGGCTTGGACAGCCGCACGATCGCCAAGGTGATGGTTGAGGCGGGCGTAAAGGTGGTCGCGTTTTCGGCGGACCTTGGTCAACCGGACGAGAAAAACATCAACGACATCAAGAAGCGCATGGCGCCCTGCGGCGTCGACACGGTGATCATCGACCTCAAGGGAGCGATGGCTGAGGCGTGTTTTCAGGTGATTGAGGCGCAGGCCATGT
>JAVEYH010000116.1:0-11349 GCA_034003585.1 Kiritimatiellia bacterium
CTGGCGGACCGCGGGGTCCAGGTGCACATGAACTACGTGAACCTTTCCGAGGTGATCCCCCTCGTCAAGGGCGGTCCGCTGAACCGTCGCGTGGACGCGGCGGGCACGGGCGCGCGGGAGATGATCCGCTCCGTCGCGGAACAGGTCGCGACGTTGGGCGCGAAAGACAAGCGTCCCCACATGCTGATGCTCAACCACCCGCAGTGGATCTACTGGGACATCATGCCCCGGCACCTGATCGACAATCCCGCGGTGCGTTTCTTCGAGGTCTGCAACGGCGGCTCCGCCTTTGCGCCGCATCCGGACGCGCCGGGCGTGACCAACGACCGGTTCTGGGACGCGGTCAACGCGTTCCGGGCGCGCGCCGGCGCGCCGCTGCTTTACGGCGTGGGTTCAGACGACACCCATTATTATCTGAACCGCACGCCGGATCAGCGTCTGGCGGACGCCTGGATCATGGTCCGCAGCGCGGCGCTGACGCCCGAGGCGCTTTTCGGCGCGATGCATGCCGGGGACTTTTACACCTCTACCGGCGTGACGCTGGAGGATGTGGACTTCCGGGCGGCGGACCGCGCACTGCGCGTGCGGGTGCGTCCGGAGCCGGGCGTGACCTACCGCATCCGGTTCATCACCACAAAGAAGGGGTTCGATCCGGGCGTGCGGACCGTGGAGGCACCCGCTGTGAAAGGCCGCGGCGCGCGCACGCTGCCGGTTTACTCGGACGACATCGGGCGGACCGTCAGCCTGGCTGAAGGCACAACGGCCTCGTACCGCATGGCCCCGGACGACCTGTACGTCCGCGCCAAGATCGAGTCCAGTGTCCCCAGCGGATACACGCGCCACTTCCACCCCGATGTGCGGGTGGCGTGGACGCAGCCGTACCTCTGATAAAAACGGTGGCGATCCGACCGGCGGGAAAAGGCGGCGGGGAGAATTGAACATCATGCGAGAACCGGGGTACAGCGGCCGCGTCACGCTTTCGGTGTCGGTGGGCCTGTGGCTGGTGTTGGGCTGTCCACTCCGCGCGCGCGACGCCGAACCGGTTCGCTCCGCCGCGGAGGCGGCCGCGGCCTCCGGAAAGCGCGAAGCTTCGCGGGACGCAGCAGGGAAGCCGCTGACCCGCGTGGCGGAGTTCCAAGGCAAGAAGATCGCGTCTCTGACCGGGACGGCCTTCGACGTCAGCATCAACCGGGTGGTTGCGGATGTGACGCACGTGTATTTCAATGACTCCCCGGCCATGATTCAGGCCGTCCTGTCGGGCAAGGTGGACGCCTGGGCCGCCGACGCGCCCGTCGCCCGGTTGGTCGCGGCGCAATTCCCCGAACTGGAGATATTGCCGGAGCTGATCTGCGTGGACCACTATGGCCTGGCCGTCCGGAAGGGCGACCCGCTGGGCCAAAAGGCCTCCGAGGTCATCGCGCGCTTCAAGCGGGACGGCACCCTGGCGGCCATGGAGGCCAAGTGGTTCGGCGCCGACGCGACGAGGAAAACCCTGCCGGACCTCGCGGGCCAAGACGGGTTCGACGGCCGTGCCGGGGTCATCCGCTTCGGCCACGACACCGTGACCGAGCCCATGAGTTACGTCGGGGACCAGGGTGCCTCGCTCGGCCTTGACGTGGAGCTGGCGGTGCGCATCGCGCATGCCCTGAACATGAGGATCGAACGGGTGCCCATGAATTTCGGCGCATTGCTCAGCGCGCTCCAGGCCCGGAAGGTCGACATGGTCGCGGGATGCATGACCATCACGGAAGAGCGCAAGAAAAGCGTGGATTTCACCATCCCCTATTATTCCGGCGGGCAGGCCGTGCTGATCAAGAGGCCGGCTGCGGCAGGTGCGGAGCCGGGTCAGGCGATCACGGATCTCAGCAGGCTGGCCAGCGGGCGCGTGGGGGTGATGACCGGCTCCGTCGCCGAGTTCTACATGGAGGAAAAGTATCCGCAGGCGACGGTCGGCAGCTATGACAACATCGCCGATGCGGTCACCGCCCTGCAGGGCAACAAGCTGGACTACGTGATTACGGCCTACACCACGGCGCTCAATTTCATCAAGAACAACCGCGATCTGGCCTTCCTCCCCGACAAGCTGATGGACGAGGGACCGGCCATCGCCGTCGCCAAGGGGAACGAGACGTTGTTGCGGCAGCTCGATGATGCGCTCGCGCGGTTCAAAGCGGACGGGACGCTGGCCAAGATCATCTCCCGTTGGATCAGGGAGGACGAAGGGCCGTACGACATCGTCGAGCGGCCCCGCGCCGCCGGCGGAAGGGTGCTGCGCGTCGCGATCGCGGCCAACCGCGAGCCCATGTGCTTTGTGCGGGAGAACGCCTTCGCGGGGCTCGACTGCGAGCTGATCGAAAGGCTGGCGTACGAACTGGGACTGCGCGTTGAATACTGCGATATGCAATATTCGGCGCTGGTGCTCGCGCTTCAGTCCGGCAAGGCGGATGTGATCATCTCCAACATGACGCCGACCAAAGAGCGCAAGGAGAAAATCCATTTCACGGCCCGGTATTTCGACAATCCGCAGGTCGCGATGGTCAAGAAGCCGGTTCCGGCGCAAGCCGTTACGGAGCTCGCCCACTTGGCGGGCAAGAAGGTCGGCATTATCACGGGTTCCGCATATGACGGGCTCCTGAAGAAGAAGCTTCCCCAGGCCTTGCCCGAGTATTTCAACGGGTTCGCCGATGAGACGGCCGCGCTGAAAGCCGGTAAAATCGCCGGCTTTCTGGTGGATGAACCCGTCGCGCGCGACATCGTCAACCGGACATCCGGCGTGACGTTCCTGAAGACGATGCTGAGCTCGGACGGCTACGCATTCGCGTTCGCGAAAAGCCAGCCCCGGTTGCGGGATCAGGTGAATGCCGTGCTGAACGAGATGCGCGGCAGCGGCGCGCTCAAGCGGATTGAGGACAAGTGGTTCGGCAAGGACGAGGCGGCCAAGGCCCTGCCTGCCGATCAGCCTGCCGGAGGGAAAGGCGTGTTGCGGTTCGCCACAAACGGCAACATCGCGCCATTCGCCTACATCAAGGACGGCCAGCTGGTCGGGTATGACATCGAGATCGCCATGGCGGTCGCCGGCAAACTGGGGTTGAAGCTTGAGCTGATCCATGTGGACCTGGCGGCGATCATCCCGTCGCTGGTGGCGAATCGCAGCGATATGGCGGGATGCGGCATCACGGTGACCCCGGAGCGCGCCCAGTCGGTGCTGTTCAGCGATCCGCACTACGCGGGCGGCGTGGTCGTCATGGTCGGGGACAGCGGCGTCGGCGGCGCCGCCCCCGCGGCCGGCGGCGCAGGTTTCTGCGCGGGGCTTGCCGTGAGTTTCCGGCGCACGTTCCTGACGGAGGACCGCTACAAGCTGGTGCTGCGGGGTATCCTGGTGACGCTGCTGATTTCCGTGCTGTCAGCGGTCTTCGGCACCCTGCTCGGGTTTGGCGTCTGCACGCTGCGCCGGGCAAAATCAGCCTGGGCGTATGTGCCTGCGAAAGTTTTCATCCGGTCGGTTCAGGGGACGCCCATTGTCGTGCTGCTGATGATCCTGTACTACGTCGTGTTCGGGAGCGTGGACATCCCCGCGGTATGCGTCGCCGTGATCGGCTTTTCCCTCAACTTTGCCGCCTATGTGTCGGAGATGATGCGGACGGGCATCGACGCCGTGGATCCGGGACAGCACGAGGCGGCCGTGGCGCTCGGTTTCAACAAGGTTCAGGTGTTCGCCAAGATCACCTTCCCGCAGGCGGTGCGCCACTCGCTGCCGGTGTTCAAGGGGGAGTTCATCTCCATGCTCAAAGCGACCTCGATCGTCGGGTATATCGCCATCCAGGATCTGACCAAAATGAGCGACATCATCCGGAGCCGCACCTACGAGGCGTTCTTCCCGCTGATCGCCACCGCGCTGATCTACTTCGCGATCGCTTACGGGATGACGCTTCTGCTGTCGCGGGTGGAGCGGCATGTCGACCCCAAGCGGCGGGCGCGGGTGGTGAAGGGGGTGGTGCGCCGATGATCCGCGTCAGACATCTGTCCAAAACGTTCGGCGGCACGACGGTCCTGAAAGACGTCAACGTCGAAATCAAGAAGGGCGAAGTCCTTTCGGTCATCGGGCCTTCGGGCACGGGCAAGAGCACCTTTTTGCGTTGCCTGAACCTGCTGGAGACGCCGACCGGCGGGGAGATCTTCATCGACGGCGTCAGCCTGCTGGACAAAAAAACCGATGTGTCCCTGTTGCGCCGGAAAATGGGGATGGTGTTCCAGTCCTTCAACCTGTTCTCGCATCTGATGGTGATCGAGAACATCATGCTCGGGCCGGTCGACCTCCTCGGGATGAGCCGCCAGGAAGCCTTCGACGCGGGCATGCGGCTGCTGACGACGGTCGGCCTGGCGGAAAAGGCCTACGCCTATCCCGACGAGCTGTCGGGCGGGCAGAAACAGCGCGTGGCCATCGCGCGCGCCCTGGCCATGAACCCGGAGATCGTGCTGTTCGACGAGCCGACCTCCGCGCTGGACCCCACGATGGTCAGCGAGGTGCTCGCGGTGGTCCGCAAGCTGGCCGAGAACGGGATGACCCTGATGATCGTCACCCACGAAATGAAATTCGCGCGGGACGTCTCCACCCGCGTGCTGTTCATGGACGAAGGCGTCATTTACGAGGAGGGGACGCCGGAGCAGATTTTCGACAACCCGCAACGCGACAAAACGCGGGCCTTTCTCCGCAAGATCCGCACCTTCACGTTTGAAATCGCCTCCCCCGCGTTCGATTTCTACCGCCTCAACGCGGAAATCGAGGCGTTCGGCCGGAAGCAGCTCCTGTCGCAAAAGCAGATCTACAACCTCCAACTGGTGATTGAGGAACTGGTGGTGAATACCCTTCTCCCCCGGCTTGGACCGGACGTGGACATCCGTCTCGACGTCGGGTATGCGGAAGAGAGCGGGGAGACCGGCGTGGCGCTGACTTACGGGGGGGACCCGTTCGACCCGCTCAGCGCGGACGGCGGCGAGGACGACCTGTCCGCGATGATTCTCCGGAAACGGATCCGGTCGCACACCTGGGCGGTCGAGGACGGGAAGAACAAACTGAGCGTTTCGATGTGAGGAGGAAAAGAGCATGACCCTGACGAAGCAGCAAGAGGGAGCGAATCTGACCGTGGCCGTCGAGGGGCGGCTGGACACCGTCACCGCGCCGCAACTGGAGGAGGCGCTGAAAACATCGCTGGACGGCGTCACGCGCCTGACCCTGGATTTTTCCAGACTGGTGTATGTCTCCAGCGCCGGCCTGCGCGTGATCCTTACGGCGCAGAAGCGGATGGCCCAGAAAGGGAAGATGGTTGTCAAAAACCTCCAGGAAACGGTCCGGGAGGTTTTCGAGGTGACGGGGTTCACCGGCATCCTGACGATCGAGTAGCGGACCGGCATCCCGGCGCCCGGTGTTCCCCGGTTGCCCTTTTGTTCCGACCCCTGACCATGCGCACGACTTTTCAGAAGTGGCTTTTCCTGTTTGTCGCCCTCGCCTTTCTGGTGACGTTCGGCGTCTCGTTCTTCATTGAAACCCGGCAGGCCCGGAACAATGCGGTCGGGCTCATCCGGCTGAAAATGGAGGATGCCCGCAGGCAGATCGGGAGGAACCGCGAGAACGTGGCCACAATCCGCGAGATCGCGGACGCCACGGCCTTAGCCAAAGCGCGGGCCTTCGCGAAGATGATCGCGCAGCAGCCGTCGGTGCTGACGAGCCGGGAGGAGCTGGAGGACATCCGCGAACGGCTGGATGTGGACGAACTGCACGTTTCGGATGAGAAGGGGATTCTGATCGCCAGCATCCCGGCCGCATACGAGGGCTACGACATGGCATCCTCCGCGCAGTCGGCCGCCTTTGTCGCCGCGCTGCGTGATCCCGCGTTCGCGCTGGCGCAGGAGCCCAAGGCCAAGGGAATCAACGGCGAGATCTTCCAGTACGCCGGGGTCGCGCGTGTCGGCCGCCCGGGCATCGTGCAGATCGGCTATCACCCCCGTCGCCTGCAAAAGGCGATGGAGGTCGCCGCGATCGAGAATCTCGCCGCCGGATTCCGCATCGGCAAAGGCGGCCGCATCCTCGTGGGCCGGGCGGGGCGGATCGTCAGCATCGACGACCGCGCCTTTCTCGGGAAAAGTCTGGCGGAATACGGCTTCTCCGCCGGCCAGCTTGCGGGGGACGCGGCGTTCGCGGTGACGCTCCAGGGGGTGAAGCACATCGGTCTGGCGCAGCGAGGGGAAGACTTCACGCTGGTCGGCATCCTGCCGCAGGCCGAAATGTATGTCGGACGGAATGAGATGGGGGCGTTCCTGATCGTCTGCAACCTGATTCTTTTTGCGGTGGTGTTCGCGCTCGTCTCGGTCCTGGTGCAGCGGGTGGTGATCGACGGGATCCACAGCGTCAACCGCTCGCTCGACAAGATTACCCGGGGGGATTTGGGCGAGCGGGTCGAGGTCCGGACCAACCGGGAGTTCATCGCGCTTTCGGAAGGCATCAACGCGACGGTCACGGCGCTGAAGCAGGCGATCCGCGAGGCGGCGGCGCGGATCGACGCCGAACTGGAGTTCGCGCGCACCATCCAGCAGTCGTCCCTGCCCACGGTGTTTCCTCCCTACCCGGACCGGCCGGAATTCGACATCTACGCCACGATGCACACGGCGAAAGAGGTGGGCGGCGATTTCTACGACTTCTTTCTCCTCGGCGAGCGCCGGCTTGCGGTGCTGATCGCCGATGTTTCGGGCAAGGGCATCCCCGCGGCGCTCTTCATGATGACCACGAAGACCCTGATTCAGAATCTGGCGGAATCGGGACTTCCGCCCGCCGGCGTGTTCACGGAAGCGAACCGCCACCTTTGCGCGAACAATGAGACGATGATGTTCGTCACCGCCTTCATGGGGATCCTGGAGCTGGATACGGGGACCTTCTCCTTTGTCAACGCCGGGCACAATCCCCCGCTGCTGAAGCGGGCCGGGCACCCCTACGCGGTGTTGCGGACCCGGCCCGGGCTTGTGTTGGGCGGCATGGACGGCACGGCCTACAGCCAAGACGAGTTTACGTTCGGCCCGGGTGATAAGCTGTTCCTGTACACGGATGGCGTGACCGAGGCGCTGAACCCGGAGCAGGCGCTGTTTTCGGAGCGGCGGCTGGAGGCCACGCTCAACGGCGGGGCCGCGCGGGACATGGATGTGACCCGCCTGCTGCGCCACATCAAACAGGAGATCGACCGGTTCGCGGAGGGCGCGGAACAGGCGGACGACATCACCCTGCTCGCGCTCGAATACAAAGGGAGGGAACGGTCATGAAAGAGATGCGCTTTCCTGCCAAAACCGAAAACCTGCCGGAGGTGATCGGCTTTGTCACGGCGGAGTTGGAGTCCGCCTCCTGTCCCGGTAAGGCGCGGATGCAGATTGAGCTGGCGGTGGAGGAGATCTTCGTCAACATCGCCAACTACGCATACCGCCCGGAGGTGGGCGAGGCCACGGTCCGCTGCGCGGTGGACAACGATCCGCTGCAGGTGGTGATTCAGTTTCTGGATCAGGGAAAGCCCTACAACCCCCTGGCGAAGAAAGACGCGGACACCTCGCTGCCGGCCGCGGAGCGCGAAATCGGCGGGCTGGGCATCCTGCTTGTCAAGAAAAGCATGGACAGCATCGACTACGAGTACCGGGACGGCAAGAATATCCTCACGATCCGGAAAAAAACGGGCGGATGAGCGGCATGCGAATCGGACAGCGGACAACGGAAGGGGGGAAAGATGGGACGTTTCGGGGTCGGACGGGTGTTCGCGCTCGCGGCATGGGCGGCGTGCGCGAAGGATGACCGGTTGTGCGCACCGGTGCTCGGCGATGCGGCGTTCGCCGCGTACGACACGGTCTACGAGGAAATCCGGCGCGCGGACCTGGCTGCGGATCAAGGCTTCGTGGCCTGTGACTCCCACGAGACGTTCGCGCAAAGGCAGGCGGAGGTCCGGCGCAAGTGGTTCGACGCGCTCGGAGGCTTTCCCGGACGGACTCCGCTGAAACCCGCGGCCGGAGAGACGATCCGGCGCGACGGCCACACCGTGACCAAAATCCGATTCGAGAGTCAGCCGGGCCTGTTCGTCACGGCGCTGCTGTACCGGCCCGCGGACCCGGCCGTCAAGCCCCCCTATCCGGCCCTGCTGATCCCGTGCGGGCATTCCGCCAACGGGAAGGCCTATCCCGCCTATCAGCGCGCCGCCTTGCTCGCGGCGCGGGCCGGATTCGTGGCGCTGTGCTACGACCCGATCGATCAGGGAGAACGCATCCAACTCTCCGGCCCCGACGCGCCGGTGAGCGTGGACGCGCACAACCGGGCCGGAGTCCGCGCCGTGCTGCTCGGCTGGAACCTGGCCCGGTTCCGGATCTGGGACGGCATCCGGGCGATCGATTACCTGACCTCCCTGCCGGAGGTCGACCCCGGGCGGATCGGGGTGCTGGGCAATTCCGGCGGGGGCACGCTCACCTCCTACATCATGAATGCCGACGAACGGGTGAAGACCGCCGCGCCCGCCTGTTACATCACGGCGCTGCGCGATCTCTGCGCCCGGAGCGGCCCGCATGATGCCGAGCAGAACACCTTCGGGCAATTGGCTTTCGGACTCAACCACGCGGCGTTGCTGGTGCTGCGCGCCCCGCATCTCTCCGTCTGCGTCAATGCCGCGCATGACGACTTCTTCCCGATTGGCGGCACGCGCGCCTCGGTCGAGACCGCGTGCCGGGCATACGGGCGCCTGGGTCACACCGCGATCCCGATTTCCGCGCCGAAGGCCGATACGCCGCTGGCGCTGATCGATGTGCCGGGCCCCCACGGCTGGAAAGAGGGAATGATGCGGGGTTCGCTCCAGTGGATGCGCGCGAAACTGGCCGGCGACAAGACGGCCCTGCCCTATGACATCGGGCTCCTGCGGACCCTCAGCGAGACCCCGGACAGCAGCCGGCTCGATTACGGTCTGCCGGAAAAGGAGACGTGGGTGACCCCAACCGGAGCGGTGCGCGACCTGCCGGGCAACCGCACGGTCTACGCTCTGCTGCGTGATGAGCTGGAGCGCCTCGACGCCCTGCGCAAGCCCGAATCCCGCACGGACCTGCGCGCGAAGGTCTCTGCCGCATTGAATCTCGACCGGGTTCCGGTCACGGACCCGGCCGTGTCCGTCATAACCGAAACCGCCCACGATGACCATACCGAGACCCGTTTGGCCGTGCGCGTGACAACGGGTTTCGCGGTCAGTCACACCGTGCCCGCCATCCTGTTCCGGCCGCGCACGGTCCGGGCCTCCCCGGTCCTGATCGTCACGGACGAGGGCCGCGCCGGCGCGGCCGTGCCGATGCGGCGCTATCTGGACGAGGGCGCGCCGGTTATGGTCGCGGATCTGTTCGGGACGGGGGAGACCGGAGGGCTCAAGGCCGGTCACTACAACTTCGGCGGCACCAACACAAATGAGAGCGTGGCCATGATGCTCTATCTGCTCGGGCGTTCGGCGGTCGAATTCCGCGTGCGCGAGCTGCTGGCCTGCGCCGGCGAACTGTCGCGCCGCTGCGGCGGGAACCCGGTGCGGGCGCATGCGTGCGGCACCATGGTGATCCCCGCCTGCCATGCCGCGGTGATCGCCGACGATTGTTTTACGGGGGTGACCGGTGAAGCCGAGCCGCTCTCCTGGCGCGAGGCGGTCCGGACGACCGGCCCGTATCCGTTTTCCAACTGCGTTCAGGGCGGGTTGCGGCAGTATGACTGGACCGACCTCTATGCCCTGGTTTGCACGCGCGCGCGCGCAACCAAGGCCAAATAGCGCGCGAGCCCTCCGGCGGGAAAGGCACGGTATGGAACGGCTGATCGGCAAAATCAGGACGGCCCGCTGCGCCGCGGTCTTCACGGGCGCGGGGATCTCGACCCTGTGCGGCATTCCGGATTTTCGCGGGCCGCAGGGACTCTACCGGCAACCGGACGCGGAACGGATCTTCGACATCGGGTGGTTCCGGCGCGATCCGGCGGTCTACTACCGGGGCTGCGCGGATCTGGTGTACGGCTTGCGGCGGTTCCAGCCCGGCCCGGTGCATGAGGCGGTCGCGCGTCTCGAACAGGCGGGGATCGTCCGGGGCGTCATCACGCAGAATATCGACATGCTGCACCAGAAGGCGGGTTCGCAAACCGTCTACGAAGTCCACGGCTCGCCGCTTTGGCACCACTGCCCCGGCTGCGGACGGGAAAAACGGTTCGAGGAGATCTGCGCGATGCTGGAAATCACCGCCGTGCCGCGCTGCGAGATGTGCGGCGGGGCGTACAAACCGGACATCACCTTCTTCGGCGAGAGTCTGCCGGAAGAGGCGTTCAACGGGGCCGCGGCGCTGGCGGAGCAGGCCGACCTGATACTGGCGCTCGGCTCTTCGCTCTCGGTCCAGCCCGCCGCCTCTCTGCCGCAAATGACCCTCCGCGCGGGCGGCGAGCTGGTGATCGTCAACGCCCAGCCCACCCCCCTCGACCGGTTCGCGGCGCTGCGCTACCCCGATCTCGCGTCCTTTGCCGAAACGGTGATCCGCTGGCTGGAAGGGGAGGGCCGTTTACGGTCCGGGGAGAGGTCATGAACGAAGAATCCGGCGCATCGTTACCGTTGTCCCCCGAGACGCTGGAAATGTTGCGTGCGTATCTGGCGCGTCCGCGGAACGCCGGAAGCGAATCCGCCGGGGAGGTCCGGGATCCGCCCGCGGAGCTCAGCGCGTACCTCGCGCGGGCCGGACAGCCTTTCTCGCGGCTCCTGCTGGAACGGATCCGGGAGAGCGGCGAGAGCGAGGTGGCCGTCTACAAGCGCGCGGGGGTTGACCGCAAGCTCTTCTCCAAGATCCGCGGCGATCCGCACCGCCAACCCAAGAAAAGCACGGTCATCGCGTTCGCGCTGGCGCTGCGGCTCTCGGTGGAGGAGACGCGCGATCTGCTGGCGAGCGCGGGGTACGCGTTCTCCGACAGCGCGACCTTCGATCTGATCATCCGCTTTTTCATCGAGCGCGGCGAGTACGACCGGTTCCGGATCAACGACGCGCTGTACGCCTTCAAACAACCGATCCTCGCCGTGTGATCCCAAGGCGTGAAATGTCGCCCGGCGGGCGACACGGCGGGCCTTCGCGTGTGGTACGGTGACGCTGTTTTCACGAGGGGTTCGTGAAACGCGTTTCATCCGAACACACGAGGAGGCCCATATGTTTGACGAGACCGGCACACCCGAGACGGCGCCGCGTTCCGACGGCGGCGAGACACCGATCCGCGGATTCCGTCCGCGGCTGACCTTTTACCACGCCAACGCGAAAGGCAGCGGCAGCGCCGCGCGGTTCGAG
>JAVEYH010000117.1:0-11006 GCA_034003585.1 Kiritimatiellia bacterium
TGTTCACATTTTGCGGTTTCTGGGCGGTCGCCGTGCAATAGGCGCACAAAACGGCCATGACCGCCTTTGTGGAGGGCGGCATGTCTTTCCAACTCCGCCCCGCGTCACGAAACCACCTGCGCTCCAGGCAAAGAACGACAAACCACAGCGCCCACAAGACCCATACTACACTTAGGCAGATGGCTGCATTAGGAATCACCGCCCCTCCTCGGATACGGTCGGCTTAGTCGCCGGCGCCGCAACCTCAACCATCAAACATTGAATACTGTAAATGACCTTACACCTCTGGTATCGGATCGTCAAGGAACCGATTAGGAACCCTTCGCACAAACCGGTTTCCTTGGGGGCGGGCCGACCGGTTACCCCGTCACCGGCAGATAAACCAGGAAGGTGCTGCCGTGGCCGGGACGGGTCTGCACATCGATGAACCCGTGATGCTGCTGGACAATCGCGTAGACCGTCGGCAGGCCCAGGCCCGCGTTTTCGCGGTCCGCCTTGGTGGTGAAGAAAGGCTCGAAAATGCGGTCCACGACCTCCGCCGTCATCCCGCATCCGTTGTCCCGCACCGCCAGCACCGCGAAACGGCCCTGACGGCGTTCGCACGCCGGCAACCCCACCATCAGACGCCCCCGCTCCTCCTCGGACAGGGAGGTCTCATACGTGGAGATCGTGATCTGCCCGCGGCCCGCGACCGCCTCCGCCGCATTGATCGCCAGATGCACAATGAGCTGCTCGATCCGGTTGGGGTCGATCGTCACCGTGCCGCCCTCGGCATCCCCCTGCCGGATCACCAGCTCGACCTCTTTGCCGATCGTCTTGTCGAGCAGGCGCTCCACTCCCACCAGGCACATGCCCAACCGCATCCGGCGCAACCGCAGCGCGCCCGGAATCGCGAACGCCACCAGCTCGCCCGTCAGGTTCGAGACCGTGTCAACCGTCCGGATGATCTCATCCATGCTGTCGGCCACCCGTTTCGGATTTTCCGGATCGGTCTTCGTGAGTTCCGCGTGGTTCTGAATCACGGTGAGCGCGTTCAGCACCGTATGGGCCACCCGGTAGGAAAGCTGGCCGATCGCCGCCATTTTCTGCGAGCCCAGCATCCGCCGCTCGGTCTCGGCCAACCGTTCGACCGCTGTGATGTGCCGCTGCTCCGAAAGAACCAGCGCGCTCAGCAGGGCCATCGAAACCGGCGTGACCAACAGTGCGGCCAACGCCTCCGCCACCCCGATGTCCAACACGGACACCCCCCCCTCGCAAAAGGCGAACAGGGCCAGCAGCAGATTGGTGCCGAAGCCCACCAGCAGGCTGTAGGGCAGGACCTGCCGCGGGGTCCAGACCCGGTCGCGGCGCCGTTGCCGCAGGTTGGCGAGCGTCCCCAGGAGAACCGGGAGCAGCAGCGATCCCGCGCCCAGGAGCAGGTGCGGCGGGCCCAGCGCCAACCGGTACGCGAGCGGCGGCAGCAGGCATGCCAGCGCGGCCGGCGGACCGACCAGCAGCGCGGCCGTCCCCAGCACGCCGCCGCGGCAATCCACCGTCAGCCCCGAATGGGTGACCACCGGCGCGAGCATGACGACCACGCTCATGACACCGTACAGCAGCCCGACCGCCCACGGGGCCAGAGTCCGGCGCCGGAGCAGCGCCCACCCCCTGAACACGGTGCACACCGCAGCGAAACCCAGGAGCACGAACAGATTCGTGATCAATCCGCGTATGAACTCGGCAAGGTTAATCATCCCCTCCCTGTGCAACCGCAATGCCCATTCTGACCATTCTGACCCGGCTCCGGCACGGCACCCGCCCCGCGCTCAGGACCGCGACGCCGCAATCCGTTTCAGTTCCTCAACCGCGACCGGGTAGCCCTTGCCGCACATGTGGCAGATCACCCGGACCGTCTGTTCCGCGCAAATCATCGCCTCCAACTCCCTTGTCGGCATGCCGCCCAGCATGTCCGCAACCCGCTCCGCGGAGCAGGGGCAGCGGAAGCGCAGCGGTTTCGGCTCCGCAAGCCGGGCGTCCGGCACGCCCACCGTCTCGCAGATCGTCGGCAGCGACGCGCCCGCCTCCAGACACTCCTGCACCGTGCCATCCTCCACAAACCGGCCGATCCGCTCAAACCGGGCGCGGTCGCCGTCCGGCAGGCACTCGATCAGCACGCCGCGCGCGCAGTCGATGAACCCGCCGTACGCCAGGGCCGTAAGCTGCACCCACACCCGGCGCTGCTGCGATTGGCGGTAATAGGTTTCGATCCCCTGCGGCACCGAAGCCGGACGCACCTCCACGCCCGCGCTCGACAACAGCATCCCGGGCAGCGACCGGATGACCCGCACCTCGGCCGAATCGCCCAGCGCGACCGCCGCATCCAGATCCTCGCAGGCGTCCAGATCATTCATGACCTTCACCTGCGTGTAGCCGCGCAAGCCCCCGTCCGAACGCGCCTCAACCAGCACCCCGCCGACCGGTCCCGTGACCTGGAGGCGCAGGGTCACCGCCTCCTCCGGACGGGTCAGCTCGGCCCCCAGCAGCGCCACCCCGGCCAACGCCTCCGCCTGGATCAGCCCGGCTGTGGGCCCGCAGAGATGACTGTGCTCCAACTCGCGCGCGGAATCCGTGACCTCCGCATGGCGCAAGGCGATCTTCGCGGAAGGGGAAAAAGCCGTGAGCAGCCGGTCGGCATTTTTGGGCATGATCATCCGGCCTCCCCCTCCGCTCCCGCGGCCAGAGCCTCCATCCGCTCGCGGAACAACGCCCGCAGGGGTTCGAGACGCCGCAACTGGCGGTCCAGCGACCAGAGCGCGAACCGCCATTTCCGGACGAACGCGTACGTATGCCGCAACTGGGGGTCGAACGCATCGAACTGTTCGCGCCGGACCGAATAGTTCCAGTGCATCTCGCGTGTCTTGCACTCGAAGCCGTCAAAAAAACGTTCCGTCAGCTCGCCCATCGCGACGGCCTCGCGGTGCTTGACCCCGTACCGGTGGAGCACGCGGGCGTACGCGTCCAGATAGAACCGGAAGAGCCGGTCCAGGTTCTCCTCCGTGAAGGCGAGGTCCGGCCACCCCAAGGCGCCCCGGATCGAACACAGCATCACCCGCATGGGCATCTCCCGCCTGCTGGCGATGTCGTAGCCGAACTCGAACACCTCCTTGCCCTCGCCGAAACGGCAGCCGCGGTTTTCGGGCAGATACTTCTTCAGCGCCAGATTCTGCGCGGCGGCGTTGCCCAGCAGCGCGCCCAGCGCCAACACCACATCCGGATCCTCGCCCGCCTCACTGCCGCCGAATTCGCCCGAACGCTGGAACATGCGCGGCGGAATCTCATCCAGCGGCTCGCCCGGACAACGGTTGCGGATGAAGTAATTCAGGGCGCGCCCGGCGGAGCTGTCCAGCCGCATCAGCAGCCGGTACTCGCCGAACCCCACGCCCAACGCCTTGAAGGCCTGCACGCGCGCCAGCATGTAACTGCCGTACCCCGGCATCTTCAGCGCGAGCCGCTTCTCGATCAGGCTCGTGCAGAGCGGCCGGCGGTTGGTCTTGAACACGATCTCGCGCGTGACGCCCGCGCCGACGGCGAGGTTGTTGGTGGTGTCGCTGTCCGAACGCACCTCATAGATGTTGGCGTACTCGACCGTCTCGTCCTGGCTCATCATCTGCTCGACGTTCGCCAGCAGCACCCGCGTGCGGTCATCCGCGCCGGGATGGAAGTCCGGCCGGCCGCCGCGGAACGTCGCGCCGGGCAGCGCGGTGCGCCGGTCATCAAACGCCAGCGAGACGCTGTCCCCCTGACCGTAATACACCTCGCCCGTGAGATGCATGTACAGGGTCTCCACAAAATCGTCGCTCGCCTCATCCGCCAGCTCGGGCCGCTCCAACGAGCCCCGGAACATCCCGTCGATCGCCCGGAACCGCTCCGCCACCGCCTCCGGCGCGTACCGCTTCAGCGCGATGCCCTCCATGAGCTTCTCCAGTTCCGGCACGAGACGCTCCAGCGCCTCCCCGCGCCGCAGGCCGAAGAGCTCGATCTCATGATGCCCGTGGAACTTGGGCGACCGCATGAACGACCGCACGTCGCCCTCGAAAATCGAAACCAGCTCCCGCAGACAGGCGACAAACTGCGGGTAATCGGTTTCCAGCACCGCCTGGAGCGTGTGGAAATCGCTGTACGTCAGGAAATGCACGCCCTTGGCGCTGTGGTGATACTTCAGACAGGTGTTGATGCGCGTGCGGCTCGCGCGCAGGGCTGCCTCCATCTCGCGGCGCGTCCAGGCGAGAGGCTTGATCCGCCATTCCTGCCCCAACCGGCGGTAATGATCCAGCGTCGCGTCCGTGCGCTCGGCCAGGATGACCTCGTCCAGCGCGAACCCCACGCTGAGCAGCCATTCGTCGGCCTCGGTCAGCAGCCGGGTCGGCACGTCACGCTGCGAGATTTCGAGGTTCCCGTTCACCACGTTGGCGCACAGCACCTCTTCCCGCATCACCCGGCTGCGCCGGGCCGCGGGCACGCGCCCGAGATTCCAGAACTGGCCGGAGAGCAGCGGGATCGCGGCGACCGTGTGGTTCCCGCCGGTCAGCGTCAGGATGTGCCCGCCCGAACGCCGGATGAAGTCGCTCTTCCGCGCGATCAGGATCGGGCTGTGTTCCTCCAGGCTCTTCCACACGTCCTTTTCGAAAATGAACGTGTCGACCCCCCAGTCGTAGCCGTAAAAAACGCGCTCGCGCCCCATGGACCGCATCATGACCGGCGCCGTCTTCTGCCGGGCTTCGCGCCTCACGCGGGCGATAAACTGGTGAATCGTCTTCTTCATCCGCTGCCGCACACCTTTGCACCGCCGGCCGGCGCGTACCGCCGGCCACAACCCTTCACCCCGCCTCCCGGCACCGGCACCGCTCGCGGGCGATCAGCTCTTCCGCCAGCCCGCCCACTGCATCCAGACCGCACTGGTCGGCCGCCTCGAGCAGCGATTCCAGCGCCCGCGGGATGTGCCGGATGAACTGTTTCTGCCCCACGGAAGCCAAACGTCCGAAGGCGCCGAGCACCTGAATCAGCCGCTGCACCGCCCCGTCGTGAAACAACCCGACCGCCTCCGGATGCTCCGGATACGCCTTGCCGTATGCCGCAACCATCTGGTCACGCACGGAAGAAGTTAGGATAACATAAGGATCATAGAGAAGAGAAGCCAGATCATAGGCCGCCGCACCCCGGCGCATCCCCTGAAAATCAATGAACGCGAACCGTTTTCCGCGGAAAAGGATGTTGCTGGACTGGAAATCGCGGTGAACGACCACCTGGGGGGCGCGTCCCAACCGGTCCGCCACACTTCGCAACTCGCGTTCCGCCTCCGCGGGGATCGCGTCGAACCCGTAACGTCCGGCGAGCAGATGCGTCTCGAACAGCCCCCGTTCCCACGCGTACAGTTCCGCGTCGAACGCCGGCTCCAACTCCGCGCCGCACTCTTGCGCCCGCCGCGTGACGTCCCGGTGCCACCGCGCGAGCGCCGTCACCACCGGAGCGTACCAGGTCGCCGCGCCCCCGGGCCGCCGCGCCATGCGGCGCTGCAGGTTGTCGTCCCCCCAGTCCTCCAGCACCAGCATTCCGCGCTCCGGCAGGTCGGCGAGCACCGCGGGCACCGGGATCCCGGCGCCGGCCAGCAGACGCGCATGCCCGGCGTACCGCCGGTTCTCGGGGCGTTCCGCCGAATAGCGGATCAGCATGGCGCGCCGCTCCCCCCGGCACAGCCGCCAAAAACTCCGGTTGGAGCCGCGTTCCCCCAAACAGGACACGGCCGTCTCCCCCGCCGGCCAGCCGAGCGCCTCGGCCGCCCCGGGCGCGAAGGTTTCGCCCAGCCCCCCGAGCGGCACGCACACCGTGTCCTCCAGACGCCCCGTCACCCGACCGCCCGCGACCACCGCGCGGCGCAGCGCGCTGGCGTCACCGATCCGCGCCGTACCGCACACCACACTGTCCGAACCCGTCACCGCCCGGCCGACCCGCGCCTCCCGGCCGACGCAGAAAAACCGCGCGGCGTCCGCGGCGCAACGGTCCGCCTCGGGCCGGTACAGCGCGCCCCCCGGCCTGCCGCGCCGCGCCAGCCGCTTGACCTCGCCGTGGATCCGCAGCAAGGCCTCCACGGTTCCGGCATCGTCCCAGTAACTTCCGGGCGCGACCACGCCGTTCACGAAGAGTCCCTCGGCCATCGCCGCCGTATAGGCGTCGACAAGCGTGCAGAAGGGCCGGTCGGGCAGAAAATCGTAGAGCCGCGGCGAAACCAACTGCACCCCGCAAAAGGTGAAGGTGCCCGGTACGCCGGGCGTAGGGCTTTGGTAACAGGTGATCCGCCCGCGGCGGTCGGTCTCCACAGAGCGCGGACCCTTTTCCGGTTCGAGCCAGGCTGCGGCCAACCCGTCGCCCGCCCCGAGCGCCTCGCAAAACGGTTGCGGATCCACGGCGGCCGCGATGTCCGCGTTGACCACCCAGAACGGCTCGTCCCCCAGAAACCGGCGCACCGGACGCAGCGCCCCGCCCGTGCCCAGCAGCTCCGCCTCCTGCGAGAAGGTGACCCGCACCCCGCCGCGCCGCGCCGCCAGATACGCGCGGACCGCCTCGGGCCGCCAGTGCAGGTTCACGGCGACCTCCCCCACGCCCCAGGACTCCAGCAGCCGCAGCACATGCTCCAGCAGCGGCACGTCCCACAGCGGCATCAGCGGTTTGGGCCAGACTTGCGTCAGCGGCCTGAGCCGCGTGCCCAGTCCCGCGGCCAGCACCAGTGCCCGCTTCGGCAGAGCGGTCACAACGCGCCATCCCCCCGGCGCCGGACGATCTCGACCGCCGCCTCGCGCAACCCCGCCACCGCGCTGGGCTTGGCGATCCGGACCCGGACCTCCGACACGCGCGGCGCCTCCAGGCAGACTGCGGCGACCCGCGCGGCGGCGCTTTCGATCATGCGGAACCGGGCCTGCCGCAACGCTTCGCGGATCGCCTCCGCCAGCACCGCGTAATCCACCGTGTCCTCCACCCGGTCACTCGCGCAAACCGCGCCGAAATCACAGGTCAGCGCCACATCCAGCGTTAACGCCCGCTCGCGGTCACGCTCCGCCGGCAAATCGCCGATCACGCACCGCACCTCCAACCCGCGCAACTCAAGCTTGTCCATTGTTTCCCGCCCTTAGCTTTCGAAAGAACCGGCTCTTTCAAAAAACGCTCGCACTCACTTCCCGCACGCCCTTGCACTCCGGAAACCCGGCGCAGCCCCAGAACTCCCGCCCCGCGTTTTTACCGCGCAAGTCACCCACACGATCGGTCTTCCCTCAAAACGGCCGGCCGGTGAAGCGCTGCTGGCGCTGCATCCGGACCTTCGGCTGTTCCAGGTGCAGCGCGTACCATTCGTCACCCAACCCCGCATTGGAAAAGAGGCCGATCCGGTTGTTGGCGAGATGCTCGCGGTTCTTTTTGAGCGTCTCGTTCTCCATCTTGCCGCAGGCCTCGATCAGCACCTTGTGCGCGCCATCCGGATCCTGGCGCTGCACCAGAATCCACGCGTACAAGCCGTACAACAGGGCACCCTGCCCGTAACGCAGCCGCCGCGCCTGTTTCCGGAAGAAACGCTCCATCCCCTCGGTCTCGCCCTTCATGTGCATGCGCGCGAGCTTGACCGCCGCCATCATGGGATCCAGAAAAAGCGCGCGCGGCAGCAGCGCGTCCACCTGCTTGAACTCTTTGAGCATCCAGTAAAGCTGCAGCCGCAGGGTGCTGATCTGCCTCCCCATCAGCGGCGCCCACCGTTTGAACCGCTCCAAGCCTTTGGAGGCCTCCAGCGCGCGCTCGACAAAGACCCGCTGGTCGCGCTCGATCTCGAGCTGCGCCTGTTTCAGGCTCCCCGGCGGGCGGTTCTGCCATTGGTTGACCTTGGCCTGCAAACGCTTCTGGCCGTCCAGCAGGATCTTCTGGACCGCCTCCATCCCGGATTTGACGCGCCGCTGGATGAGATACCCCGCCAGGGCCTGCCCCGCGGCGAACGCGGCCACGCCCCAGAAAACGGCCCACCCCCATGACGCCGTATCCGTCACGCCCAGCAGCACCGCGAACAACACACCCCACAACGCATTTCCTGCCACAGTCAGCATCGGCACTCCCTTCCGAAATGAAAAGGAAAGGAGTTTACCCTGAGCCGCTTTTACGGGCAACTGTAAACCGGGACGCCGTTTTGCCGCATGCCCATGCGCCCCGCAGATTCCGGTTGCCCGGAAAGCCCCCAACCTGTTACTTTGGGGTCACCTCTTCATCCAGGGAATCCCCATGCGAATCATTCTGCTCATCACGCTCGCGGGCGCCGTTGCCGCGCGGGCCGCCGACATCCAGACCGTGCGCGCGGCAGATCCGCGGAACCTCCACAACGGGCTCCGCATCCCATCTGAGTCCTATGCCGATCAGCCGTACGTGGTCATCCCCTCTAACGGATGGTGGGTCTGCACCCTGACCACCGGCAAGGGGATCGAGGGCCAGCAGGGCCAGCACGTGGTCTCCACCGTGAGCCGGGATCAGGGGAAGACCTGGTCCGAGCCGGTCGACATCGAGCCCGATTCCGGCCCGGAGGCCTCGTGGGTCACGCCGCTGATCACCCCCTACGGCCGCATCTACGCCTTCTATACCTTTAACGGCGACAACATCGTGACCCTGCCCAATTCGGACCGCCGCATCCGGGCGGACACGCACGGCTGGTACGCGTTCCGGTATTCCGACGACAACGGCCTCACCTGGTCCGCGCAGCGTTACCGCATCCCGGTCCGTGTCACGGACGTGGACCGCGGCAACCCCTGGCGCGGCGAGGTCTGCCACTTCTGGGGCATCGACAAGCCGAAGGTCAGCAACGGCACCGTCTTCTTCGCGTTCACCAAGCTGGGGCGCTATTTCATGCTCGACGGCGAAGGGTGGGTCGTGAAATCCGAGAACCTGCTCACTGAACGGGACCCCGACAAGCTCGTCTTCTCCCTGCTCCCCGAAGGCGGGCGCGGCATCCGGAATCCGGCGCTGGGGAGCGTGCAGGAGGAGCACAATCTCGTACCGCTCGCAGGCGGGGGGCTCTTCTGCGTGTACCGTCTGGAAGGCGGCACGCCCGCGCAGGCCTACAGCCGCGACGGCGGCGCCACCTGGTCCCTGCCAACCGCCATGACCTACGGCCCCGGCGCGCGCGCCGTCAAGACCCCGCGCGCCTGCCCGAAACTCTTTGTCACCTCCGAAGGCAAATACCTCTTCTGGTACCACCATCACGGCGGCTTCCGGTGGGCGGGGCGCAATCCGGCCTTCCTGTCCGGCGGGTTGCTGGGACCGGACGGGGTGATCCGCTGGTCGGAGCCCGAGCTGGTGCTGTTCGACCCGAATCCGGCGATCCGCATGAGCTACCCCGACCTGATCGAGCAGGACGGCCGCTTCTGGCTGACCGCGACACAGAAGAGTGTGGCGCGCGCGCATGCGCTCGACCGCACCCTGCTGGAAGGGCTCTGGAACCAGGGCACGGCCTCCAACGTCTGCGAGAAGGGTCTGGTTCTGGCGAAGGCCAACCGCGGCGACGCCCCGGTGAGCCCGGTCGCGCCGAAGAGCTTCGGCGACCTCACGCACGGCGGGCTGACCGTGGACCTCTGGACGCATCTGACGGATACGGCTCCCGGACAGACGCTGTTCAGCACGCTGGACCCCGCCGGGCAGGGGGTCCGGGTCGCGACCGCCGAAATCGCGGGTGCCCCCACCCTGGCGATCGAACTGTGCGACGGCGCGCGCACGGCAGTGTGGCACACCGACCCGGGCGTGGTGCGGCCCAACCGCACCCTGCACACGGTTTTCCTCTGCGATTTCGCCGCGTCGATCGTCGCGGTCGTCGCGGACGGCGTGTTCCTGGACGGCGGGGCGGTGCGCCAATACGGCTGGGGACGGCTGCCGCCGGACCTCGGCGAGGTGCGGGGCGCCGCGCATGCGCAGGCGGCGGCCGTTGTCCGGAGCCTGCGCCTGTATGACCGGCCGTTGCGCGTTTCGGAGGCTGTGGCGAATTTCAAGGCCGGCATGCCGCCGGCGCCGTGAGCGGAAAGGAAGCGTGATGCGACGTTGGATTGTTGTTTTCGGATGGTACGGGGCGGCGGCGCTGCAGAGTGCCGCGCTCACCCCGGCGGACTTGATGTGCGAACTGCTGGCCAAGCCGGGGCTGGTGGCTGTGACCGATGCCACGCCGGAGTTCTCCTGGGGGTTCCGGGACGCGCGCCCCGGCGATTTCCAGACCGCGTACCAGCTCCAGGTGGCGTCGGGCACCGAGGCCTTCAAACGGGACGCGCCTGACCTGTGGGACTCCGGCCGGGTCGAATCGGGGGATTCGCTCTTCATCCCTTACGGCGGCAGCGCGCTGCCCGCCGGATCGACCGTGGTCTGGCGGGTCCGCGCCTGGGACCGGAAACGCGCGTCCGGCCCCTGGTCGCAGGTGATGGCCTTCCTGACCGCCGGCACGCCCGGCGAGGACACCCCGCTCCGCTATCCGCTGACCCAGCGCCAGGTCCGGCCCGTCGCCGTGGTGACCAACGCCCAAGGCCGCGCGTTCGTGGACTTCGGCCGCGCGGCCTTCGGCTGGGTCGAGCTCCTGCCGCCGCGTGACCTGCGGCGGGGCGGGCCGTTCACCCTGCATCTGGGCGAGAAGGCGGACGGGCTCCGCGTCGACACCCGGCCGGGCGGCTCGATCCGCTACGCCAAGGTGAACGGCGCGCTGACCCGGCCCGGCATCTACCGCGTGCCGCTCGAGGCGGACCCGCGCAACACCTCCGGCGGGAAAGAGGGGTCCGCCATCCTCATGCCGCCCGAATTCGGCGTGGTCATGCCCTTCCGCTACGTGGAGGTCGAAGACTGCCCCTACCCCGTGACCGTTGACACCATCCGCCAGATCGCGGTCCACTACCCGTTCGACGATACGGCGGCGCGCTTCGTTTCCAGCGACGCCGCGCTCGACCGCGTCTACGCGTTCTGCAAATACAGCATCC
>JAVEYH010000118.1:0-6495 GCA_034003585.1 Kiritimatiellia bacterium
CGCCTATCGACGGAGCGCGCGTTTTTTGTTATGCTGACCCCGATTCTGAAACTCAGGAGCGTCTTTCATGCGGAAAATCTTACTGTGCTGTGCGATGGTTGCGGCGTGCCGCGTTTGGGGACAGACCCCGGAAGACGCGCCGGCTGGCCGGGCCGAGGCGCTGCGCGCGCAGCTCCCGGGCCTGTTCCGGGACGCCGCCGGGCAGTACCGCGGGATGCTGACGCAACTGGAGGGCACGCGGGACGCCTTCCCGCGCCGCTGGGAGAAGGGGCGGCTCGTGACCGTCGGGCCGAAAGAGTGGACCAGCGGCTTCTTCCCGGGTTCGCTCTGGCTCCTGTATGAGGCCACGCGCGAGGAGGAGTGGAAGCGCGAGGCGATGCGTTACACCGCCATGCTGGAGCCGGTCCGCCACTACACCGGCAACCACGACATCGGCTTTATGCTGTACTGCAGTTTCGGCAACGGCCTGCGGCTGGCCAACCCCGACGGCTACCGCGAGGTGCTGCTGGACGGCGCCGCCGCGCTCTGCAAGCGCTATGTGCCGAGTCTGGGCATGATCCGCTCCTGGGACAGTTACAAGAACCCGGTGATCATCGACAACATGATGAATCTGGAGCTGCTGATGTGGGCCGCGAAACAAAGCGGGGAGGCGCGCTTCCGCGAAATCGCCGTCAGCCACGCGGACCAGACCGACCGGCGCCACTTCCGGCCGGACGGCAGTGCCTACCACATCGTGGATTACAATCCCGCCACCGGCAAGATCCTCGGCTATCACGCGGGCCAGGGCGCCTCGGCCGACGGCCCGTGGGCGCGCGGACAGTCGTGGGGTCTCTACGGGTTCACCATGATGTTCCGCGAAACCCGCAAGCCGGGGTATCTGGCGCGCGCGGTCAAGTCGGCCGACTTCCTGATCGGCCACCGTAACCTGCCCGCGGACGCGGTCCCCTACTGGGATTACGGGGCGGCCGGCATCCCGAACGAGCCGCGCGACGCCTCGGCCGCCGCCATCATGGCCGGCGCGCTGCTCGAACTCGCCACCTTCGTTGAGGCGCCCAGGGCCGCGCGCTACCGCGACACGGCCGTGCGGCAACTGCTCGCGCTCAGCTCCCCCGCCTACCGCGCGCCCGTCGGGGGCAACGGCCATTTCCTCCTGATGCATGGCGTCGGCCACCTGCCCGGCAACAGCGAGATCGACGTGCCGCTGAACTACGCGGATTACTACTACCTCGAAGCGTTGCTGCGCTTCCGGCGTCTGCAGAACTGATTTTCCTCTCACATCCCAAACCAACCGAAAGGAGTCCGCCATGCTGTCTGAATTCGTCAAGAGTGCCGATTGGAAGAGCGAGAAACACGTTCCGGTCATCGAGTGTGCCGACACGGTCGGGGCGGGCGAGCCGCTCGCCATCACGATCTCCGTCGGCAAGGAGATCGCCCACCCGAACACCTCCAACCACCACATCGTCTGGATCGCCCTGCACTATGTGCCCGCAGGGGCCAAGACCTCGATCGAGATCACCCGCTGCGAGTTCAGCGCGCACGCCGCCGCGGCCGAGGGCCCCGACAAAGGGCCGGCCCGCACCTGCAGCATGGTCTCGATCAGCGCGGCGTTCGCCGTTTCCGGCACGCTGTACGCCACGGCCTACTGCAACATCCACGGCCTCTGGTCCTCGGAGCGGCCGGTCACCGTCGCGTGACCGTTGCCGCCTGAATTTTCCGGCCTCTTGCGCTCCGGCCGGAAAAAGGGTATTCTTATCCTTTATTCCCTAGCGCGGGATGCCGGGTGGCTCCCCCGTGCGGAAGCGAAGGCGCGGCCGGTTACGGGACCGGCCCGTCAAAGCGGATTAACCCGGGAAACTTCGGTTGCGGCATCGTGCCGGGCGGCCCACGGCCGCCGGCGCGCCGCGTTGCCGGGGATCCCAGTTGAGAGAAAGTGAACCAGATGGACATGCCTGTTTCGAGCCTGACCGGGCTCACCCTGAAAGACCTGCTGGATGCGGGTCTGCACTTCGGCCACCAGACCAAGCGGTGGAATCCCAAGATGAAGCGCTACATCTTTGACAAGCGCAACGGGATCCACATCATCGACCTGACGCAGACGGTGACGCTGATTGACGAGGCGGCCGCGTTTCTGCGCGACGCCGTGCTGAGCGGCAAAAAGATTTTGTTCGTGGCCACCAAGAAGCAGGCCCAGGAGACGGTGCGCGAGGCGGCGGTGGCCTGCGGCCAGTTCCACATGACCGAACGCTGGCTCGGCGGCACGCTCACCAACAACCAGACCATCCGCCGCAGCGTCCGGCGCATGCGCCAGATCGAAGCCATGGGGCGGAACAACAACGGCGTGCTCTCGGTCCACAAGAAAGAGGCCTCCAGCCTGCGCCGCGAACTGGACAAGCTCCAGAAGAACCTGGGCGGCGTGGCGGATATGGAGAACAAGCCGGCCGCGCTCTTCATCGTCGACATCTGCCGCGAGCAGAATGCCGTCAAAGAGGCGCGGCGCCTGGGCATCCCGCTGGTGGCCATCGTGGACACCAACGCCGACCCGGACCCGATCCAGTATGTCATCCCCGGCAACGATGACGCCGTGCGCGGCGTCAAGCTGATCGCGGACGCGTTCGCGAAGGTCATCAAGGACGCCAACGACGAGTATTCGCGCATCGCGGCCGAACGGCAGCAGCAGAAAGAGGCGGAGCAGGCCAGCCAGGAGGCCCAGGAGCGCGCCGCGCGCAAAGCGCGGAAAGAGAGCGCCGGCGGCGAGGGCGGGGCCGACAAGGCCAAGGCCAAGCTCGCCGAGACCCGCAAGCGCGCCGCCAAGGTTGCCAAAGAAACGGTGGACGCCAAAGCCGCCGCGGTGGAGGCGGCCCCTGCCGCGGCTCCTGCCGCAGCCCCCGCTGTTGCCGCGGCCGCGCCGGCCCCCGAGGCTGCCGCGCCGGCGGCGGAATAACCCGCAGGTCCGCGCCGTGCCGGCAGGACGCCGGCGCGGCCGGCCCGCATTCACTTTTCACGTTTAGGAGGATACCATGGCAGAGATCACAGTTGCGGCAATCAATGACCTTCGGCAGCGCACCAACGCCGGCATGATGGATTGCAAGAAAGCCCTCACCGATGCGAACGGCGATATGGACGCGGCCATCAAGGCGCTGCGCGAGAAGGGGCTCGCCATCCAAGTCAAACGTGCCGACAAAGAGTCAAAAGAGGGCATCATCATGGCGCTGGCCTCGGACGACGGCAAAACCATCGGCATGGCCGAGGTCAACACCGAGACCGATTTCGTGGCCAAGACCGACAACTTCAAGCAGTTCGTGAAGGCGGTGGCCCTCAAGACCCTCGAAGGGGTTGAGGAGGTCGGCGCGGCCCTGAAGGAGGAGCTGATGACCATCGTCTCGCAGACCGGCGAGAACGTGAAGGTCCGGCGGACCGCGCGCGTGACGCTGAGCGGCACCGGCCAGGTCGCCTCCTACATCCATATGGGCGGCAAGGTCGGCGTGCTGGTCGAGGTCGGCTGCGGCAGCGAGGCCACGGCAGCGAGTGCGGCGTTCTCGGAGCTGGTGCATGATCTGACGCTGCAGATCGCGGCGGCCGCCCCGCGCTGGCTCACGCCGGACGAGGTCCCGGCCGAGGTGGTCGAGGCCGAGAAGGACATCTACCGCAATCAGGTGCAGGGCAAACCCGCCAACATCGTGGAGAACATCCTCAAGGGCAAGATCCAGAAGTTCTACTCGGATGTCTGCCTGATCCACCAGCCGTTCGTCAAAGAGCCGAAGCAGACCGTCACCGATGTGGTGAACGCGTGCGCCAAGGCCACCGGCGACACGATCACGATCAAACGGTTCGTCCGCTACCAGCTCGGCGCGGCGTAACCCGGTTTCGTCAGCTTATGAATGTGGAACACCGCTACCGTGAATTCCTGCCGGAAGCCCGGCGCGTCGTGGTCAAGATCGGCACCCGGGTGATCGCCCATCCCTCCGGACGGCCCGACATGCGTCCGCTCAAAAGGCTGGTGCGCCAGATCGCCGGACTGCACCGCAAGGGGTACGAGGTACTGGTGGTCTCCTCCGGCGCGGTCGGCGCGGGCATGGAGGCGCTGGGCATGTCCGCCCGCCCCACCAGCGTGCCGGATCTCCAGATGTGCGCCGCGGTCGGGCAGGCGCGGCTCATGGCCCATTACGAGGAGCTGTTCGGCGTTGAGAAGATCGTCATCGGCCAAGTGCTCCTCACGCATGCGGATTTCCAGCACCGCATCCGCTTCGCCAACGCCAAGCGGACGATGGAGCACATGATCCGCCGCAGCGTGATCCCGATCATCAACGAGAACGACACCGTGGCGGACGAGGAGCTCAAGGCCGACCTGTCGCTGGGCGACAATGACTACCTGGCCGCGCTCGTGGTGAAGCTGGCGCGGGCCGACCTGCTGGTGATCCTCAGCACGGTCGACGGCGTGCTGGACGCGAAAGGCCGCCGGGTCGCCTGCATCGAGAATCTCAGCGAGGCCTTCGCGCTGGTCACGCCGTCCGAAGCGGGCGGCCTCTCCAAAGGCGGCATGGACTCCAAGCTGCGCGCCGCGCAGATCGCGGTCCGCGCCGGATGCGGCGTGGTGATCGCCTGCGGCCGCAGCCAGAACGTGCTGACCCAGGTGATGGACGGCCGCGACACCGGCACGCTGATCCTCAGCAGCGCCCTGTAACCCGGAGACGGGATATGACACCGAACCGAACCGAACCGACCCTTGCGGAGACCCTGCGCCTGATCGGCGATCAGGCGCAGGCCGCCGCGCGCCGCATGGTGGGGCTTTCGACCCGCCGCAAGAATGCGGTCCTGGACGCCATGGCCGAGGCGCTGGAGGCGCGGCGCGACCGGATCCGCGAGGCGAACGCCCGGGATCTTGAAGCCGCGCGCGCCGCCGGGATCCCGGCGGCCCTGCTCGACCGCCTGACCCTCACGGAGGCCCGGATCGACGCGCTCGTCCGGGGCGTGCGCGAGGTGGCGCGGCTGCCCGACCCGGTCGGCCGCCTGATTTGGCGGCGTACCCGCCCCAACGGCCTGCGGATCGAGAAACGGCGCGTGCCGCTGGGTGTGGTCGCCATCATCTACGAAGCGCGGCCGAACGTCACCGCCGACGCCGCCGTGCTCTGCATCAAAACCTCGAACGCCGTGATCCTCCGCGGCGGCAAAGAGGCCCTCCAATCCAATCTCGCCATCGCGCGCGCGCTGCAGGAGGGCGGGGAGCGCGCGGGTCTGCCCCGCCATGCCGTGCAACTGATCGAAACCACCGACCGCGAGGCCGTGCGCGAGCTGGTGCGGCTGGAAGACCGCGTCGACGTTGTGATCCCGCGCGGCGGCGAATCGCTGATCCGCGCCGTGGTGGAGCATGCCCGCGTGCCGGTGCTCAAACACTATAAGGGAGTCTGCCATGTGTTTGTGGACGCCTCGGCCGACCCCGCCCAGGCGCTCGCCATCGTCGAAAACGCCAAGTGCCAGCGTCCCGGGGTCTGCAACGCCGTCGAAACCCTGCTCGTGCACCGCGACGCGGCGGCCGCGTTCCTGCCGCGGCTCGGGGAGCTGGCCGCGCGGCGCGGCGTGACGCTGCGGGGCTGCCCCGCCACGCAGGCGGCGCTGCCCGCATGCGGGCCCGCCACGGAAGCGGATTGGACCGCCGAGTATCTCGACCTGATCCTCGCGGTGCGCGTGGTCCGCGATCTCAAAACCGCCATCGACCACATCAACACCTACGGCTCGCACCACTCGGACGCGATCGTCACCGCCGACACGCGCAGCGCCAACCGCTTCCTCAAAGAGGTGGACTCCGCCGCCGTGTATGTGAACGCCTCGACCCGCTTCACCGACGGCGGTGAGTTCGGCATGGGTGCGGAGATGGGAATCAGCACCGACAAGCTGCACGCCCGCGGCCCGATGGGCCTGGAGGAGCTGACCACCTACAAGTACCGGATCACCGGCACGGGGCAGATCCGCGGATAGGATGCGTATGAAGAACGAGAAAACCGCGCGCCGCACCGTTCGGGCCGCACAGGTGGCGGAAACGCTTTGCGCGGCCAAACGCGTGCTGATCACCGGCCATGTGCGGCCGGACGGCGACTCGCTCGGCGGGATGATCGCCCTTGCCCACCTGCTCAACGGGGCGGGGATCCGGGCCGTGGCCGCCGCCGCGCGAACCGGTCTCGGCGGACCCGGATTTCTGACCGGCGTCGAAAAGCTGCTCGCGCCCGAAGAGGCGGCCGGCCGTTCGTTCGATCTGATGGTCTCGCTCGACTGCGGCGCGTTCGACCGGTTGCCGGAGGCGCTCCAGCCGCTGGCGTCCCGGCTGCCGCTCATCAATATCGACCACCACCTCACCAACACCTTTTTCGGCACGCTGAACTGGATCGACGGCCGCGCCTCCTCAACCGGCGAGATGCTCTGGCGCCTGGCCCGCAAAGCCGGCTGGCGGCTGGACACGGTCTCCGCCGAGGCGCTGTGGGTCGCGCTGATCACCGACACCGG
>JAVEYH010000118.1:6595-10818 GCA_034003585.1 Kiritimatiellia bacterium
GTGAGGAACCGGCCGCGGCGTTCGCCCGTGAACCGGCCGGCGTCGAACGCCACGGTGCCGTTGACGAGCACCTGATGCACGCCCTCGGCGAATTGGTGCGGCGCCGCGAAGGTGGCGGTGTCGCGGAACGCCTCCGGATCGAACACCGTCACATCCGCGAACGCGCCCGGAATCAGCGCGCCGCGATCACGGATGCCGAAGGCGCGCGCGGGCAGCGCGGTCATGCGGCGCACCGCCTCTTCGATCCCGCAGACCGCCTGAAACCCCTCCTCCCGGCCCGTGACGATCCGCACGAAACGCGGCATCGTTCCGTAGGCGCGCGGGTGCGGGTGGTCGCGGCCCAGCGGACCCCACGGCGCGCGCAGCGAGGCGTCGCTGCCGGGCATGATCCACGGTTCGCGGTAGAGGCGCCACAGATTCGCTTCGCACATGACGAAGAAGAACGCGCTCGTGCGCGTCTCATCGCGCTCGATGAAACGGCAGACCGCGCCGCCCGGCGAAAGGCCCAGCTCCGCCGCCGCGTCCGCCACGGTACGTCCGCTGAACCGCCGCACCTCTTCGCTCCAGCCGCCGCCGATCATGACGGCCGACCAGTCGCGCGGGTCCGCGTCGAGTTCATCCTCCACACGCCGGCGCGCGGCGGGGGAACGGAGGGTGGCGAGGATCGCGTCGCGTCCCCCGGCCGAGGCCCAGTCCGGCAGCACCACATCCAGATCCGTCCCGGATGCGGTGTACGGATAGCGGTCGCTGTGGAGCGGCAGCCCCTCGTCGCGCGCGCGGTTGAGCGTCTCCAACAGTGCGTCGAGCTTCGGCCAGTTGTCGCGGCCGGAGGTCTTCAGGTGCGAGAGCTGCACGCGGATCCCGGTGTCGCGCGCGAGGCGCAGCACCTCGCCGACCGATTCCGGCAGCCCGTCCCCCTCGCTGCGCATGTGCGTGGCGTACATCCCCCCGCGGGCCGCGGCCGCGCGGGCCAGCGCCGCGACCTCCTCCCCTTCGGCGTACTTGCCCGGCGGGTAGAGCAGGCCGGTGCTCAATCCCCAGCCGCCCTCCTCCAGCGCCTGTTCGAGCCGCCGGACCATTTCGCGGAGATCCTCCGCCGCGGCCGGGCGCGGGGCGTATCCCATGACCCCCGCGCGCAGGGTGTTGTGACCGATGAACTGGATTGTGTTGATCGCCGGCCGCACCGCATCGAACAGCCTGCGGTATTCGGCGACCGTGCCCCAGGTCGGCCCGGGTTCCGGATCCGCCTCCACCCCGCCCGCGGGGGAGAGGCGGGGGTAGCGCTGCGACGCCCAGTCGGAGGAGAGGCGCGCCGCGCCCAGCCGCGGCGCGGCCGATCCGCCGCACTGGCCGTTGATTTCCGTGGTGATGCCCTGCGCGAGTTTGCTCGGGGCGTCGGGTTCGATCAGCAGATAGGCGTCCGAATGGGCGTGCGCGTCGATGAATCCCGGCGCGACCATGCGGCCCGCGGCTTGGATCTCCCGCGCGGCCCGCGCGGCGGCGAGGTCGCCGATGGCCGCGATGCGGTCACCCTTCACCGCGACATCCGCGGTCCGCGCCGGCGCGCCGCTTCCGTCCGCCACGTGTCCGCCGCGCAAGATGAGATCAAAGGTCATGCCGGGGGCCTCATTCGGTTCCGGGCACCGGTTCCGCCGGGGCACCGGTTTCGGGTTCGGGCCGGGTGTCGAGCGCGTGCGTCCCGCTGAGCAGCGCCACCACCTGCTGCTGCACCGCGCCCAACTGGTCGAGCCGCAGCCGGGGATCGAGCACCACAAAGGTGTCGCCGCTCTTCTTGTGCTCGTACACGCGCAGAATGCCGCCGCTCTCATGCGGTTTGGCGTCCCGCTCGACCAGTTGGCGGCTGCGCTCCAGCATCACGGCCAGCACATAAACCGCATCCCCCATGGCGGGATCCTCCAGCGTGATCAGCCGCCGCAGCAGGCCTTCGGCGGTCTCGCGCTTCACCGCCTCCTGTTTCGGCGTCACGGACGCGGGGGCTTCGTACTCGCCCTCCCAGAAGCTGAACGGCTCCCACTCGCGCGGCGTGTCGCGCCAGCAGGCGGGACAGCAGTCGAACCGTTCATACGCGCCGTCCGCCTCGCGCAGGACCGACACGCACGGCTTCCGGTCCTCGAAAGGCCGGGCGCAGATCGAACAGACATGCCCTCGCGGGCGGATATTCCACTCTTGTGCCATGAGGGCAGTGTAACAAAAAAAGCGCGGGCGGACACCCGCGCTTTCTTTCCGGCCCCCAAAATCTCATTTTGTGAATCCGATCGCCCTGCCGGCGAATCGCATACCGCGACACCGAGGGGTTGGCTACCGTCCTTCTGGTGGATTGACCGAACACCCGCCGGGGGTCGCCGCGGGGTTACGCCGCCAGAACTCCGGCTCCGGCGGCGCGCAGCCGATCGAGGTGCGGTAGATGTTGTCGAGCGGCACATAATCGGAGCGCGGATACCCTCCCTGCCAGTCCTTCGGCGGCACCGGCACGAACCACACCCTCTCGATGAGGTCGGTAAGCTTTTCGGTGGAGACGACTTCCACCTTCGCCTTGCGGTATTTGTGCCCGGGTTCCGTCCAGGTCATCTCGGATTCCTTTGGCTTATCGCCACATCTAAACGGACGGTTCGGGGAACCGTCCCTACCGGAGGATCACTATTGCTACGGCATGAATTTATTGTGACGGTCAGCACATTTACGATTCTCTCAACCGTGTGGACTGACCCCACATATTTTGACTGACGATTGATGGGGGGGCGCAATCCATGTCGGCCCTGAGGCGATTGGGGCTTCGGGGCCGGTATCGGAATCGGGGCCGAAACCCCCGTTGTTTGACGCTTGGGCTTGCGGGCGTGACCGTGTGGTTGCCCGCGCACCCGCGTCATGCCCTGTCCGGGGTGTCAGAGCTTGGGGTCCAGCGTCCACGCGCCGCGCATCGGCGCGCGCATCAGCGCGTCCGCCGCGGGATCGTTGACGAACCGTTCGGCCCGGGGATCCCACTTCACTTGGGTACGGCCCAGCCGCAGCCCGATGTTCGCCAGGTGCGCGATGGTGATCGAGCGGTGCCCGATCTCGCAGGGAGTGATGGTGGGTTCGCCGCTGTACACGCACTCGATGAAATTGCGTTCATGCTGGCCGCTCTTGTACAGATGGATCTCGCTGTCCGCGAGCTTCTCGCGCACGAGCGACTCGGGTTTGGTGACCAGCTTGCCGCGCGTGACGAAGATCTCTTTGCCGCCCTCGCCGACAAACCGCACGCCGTTCGGGAAGGAATTGGAGACGAACACGCGCGTGCCCTCGGCGTAGACCGCCTCGAAGCTGTAGTTCGGCGCGGTGTTGAACACCGCATCCGGGGCCGGGATATCGCTTTTGAGATTCTCGATCGCCACCGGTCCGGAATCGTCCTTGCCCAGGGCCCACTGCACGATATCGAGGTGATGGGCGCCCCAGTCGGTGATCATGCCGCCGGAGTAATCGAGGTTGCCGCGCCACGACAGCGGATGGTGCAGCGCGGGGATGAAGGGCCGGAGCCTGGCCGGTCCGAGCCACATGTCGAAGTCGACATGCGCGGGCGGCTGCGGCAACGGGTCGAGACTGGCGTCCGCACCCGTCTTGCCGAACAGGCTGTGCCCGCCGGGCAACCCCACCTCGATCCGGTCCAGTTTGCCGATGCGGCCGTTGCGGATGAATTCGCAGGCCATGCGGAAATAGTTGTCCGACCGCTGCTGCGACCCGACCTGGAACGTGATGCCGGCCCGCCGCACCGCGTCGGCCATGGCCCGGCCTTCGGCGATGCAGAGCGACATGGGCTTCTGCCCGTAGATGTGCTTGCCCTTGCGCGCGGCCCAGACCGCCTGAATCGCGTGCCAGTGGTCCGGCGTGCTGATCACGACCGCATCCAGGTCATCGTGGTCCAGCATCTCGCGGAAATCGGTGTAGACCCGGCACCCGTTGTAATCGGGCCGGTTCAACTGTTTCGCGTAAAATTCGTTCACGCGGCGGCGGCCCGGCTCACGTCCGCCCTGGCGTTCCGCGCGATAGCCGTACAGTCCCGATTCGCGGTTGCAGTCGCAGACGGAGACCACCTGCACCTGCGCGTGGTTCAGGAAATTCCCGATGTTGTCGTGCGCCATGGTCCCGTAGCCGATGAACCCGACATGCAGCCGCTGCGACGGCGGCGGCCTGCGGGCGACACACCCTTTCCGCAACCCCGCGCATCC
>JAVEYH010000119.1:0-10672 GCA_034003585.1 Kiritimatiellia bacterium
TTCAACACCTTTCCCCACCGGAAGTCAACCCCAATCCCCCAAAAAAACGCCAGAGAGAAATTGTTCTAAACTGTTTATTAACAAAATCTTATGTTTGTACTACCACATGGGATCGTATTTATTTTTTTAAAATACCGGTCACCGGATTGTTCTCTCGGCCTCTTACCAGCGGAGAAGGCCTGCACAGGATTCAGAATGCTTCCGGTTGAGGCGCAGAGTAAAAGCTCGCGCGGCACTCGGCAAGCGGCGCGCGTACCGTTCAAGAAACCGTTAAAATGTTTTCTTTAACGCTTTCTTCCGGACCGCCGTGTTACAGTGCGAATGTGATTTGAAAGGAGAAATCTGAAATGCGAACAAACCCGCAAGCAACGGTCGTAGCCATGATGATGACTCTCCTGGCAGGGAACGGGGCCTCGGCAGCCCTATCGGACTCCGCCTTGGTGGACGCCACCACCAGCCGGTACCGCCACTGGTCAACGGTCTACACCAACACCGTTCCTTTGCGGTGGGACTGGATCCCGGAAGCGACACACGCCAAGCTGAATATCGTGGGCATGAGAGGCACGTTCACCACGAATTTCGCGGCGGACGTCTCAACCTGCCTTTGGCAAGCCTTCGATACCGCAGCGACTTCGGAAGAGGACGTGTACGATCTGGCCCTCACGGTCTACGGCGACGGCGAAACGATCCTTGAGACCCTGACCGCGAGGCTGGCCGTCGTGGCCGGTGCCGTCGGCGGAGCGGCGATCAACGCGGTCGCCGAAAGTGCGGCATGGTCGCAGGTCAGAAAAAATGTCGTGATCCCTTACGATGCGGCGTGGGAACCTGCCGCATCGAATGCCCTGTCGGCAACGCTGGAGATCGCGAGAGCGGGCGGCCCATCACAAACGGCCACGTTTGCGGATGCGGCCGGCGATTACGGCTGGAAACTCATCCAAGCCGGCTGGGGATACGGCACATTCAACCTGTCGCTCACCTTCCCCGAAGCGGGCGAACCGCTGACGGCAACCCTCACAAGGCCGATCGACGGCACAATGGTCCGTGTGCAGTAGCGTGGGGAAAAAACGGAAAAGGCACCGCCCCGTTCAAAAGGGGAACGGTCAATCAGGAGAACCGGAAAATGAAAACGATGACTGTGTTGTTGGGAATGCTGACTCTCGGTCTTATGCCCGGGATTGTTGCCGCCGAGGGCTCCTCCATCACCGACGTGGCGATCCGTCAGCGCTGGCCGTGGAGCAGGCTGGTGGACATCGAGTATGTGCTGGACAACGGCGATCCGGACAAAGCGGTGAATGTCCTGCTGCGGGCGTATGACGGCACACCCGCCCATCCGCTCAACATTCCTGCAGACTCCCTTTCCGGTGACCTGTACGGCGTCAAACAGGGGTTCCGGCGCATCGTTTGGGATCCGGCCAAAACGGCTTACACGAATGAGCCGCTCGTCAGTTTCCGGGTGGAGCTGACCCCCACTCCGCAACCGCTCTACATGATCGTCGACCTCACGAAAGAAGCAGGCACCTCGAATCAAGTCGAATACGTGTATGAGGAGACCCTTGCAGGCGGGGCATACGGCACGGTGCAAACCAACCCCGTTCCGGGCGTCACCTCCGTGATCTGGACCGGTGTGACCAACGATCCCGTCTACGCTACGGATAAACTCGTCCTGCGCCATGTCCCGGCCGGGACGTTCACGATGGGCTCGCCGGGAGACGAGGTCGGACGTTCCTCCTCCTCCGAAGATCTGCACACGGTCACCCTCACGAAGGACTATTACATCGGCGTTTTCGAGGTCACCCAACAGCAGTGGAACCACATCACCAACCACTGGCCGTCAGCCTTTAAGAACACTGACTACCGTGCCGCGCGGCCGGTTGAGAATATCAAATTCGTCGAAATCAGAGGCTCGTCCATCGGAACGAACTGGCCCTCCAGCCATGCGGTCGACCCGGATTCCTTCCTGGGCAAACTGAGAACGAAAACCGGCTTCAGCGGCTTTGACCTGCCGACCGAAGCGCAATGGGAATATGCCTGCAGGGCGGGGACCGGAACCGCGCTCTATACGGGAGAGAACCTCACAAACACCGCCGCCGATGCAAGGCTCGACCCCGTGGGGCGCTATCAGTATAACGGCGGCAAGATCTTTGACGGGGTGTCAACCTGGACAACCCCTGCCAACACGTGTGCGCCTTCAAATGGCACGGCTACCGTAGGCTCTTACCTGCCGAACGCTTGGGGCGTGTACGACATGCTCGGCAATGTTCAGGAAACCTGTCTAGACCGTTACACAACATCGCTCGGCACGGACGCAGTGACCGACCCTGAAGGACCGCAAACCTACACAAGCCGGGCGGCGAGAGGCGGAACCTGGGGGTCAGGCGCATCATCCAGCCGCGCAGCTTCGCGTGCGGGACAAGATCCGACTGTCGGGAGTTGGATCCGCGGCTTCCGCCTGATCTGGATACAACCTTAATCGGAAAACACCCCGTCCGTCCCTCCATCGCCAGGAACACGACCTATGCGCGTTGAAGACCTCGTCAAAACGGTTCTCCGAACCGCTCTCTGTTTCGGTTGGGCTGCCGGAGTAACCGCGTCTGCCCACGCGGCCGGAAAAAACCGGGCCGCACAGATGATCCCGCCTGTTAAGGCTTCGCCCGCCGCCGACGTCGACGGCAAATCCTATGACCTCGTCGTGGTCGGCGGCACGCCGGGCGGCATCGCCTGCGCGGTGCGCGCCGCACGCGAAGGGCTCACGGTGCTGCTGGTCAACCACACCGGGCACATCGGCGGCTTCATGACCAGCGGCGCGGGCGGTTGGGAGGCGCCTTACGACGGGCTGCGCTCGCCCCTGTACGCCGAGATGCGGACCAACGCGGCTGCGTATTACCGGCAGACCTACGGCGAGACGTCTGATCAGTATCGCGTCTCGCTCCCGTCCGAAAAAAGCCGCGCCCACATCGACCGCCCCAAGGTCGAGCCCAGAATCGCGGAGCTGCTCTTCAACCGGATGGTCAGCGACGAAAAGACGCTGGACGTGTTGCTCGGACACATCCCCTTCTCCGCCGGACGGGACGGGGCACTCCTAAAAACCGTCACCCTCAAACCGTTGCACGGCGGGGACGGCGTCACGGTGTCCGCAAAGGTCTTCGCGGACGCCATGTACGAGGGCGATCTGATGGCGGTGGCGGGAGTCAGCAACCGGATCGGACGCGAGGCCCGCAGCGAATACAACGAGCCGCATGCGGGCGTCATCTACTCGGCCGGGCAAGAAAAAGCAAAGGGGCAACGGGGGTTCCCGTTGGTTGCGGACAAAGGCCAACTGAACATCCGATATAACAAAGCCAACGTGGCCCAGGTTCGGGAAGGGCCGCAGAGTGGCGAAGCCGACGGCTCCGTGATGGCCTACAATTACCGTCTGATCCTGACACGCAACCCCTCCAACCGCGTCATGGTGGCGAAGCCCTCCAATTACGACCCCGACATCGCCCGCTCGACTCCACCCGGCGGCTCGGTCCCGAATCTGCCCAACAGCAAGATCGCCTGGAACGGAGGACGTCTGGTCGGCCCGCAGAACGGCTATCCCGACGGGGACTGGCCCACCCGCGAACGCATCTCGAAACAGTGCCTGGACGCCATGCTGATGGTGCTCTGGTATGTCCAGAATGATCCGTCCGCACCGGAAAAGGATCGGAAACAATTCGCCGACTATGGCCTTGCCGCCGACGAGTTCCCGGACAACAACAACCTTCCCTATGAAGTCTATGTCCGCGAAGCGCGGAGACTGGTCGGACGGAAGGTGTTCACCGAAAAGGACAACCTCGTCGCACCGGGCACCAGACGCACACCGATCCATGAGGACAGCGTCGCGATGACCGATTGGCCGATGGATTCGGTGGCGTGTACCGACATGGTCCGAGAAGGCCGGAAAAGAACCGAAGGCAACTTCTTCCTCGCGGAAGACTCGCGGCCCGCCCAAGTCCCGTATCGCTGCCTCTTGGCTAAAGAGGTGGATAACCTGCTTGTTCCGGTCGCACTCTCCGCCTCACATGTCGGCTGGGGCTCGATCCGGCTCGAGCCCGTCTGGATGCAGACCGGCGAGGCGGCCGGCTTCGCCGCGGCCTTGGCCGTGAAACACGGCACGACACCGGCTGCACTCAACGCCGACCTGCTTGTCCGGACCCTTGCGAACAACCACTTCGTTGTGAGTTTCTTTAACGATGTCGACGCGACAGCAGCCGACCCAGCCGAACCCGCGATCCAGTATTTCGGGACACGGGGGTTCTTTTCCGGTTATGACGCTAAACCGGATGAGCCGCTCACCGAACCGGTCGCAAAAGTCTGGGCACGGAACTTCACCCGTCTAAACGAGGGGGCCCAAGACGGTCAGGCGTGCACGTACGCTGTTGCCAAGGCCGAAGCGGTCCGCTCCGCGCCAGCGATGGAAACCGATCGTTTCCTGTTCTGGCTGCACGCCACGGAGAAAGGCCATGACTCGCACCGGCTGACGCGAGGCGAAGCCTGCCGGCTCATGTACACGTTGCTCAAAGAAGCACCGGCCGTCACACCCGAAGGCGCGAAGAAACGCGAATCGTCGAGCCTGCAAAAGGTACAACCCGTCCGGTCGACGCTCGCCTCGGACGTGTCCGGCAAAACCTATGACCTCGTTGTGGTCGGCGGCACCCCGGGAGGAATCGCCTGCGCCGCACGCGCCGCACGCGAAGGGCTGAGCGTGTTGCTCGTCCAGCACAATCGCCATATCGGCGGCATGCTGGCCAACGCCCTCATGCAATGGGACGCGCTCTATGCCGGATACCGTGCCCCCATCTTTAACGAGATCGCCCAGACCTTCGACACCTACTACCGGGAAGCCTACGGAACGAACTCGGCCCAATACAGCAGAGCCCAGTTCACCCAAAACCACTACCCGATGGCTAACTTCGAACCTTCCGTTGCCGAACATTTTCTCAACCGCCTCGTGTCGGCCGAGACCAACATCACCACGCTGCTCTGCCATTACCCCGTCGCCGCCGACCGTGAAGGCGCCCTGATCCGTTCCCTGACATTGCGCGAATACGGCACAACGAACGACATCGTCGTCCGTGGGATGATGTTCGCCGACGCAACGTATGAGGGCGATCTCGCAGCCCGGGTCGGCGTGCCCTATCGGGTCGGGCGCGAAGGCCGCGACGAGACCGGGGAACCCCATGCCGGCGTCGTCTTCACCAACCTGGATCCGGGCAAAGGCCCCAAAGACGCGGTCGAAGGACGGCTCAATATCCACCCGTACAACCACCGCCAAGGGAGCATCGACACCAACAGCCCGTTCACCGCCGACCACGCGATCCAGGCCTACAACTACCGCTTCTGTCTTTCCTCCAATCCCGGAAACTGCCGACTCCCTCAACAACCGCCCGGCTATGATCGCAACGAGTATCTCCACTACAACCGCAAGGGCATGAGCGCGGGGGCCATCAACAAGAAAGGCTCGTTCAACAACCCCATCCTGCCGGGCGAGAACTACGCCTACCCGGAGGCGGATTGGCCGACGCGGGAAACGATCATCGAGCGGCACAAGAACTTCGCCCTCGGCCTGATGTACTTTCTCCAGAACGACCCCTCCGTGCCTGAGGCCAAACGCAATAACTATCTGGATACCGGACTGCCGATCGACGAATTCCCGGACAACGGGAATATTCCATACGAACCCTATGTCCGCGAAGCACGGCGAATCGTCGGACGCTTCGTTTTTCGCGAGCAGGACAACTGCCTTGCCCCGGATTATGCCCGGACACCGGTGTTTTCCGACAGCGTCGCCATTACCGACTGGCCCATGGACTCCCATGCCTGCTCGACGAACACCCGGCCGGGATTCCGGTACGACGGCAAGATCATTCTGACCGAAGAGTCGCGCCCCGCGCAGATCCCCTATCGCGCCCTATTGCCGCAAGGCGTGGACAACCTGCTTGTGCCGGTCTGCCTCAGCGCCACGCACGTCGCTTGGGGCGCGGTCCGCCTCGAGCCCGTCTTCATGCAGCTCGGCGAGGCGGCGGGCTTTGCCGCGGCCCTCTCGAAGCGGCTGCGTGCCACGCCCGCGCAACTCAACCCCGACCGTCTTGTCCGCGAACTGTGCCGGAACCGCATGATGGTCACGTTCTTCAACCAAATGAACGTGGCGTCCGATGATCCGCGCATCGCGGCCGCCCAATATTTCGGCACCAAAGGGTTTTTCGCCGATTACGACGCCCGGCTGGAAGAACCGTTGACGGAAGCCGTCGCACTGCTCTGGCGTGAGGCGTTCGAACACCTTCGTCAGGGCCTGCTTGACCCTGCTAAACTGGCGGCGGCGGTACATGCTGTAGACAAACCGGATCAGCCCCGTTCCGTCGAGACGCGCGGCGAATACCTGTCGAAGCTTTGGAGCCAATTAGAGCACCCATGAAAAAACATCTCTTTTTTTGTTTGGCAGCCTTAGCCGGGCGCGCGGAAGAACCTTTTGCACCCTATCTCGACCTCTCCGCCGAAACCAACCGGCACGTGGTCATCGCGGCAGGCACGCCGGAAATCTATCAGGGCCACGCCACCACCGCGCTGCTCGCAGACGGCCAAACCCTGTTCGCGGTCTGGACGCTCGGCCACGGCGGAGGCTGCGGCCCGGCGGCGACAAGCCGGGACGGCGGCAAAACCTGGCACCGTATTGACGGCCGTTTCCCCGCCGAATACAAGTCCTTCAAAAACTGCCCGGCCCTTTTCCGCATGAGCGACCCGCAGGGCAAGGAACGCCTTTTCATCTTCGCCTGCGGCAGGCCCGACAAGGCCAACAGTCGCGCCCTGGAAATGACGCGCGTCGTGAGCGAAGATCATGGCGAGACTTGGCGCGTCCTGCCGCCCCTTCCCGTCACCTGCGTCATGCCGCTGTGCACGGTCATCCGCCTGAAGGACGGGTCTTATCTCGGCCAGTACAATGACCGCTGGCCCGAACAAAAGTCGCGATGGAACCGCGTTTTCCAGATACGTTCTGAAGACGGCGGCTTGACCTGGGCCGACGCACGTCCGGTTGCGCAGCACCCGAACATGAATCTCTGCGAGCCCTTCCTGCTCCGTTCTCCCGACGGCAAAGAGCTCTGCGCCGTTCTGCGCGACAACGCGAAGAACGCTCTGAGCAAGCTGACCTTCAGCCGCGACGAGGGCAAAACGTGGACAGCACCGGAGGATGCGTCGTGGGGAATCACCGGCCACCGACACCACGGTGTCCAGCTGAAAGACGGGCGCTGGGCGGTCGCCTTCCGCGACACCGCGCCCAAAAGCCCGACAAGAGGGCACTTTGTCGCGTGGGTCGGCACTTACGGCGAGATCAAAAACAAACAGTCCGGCAAGCGCATCAAGCTCCTGCGCAGTTTCGCCGGCATGGATTGCGGATATGCCGCATTGGTTTTGTTCCCCGACGAGACCATCCTCGCCACCACCTACATCAAGTATTGGAATGACAACCGCAAACAATCGGTCGTCGGGGTGTTCATCAACCCCTACGACCTCACAAACGGCTCTTTCCGTCACCTGTGAACTCATGCACAAACGAACTCATGCGCGAATGAACTTCACCCGCAACATCCCCGTCCTCACCCCCTATGATCTTGTCGTCTGCGGCGCCGGGCCGTCCGGCTGCGCCGCCGCGCTGGCCGCCCGCCGGGCCGGGCTGAGCGTGCTGCTCTTGGAGGGGCAGCCGCAACTCGGCGGCATGGCCACCTCCGGCCTCGTCTCGCACTGGCTGGGCGGAAGGACACAAGAGGGCGAATGGGTCGTGGGCGGTCTGTTCAGGACATTGGTTGAGAAGGCCGCCGTCCGCGGCTGCGCGGTCATACCGCGCATGCCGCCGGGCCGGACATATCAGCCGCACGGCTGGCTGCCCTGGTTCATCCACGGCATCCCGATCGACCCGTTCGCAATGGCGTCGTTTCTGGACAGCAAGCTCTCTGATGCCGGGGTGAACCTGCTTTACGAAACGCGCGCCATCGACACCGCCGTGCGGGACAGCCGGATCACGCACGTCATCGTCCAGAACAAAAGCGGCCTGCAGGCGATACCGGCCGCCGCCGTCATCGACGCCACCGGCGACGCTGACGTTGCGGCCCTGAGCGGGTGCGACGTGCTTGCGGGACGCGAGGAGGACGGTCTGATGGCACCCGCGTCGCTGACCTTCCACTTATACGGCGTAGACCACAGGCGGCTGTCCGCAGAGATCGAGAACACCCAAAGCCCGAAGTTCCGTGAGAAGATCGCGGAACTGCGGCAGCAGGGCGTCTGGCCTTTTCCCTATGACATCTTCATCTCCGTCAAGCTGGTGCAGGAAGATGTCGCCATGATCAACACCATGCGTTTGCCGCGCGTGAACGGGCTCGACGCGTCCTCGCGCACGCGCGCCCTGATCGAGGGCCGTCGGGAAGCGTATGCGCTGCTTGATCTTTTCCGCAAACACTTTCCGGGCTTTGAACATGCCGGAATGAAGTGTATCGCGCCGCTGCTGGGCATCCGCGAGACCCGGCGCATCCGGTCCGCTTTCTGCCTGACGGTCAAGGACCTGACCGAAGGGCGCGCGTTCGACGATACGGTCGGCTTCAGCATGTACGGCTGGGATCTTCCCGACCCGCACCGGCCGAGCCTTCAGCCGCTGGTCGATGAATCCGAAGGCAAGTTCATCAACAAAGTCGAAAAAGTGCTGTACACGCCGATCCCGTACCGCATCATGGTACCGCAACCGATCCGTAACCTCCTGTGCCCGGGACGCGCGGTCGGCGTGGAGAGGGACGTTCTCGGCCCGTTGCGGGTCATGGCGCCCTGCATGGCCATGGGCGAGGCGTGCGGCGAGGCCGCGGTCCGGATCGTGCGGGACGGCGTCCCCGCCGCAGCGGTGGACACGGCGCGCCTGCGGGACCGGCTGCGCGAAGCCGGAGCGCGGGTCGACCGCCAAGGCCTGCCTCCGATTTCGCCGCGCCAAGACCCGTAACCCTGCGTCCATCGAGTCCATTCATGCCCAGAACGTCCATTCAAACCTTTCTGCAAACGCACCGGCGCTGGGGCATCGTCGCGCTCCTGTTCCTCACGGCGATGGTCAACAACCTCGACCGCCAGACCCTCTCCGTGCTTGCCCCCACGCTCAAGGCCCAGCTGCACTTCGGCCCGGTTGAATACTCGTACGTGGTCACGGCCTTTCTGGCCGCCTACACGCTCGGCTACACCTTCTGCGGCCAAGTGCTGGACCGCATCGGCGTCAAGATCGGCATCATGGCCGCGCTGGCCTTCTGGTCGTTCTCGGGCATGGCGCACGCCTTCGCGGCGGGCTGGCTGACGTTGGCCGTTTTCCGTTTTCTCCTCGGCCTGGGCGAGAGTTTCAACAGCCCCGGCGGCGTCAAGGCGCTGTCGGAGTGGATCCCGCGCAAAGAGCGCGGCCTCTGCATGGCCATTTTTTCAAACGGCAATATCTTGGGCGCGATCCTCGCGCCGCCGCTGGTCTCTTTTCTGGCCGTCACGCTGGGCTGGCAATGGGCCTTCCTGATCACCGGCTCAGCCGGCTTCGCCCTGCTGGCGGCCTGGGCGCGCTTCTACCACGCGCCGGAGAGCCATCCGCGCCTGACCGAAGGGGAGCGCGCCCTGATCCTCGCCGACCGCGCCGCCGTCAGCCACGCCGCGTCCGCGGCTGAGCCCCGCGAAACGCCGTCGATGCTCGGCCTCCTTCGCCACCCGCTCTGCCTCGGGTTCTTTTTCTGCCGGTTCCTGACCGACCCGATCACCTACTTCTTCGCCTTCTGGCTGCCTGACTACCTCCAGACCGGGCGCCATTTCACGCTCGCGATGATCGGCCTTGTCGGGTGGCTGCCTTTTCTCGCCTCGGACGTCGGCGGCCCCGGCGGGGGCGCACTTTCGGACTGGCTGATCCGCCGCGGATGGCCGAGCCAAAAGGCCCGCCTGACCCTCATGGGCGCCGCCGCCGTGCTGATGCCCCTCGCCGCCTTGGCCGTGCGGACCGGATCGCCGTGGCTGGCCCTCGGACTGATCGCCGTCCTGCTCGGCGCGCAAAGCTGTTGGATGGCGAACCAGCTCACGCTCATCTCCGAAAGCATCCCGCACCGGCAAGCCGCCACCCTTCTGGCGCTTTCCGCCATCGGCGGCAGTCTCGGCGGCATGGCCTCGACCCTGCTGGCCGGGCGGGTCATCGCGGCCGCCGGCTACGTGCCGGTTTTCACGGCCATCGGGTTCGCGCACCTCTCCGCCCTTCTGTTCCTGTTCGCCGCATTGCGCTTTCACAAACGGGAACCAGAGGTCCGGCCCTGACCACGAGGCTTGCCCATCCACGCTGGAACCGGTATCCTTTGCCATTATGAAGGGTGTCGGCAAAGCGCTGCCTTTCAGCTATGTGGACACGCCGGAACGCCGGGTGCTCGACTTGGGACCGGACGGCATGCCGTGCATCCCTGTGCTCGGGTTCAGCAACTACAAGAAACTCCGCCACAACACGACGGAACATGTTCATCCGGGCTGTCTCGAGGTTTCCTTCTGTCAGCGCGGCTCGCTCGTTTTCGAAAGCGCGGGCGTACCCTATCCGTTCCTGCCCGGCATGATTTTCATATCCCAGCCCAACGAACCGCACCGTCTCAGAGCCAATCCGAAAGGTCTGATGATG
>JAVEYH010000120.1:0-10552 GCA_034003585.1 Kiritimatiellia bacterium
CCCGTGGCATCCCCCAGATTGCCGACCGCCAAAGTCCGCGCCCGGAATTCGCCGCCGCTGAGATGGAAGGTGCCGTACGCCCCGTTCGTGTACCCGATGCTGACGGTGTATTTTTCGATCCCGCTGTGATCCGTCAGCATCAGCGTCCCGTTCGTCTGGTTCAGAATCCCGTAGCCGTCAACGCCGATCCGGAATTCCGAATAGTAGGGTTTATAGGTTCCTCCAAACATATTGAAGACGCCTTGTCCCGCGAACCCCGCCGAATTGGTTGCCCCGGACCCCACATGCAGCCGGCAATATACCTTGTTGCCGCCGATCACCCCGCCGGTCTGTGTCAGCACACCGGTACCGCCGTATCCCCCGATATAAACCGTGCTGTTCACGAAGAATCCCCCGTCGAAATGAAAGGAGCCGACTCCGAATCTCCCGATATAAATATTTTCGAACAGGTTCGAACCGCCGGTCTGGATGAAGGTCCCTTGGCTCGAGTCAAGACATCCGACATAAGCGTTCCGATAGCGGAGGATGCCTCCGTTGAGCCGATAGGTGCCGTCCCCGCCAACCGTGCGGCCGTAGTTGTAAGCCTGTTGCGGGGTCCGCATCCCGCCGAGCACCAGCTCCTTGTTGGCCGCGTCCGCGGCGGAGAAGGTTGTGGCGCCGTGGTGCAAGCCGTCTTCCTGGATGAAGAGCCCCGTTCCGCCGCTGCCGATCTGCGTATTCGCCGCATAACCGCCGATATTGCCGTTGGCGCCCAGGCAGCCGCTCACCATGTGATACACCGCCGTGGCGCCCGCCGTGTGCCCGAGGGAGAAGGTGTACGGCCAGTTGACGCCGAAAATGTTGGTGCCCCCGTTCTGCACGAACCGCACGCTGCTGCCGGGCGACATGCCGATGCGCACGCTGCCCGTCACCGTGAGGCTGTCCTGACTCTGGGTGATCACTAACATCCCCCCAGAAGTCCTTTCCAGTCCGAGGTACCCCAAGTTAGGATTGTCGGGATTCCGGTACGTGACGGTCACGTCGTCCGGACCGTCATTCGTGACCATCACGACATCTCCCCCGGCCGGCACCGCCCCCTCGCTCCAGCGGGTCCCGTTCGTCCACACGCCGTCACCACCCAGCCATGAGGTGTTGACCGCGCCCGCCGCTGTGACCCAACCGGCCAAGGCGAGCGTCAGACACGCGCAACCTGACTTTACCGTACGCATGATCGATTCCTCCTTCTACCCGTTACCCTCACTTCTTCACTTCACGACACGGAAAGGTGCGGATGCGGCCCGGCTGCTTATGGCTCAGGCACCGCTCCATACTGGGCGATATCCGGGAACGACAGCTCCTGCCGCGCGAGCAGCCGAGGCGCGACCCACTCCACGCGGCCCGGCAAATCCGGGTTGCGCAACCGCGCCGCCAGGATGGCTACGCCGCGCCGCGCCAGTTCGGCGATGTCCAGCTCGAACCTCAGCACGGGCAGCGCGTAGACCTGCGGCGCCTGAAGGTGCGTGACCACCGCGATCCGCGGACGGTAACCGCCGCCCTCACGCAGGACGGCCGTCAGCCCCGCCGCCATGTAATCGTCCAAAACGATCAGGCCGTCCGGCCGTCTTGCGGCCGGCAGCGCCAGCAGGGACTGGGCCACGCGCGCCCCGGCCATCATGTGCGTCACCGTGTTCGTCAGGGTCGCGGAGGCCTTCGGCGCGGCGGACGCGTTCCCCATGGTCTGCTGCTTCAGGCCCGCAACCGCGAGCCCTTCGGAAAATCCGGCGCGCAAATCGCGTTCCGCGGGATGCCTCGCTTTACGGACCACCGCGACGCGCCGGGCGCCCTGCGCGACCAGACAGCGCACCGCCTCGCGCACCATCGTGCGGAGATCGATCTGCGCGCCGCACTCCGAAACCTCGTTAAACCCGCACAGCGGCGCGTTCCCCGCCACCCGCCGCCACGCGCCGCGGTCAAGGTTCCCCAGACAGATCGCCGCGTCCAGCAGACCGGACGCCGCATCCGCCGCCAGTCTCGGATAGTCGGCCAGGGCATCCGAGTGGCGCTCCGTCGGCATCTGCCGCAGATACAGCCGCGGCCAGCACCCGCCCCGCACCAGCTCATTCTGCACGCAGGCGCCCAGCACGCTGAAGAAGGGGGACGCGCCGCGCAGGGTTTCGAAATTCTCCGCCACCCCCACCCGCCACAACGGCTCGCGGTAGGCGTCGGGATCGATCACGACCGTGCCCGCCTTCGGTTTGCGGGCGAGCACGCCCGCACCCACCAGCCGCCGCATCGCCGGGGTCAGCGAATGGGTACTCACCCCGATCCGGCGGCACAACTCCCAATGGGTCGGCAGGCGGTCACCCGGCCCGAGGCCGTTCACCCAAATCAGGCGGAGCAACGCCTTGACGGCAACCTCCACCTGAGAGTCTCCGGCCCGCGGCACACGCGCGCGTCCCGGTTCCGGCTCTGCTTTATTTATGATCATCAGTGATCATAATAGAGCGCTGCCGCAATCCTGTCAATCCGCGCCCGGAAAATCTCGGCCGTTTGTTACCCGCAATCCTTCCAGACACACGGTTCCCGCGCCCAGCAGTGCCGCATCATAACCTAACCGCGTCCTTGACACCTCAAACCCGCGGCATTGCGGCACCGTGTCCGCCTTAATTGTGCGCCGGATCGCCGGCCCCATCAGATCGAGCGCCGCAACAACCCCGCCTCCGATATACGCGCTCGATGGGTTCAGCAGGTTCGCGGCGATGGCCAGTGCGCGCCCGAGATAAACCCCCGTCTGCTCATATACGGCCAGCGCGGCGGCGTTCCCTTGCCGGGCCAGTTCCTCGCACCGTTTGGCGTCCGTGCCGGGAGGCAGGCCCGCCTCAACGGCGCGCCGTGCGATGGCGACCCCTGACGCATGCGCCTCCAGGCACCCGCGCCCGCCGCAGCCGCAGGGGTAGGGCGCGTCCCGCTCGACGGTAAGGTGTCCGAATTCGCCGGCGCAACCGCCGCAGCCCCGCACCAGCCTGCCGTTCGTCACGACCGCGCCACCGTTGCCGGTGCTGATCGTGATCCAGATGAAGTCGTCGCCGGCGCCGCCGAAGCGCTGTTCCGCCAGCGCGCACGCGTTGATGTCGTTCTCAAAAAAAAGGCGTTCGCCCGGCAACGCCAACGCGGCCGCCAACAGGGGACGCGCGGGGAACGCGCCCCAGCCGGCTGACGGCGAGCCCAGCACATCTCCGTCCGGGGTCACCATGCCAGGGATGTTCATGCCCACGCCAGCCAAAGCCCGCATGGGGATGCCGGCTTGTTGCGTGCAGTCAGCGAGCAGTCGGGCACAGTGCCGGAAATAGGCCGGGATGTCGGCGGTCGGCACGGCGGCCTGCCGCCGCGCCACGATGGCGCCGGCCTCTGTCATCACTGCGGCGAGCACCTTGGTGCCGCCGCCGTCTATCGCCCCGATCAACATGGCTTTCCGCTTCCTTTATCCGCAACACGCGCATGCCGGCAAAGCGACGCCGGCTTGCTCCGCGAGCGCGGGGCGCATCGCGCACACGAGATTGTGGAAGCAGATCAGGTGCAGGTCCTCCAGCAGCTCCATCGAATCGGTGGGGGCGATAAACATGTGGTCGCAAAGCGCCTTCATCCGGCCGCCGTCTCGGCCGCCGAAGCCGACGGTGGCGAGTCCCATCCCGCGCGCCGCAGTCAACCCGTGAATGATGTTCGGCGAATTGCCGCTGCCGCTGAAGGCGATCACAAGGTCGCCCGGCTGCGCGTACGTTCGCAGCAGGATCGCGTAGATCTCGGCATAGCAGAAATCATTCGCCAGACAGGTCACCAGCGCAGTGGAGTCGCTCAGGCAAAACGCGCGGAAACCCGGCACGTCGCCGATCCGGCAACCTTTGACCAGATCATTCGTCACATGCGAGGCGGTCGCGGCGCTGCCGCCGTTGCCCATCAGAAAGACGGCCCGGCCCTCGGCCTTCGCCCGCAGCAGCGCGTCTCCGATCTCCGCCAGTTTGCGGAAATCCGTCAAATTCAGTTTGGCGGCGGCGTTTGCCGCATACGTTTCTAAGGCATTCATCAAACCGGTCTCCATCCTCCCTCCCTTTCCGGCTAGAGCGACCAGCCATCGCGGTACTTGCGCATCACGTAAGCCTGCGCGTCCTTGTCGTTCGTGACAGCCATCTTTTCGCCGTTCCACAGCAGGCGGCGGTAAGGGAAGCGCACCGCCAGGTTGCCCAGCAACACCATTTCGGCAAACGGGCCCGCGTAGTCGAAATTCGAAATCGCCTGCTTGCCTTCTCGGATGGCCTGAAGCCAGTTTTTCTCGTGACCGGCTTCGCCCCCGGGGATTCGCTCGATCGTCTTGGGCGGTCGTGCGAAGGCCTTCATCTTCGATTCAGGAATGAGCCGCGGGCTGCGCCCGTAACAGCCGCACATCAGTTTCCCTTCGTCGCCGACAAACAGCACGCCACCGTCCGAATCACCCATCTCGCGCCCCTCTTCGAGCTCAGCCGGACGCGGCGGTTGGAGCCCGCCGTCCCACCACGTCAGGTCCAGCGCAGGCAGCCCCTCGCGCTCCGGGAACGCGTACCGAACGATCGAAGAACGCGGGAACTGCTCGTGCTTCGGCTCGGTGTTTTTCCAGAACCCTTCCCAATACGTGGAAATGTTGGCCTCGACGCTGACGGGGTGCTTGAGCTTCAGCGCCCAGTACACGCAATCCAGCACGTGACAGCCGAGGTCGCCCAGCGATCCCGTGCCGAAATCGCACCACGCGCGCCAACTGTTCGGATGGTAGCAGGGATGGTACGGGCGCATCGGCGCCGGTCCGATCCACTTGTCCCAGTCGAATCCGGCCGGGACGGGCGGGGTTTCCTTCGGGCGCTCGATCTCAATGCCCTGCGGCCACACCGGACGGTTGGTCCAAGCATGGACTTCGCGCACCGTTCCGATCGCGCCGGCCCAGATCCATTCGCAGACCATGCGCACGCCGTCGCCGGAACGTCCCTGATTGCCCATCTGCGTGATGACCTTGTACTTCCGCGCTGCTTCGGTCATGGCGCGCGCCTCGCCGACCGAATAGGCCATCGGTTTCTGGACGTAAACATGTTTGCCCGCGCGCATGCACGCCATCGCGACCGGTGCGTGCGTGTGGTCCGGTGTCGCCACGACAACGGCGTCGATGTCCTTCTGCCTGTCCAGCATCTCGCGGTAATCGGAGTAGCTCTTCGCGCCGGGGTGTGCCGTGAACGTTTTCGCAGCGTAGTTGGCGTCGATGTCGCACAGCGCGACGATATTCGCGACCTCGGCGCATTTCTTGATGTTGTGACCGCCCATGCCGCCGACGCCGATGCCGGCGACATTCAGTTTTCCGCTCGGCGGCGTCTGGCCGTTGAGTCCAAGCACGTGGCCCGGGATGACTTGAAAAGCGGCCGTCGTAACGGCAGCGCGCTTGACGAAGGCCCTGCGAGAGAGGGTGGGTGTCTTTGCCGTCATGGGTATGTCTCCTTGGTGTGTATTACGCGAGTTCACGGTGCAGCGTAACAAGAAAATCGCGGTTGTCCGCGCTGGCATTGGTCATGCGTCCGCCCCTACGTGAAAAGGTCTTGCAAAAAACCACTTCCAAACCATTTCACCATACACCCCCTCCGCCTTTTTTAACAAGATGACAGTTGCGCATATTTTGTGGTAATTTTGCGTACGCGATGGGACAGAATCTGGGCAAAATGCCGCAGGTGGCGCTGCTTTTCGAGACCAACGAGCAGGCTCACCGCGAAATTCTCAAGGGTGTACTGCGCTATGAAAGCGTCCACGGCCCTTGGAGTCTGCACGTCATCGAGGGCCGTACAGGCGAGCAGCGCCTGCTTTCAATGAAGACCTGGGGAGGCTCGGGACTTGTCGGCGTGATCCAAAACCGCGCTTATGCCGCGGCCATCGCCGCCGCGCGTGTGCCTGCCGTTCTGATCGATCCTATCGATGCCGCGTTTCTGCCGCCGGGACTGCTGGAACGGCACAGTGTGCTGGCCTCGGATCAGGTGGCCATCGGCGAGCTTGCGGCGGAATATTTTTTGTCTCGCGGCTTCAAGCATTTCGCCTTTGTCGGCGAGGTCAACAATATCAACTGGTCGCGTGACCGCGGTGCGGCGTTCGCCGCGCGTGTGCGGCAAGCCGGGTATGACTGCCGCACTTACGGGCCATTGCGTCCCAGGGAAAAACGCGATTGGCTCCTTGAGCGTGGCCGCCTGTGGATCTGGCTGGCCGGCCTGTCTAAACCGGCTGCCGTTTTCGCCGCCATGGATACGCGCGGGCGGCAGGTGCTCGACGCCTGCCTGGTCGCGGGCCTCATGGTGCCGCATGAAGTGGCCGTGTTGGCGGTCGATAACGACACGTTGATCTGCGAATCGACCACGCCGCCGCTAGCGAGTATAGCCCTTGACACCGAGCGCATGGGTTATGAGGCCGCGAAACTTTTGGACGGGGCCATGCGCCGGCGCAAGGTTCGCCGCCATCAATGGGTTTTCCCACCGCTGGCTGTGGTGCCCCGCCGTTCGGCCGAAACCGTGCGGATCAGCGATCCGCTCGTGGCGCGCGCGCTGGAGTTCATCTGGCTGAACGCTCAAAACCCTATCGGAGTGCCTGAGATCGTGGCCCACGCCAACGTTTCCCGCCGGCTGCTGGAAATCCGGTTCCGGAAAACCCTTAAGGTATCGATTCGTGAAGAATTGTCGCGCGCACGCCTGCACCGCGTCAAAAACCTGTTGTCCGCGACCAACCTTTCGGTGACCGTCATCGCCAAAGACTGCGGCTTCTCAAGCAAGAGTTATCTGGGCAAGGTCTTCCGCCGCGCCTTTGGCGTGACCGCCACCGCCTACCGTACCGCATATTGGCAAACCCCGCGCTGATCCGTTTTCTTCAAAAGCCGGCCCGCAACCGCAATGCCGGCCGCGGAAGACGGGACAGGGCGCAATCGTTCGAGGCCGCGCATTGTGTTGTAAAGACCAATCGTGCTTGACCCGTAATCGGCAATCTCATATTGTTTTCCCGGTAATAATCAAGCAAGGAGTCTCGCATGAGCGAAAACATGTCGGTCCCGTCTTATCTCGAATGCGCCCAGCCCAATCCCGCCGCCAACCGCGCGCCGTGGTACAAGAACACCGCGCCGACCTATGCGGGCATCTTCCTTTGGTTCATTTTCTGGTCGGGCACGGTCTCGATCCAGGGCGGCAACGCGGGCGGGATCTTTGCGGCCGGATGGATGACCGCCCTGCTCGGCATCCTGGCGGGCGGCGCGATCTGTTACCTGCTGTTTTACCATATCTTCGGGCGTTTGGGCCAGAAGACGGGCCTGCCTCTCTACATTGTCGGGTCCTCGACGTTCGGCGCGAAAGGGGGGTTCTTCCTGCCCGGCTTCCTGATGGGCATCCTGCAGTTCGGCTGGGTTGCCGTCAACATCGCCGGGTCGGCATACGCGCTGAACCTTTTTCTGAAATGGCCGGCCGGGTCGCCGGCGCTTTACGCGCTCATGATCGTGTGGGGCGTGGCCGGCATCGTGATGGCACTGAAGGGAATCAAATATGTGGCGATGATCTCCACTTGGCTGCCGATCGTGCCGGCGCTGATCCTGCTGGCGGCGCTAGGCAAAACAATTGGCGGCCTGGGCTCGTTCGATTCCGCCGCCTTCACGGCTGCGGCCAAGATCGGCAATCCGGCGGCGCTGCCCGCCTTGGGCGGCACGGCGATCATCTTCGCGTTGATCACGCAGATCGTGGGCTTCACCGCCACGGCCGGCGCGGCGGGCGTGGATTTCGGAACCGGAGCCCGCAACAAGAAAGACGTGGTTCTGGGCGGTCTTGTCGGAATTTTCGGGGCGATCGTGCTGACAGCCGGCATTGCGGCGCTGATCGTGGCGGGCTTCTACGGAACCGCCGCAGGCAAGGAACTGATGCTGCAAGGCAAAGTCATCCTAGACCCGGTGGCGCTGTTGGCCAACCTGTTCGGGGACAAGGCCGGCGGGGTGCTGGCTTTCCTGCTGGCCGTCTGCGCGTTCCCGAGCTGCTGCTTCTCGTCGCTGATTGCGGCCAACTCGATCAAGACCACCCTGCCTAAAGTCAACCCGTGGGTTTCCTGCGGCATCGGCTGTGTGATCGCCGAGATTCTGGCCACGACCGGTGTGGCACTGAAGTTGCCGGTGATCTTCGGTTTCTTCGGCGCTTCCTTCGGGCCGATCTGCGGCGCCATGACTGCCGAATATTTCCTGAACAAAGGCCGTTGGAGCGGGCCGCGCGCGGGCTTCAATCCCGCAGGCTGGATCGCCTGGCTGGCCGGTTTCGTTATCGGCGCGCAGCCGCAGCTTGTCGCGTGGGGAGCGCCGCTGGGCAAGCCCTTGCCATTGAGCCTGATCTTGGCCTTCATCGCGGGCGCGGTGATCTATGCCTTGCTGTCGAAGGCGCAGACGCCGGTGCTGGCCTATCCGCAGGCTGACGCGCAGGTTTCCGACTGACATCACGGATACCGCGGCGAAGACGCGCGCAAACGGCGGGGGGTGACCGCCGAGACCGATCTTGAGCCGTCCGCCGCCGTCCGGTCGGGATCGCCACGCCCCGTTTCCGCAGCGGACGCTCTTTTCGGTTGCCCTCCGGACTGCGAGGGGGTACCTTATCGCCTGATGAAACTGATTGCGAAACTGCCCGGAATCCTCGTCGCCGTCTTGTTTGTGTGCCGCGCATTCGCGCAGACGCAAGCGCCCCTTTGCATCCTCACGTACAACGTCCGTAACGGACGCGGGCTGGACCATCCCCGCCTCATGAACGTGCCGCGCATCGCGGGGGTGATCACGAATCAGGCGCCCGATGTCGTCGCGCTCCAGGAACTGGACCGGCACACCCGGCGCAGCGCGGGACGCGACGTGCTGGGGGAGCTTGCCGACGCCACGGGAATGGTCGGTTCGTACGGCGAGGCCATCCCGTTCCAGGGCGGTTCCTATGGCGTTGGTGTCCTTTCGAAACGGGAGCCGCTCCGTAGCTATCACCTTCCCCTGCCCGGCAAAGAGGAGCCCCGGACCCTGCTGGTCTGCGAGTTCGAGACCTTCGTGTTGTTCTGCACCCATCTGTCATTGACGGCGGAGAGCCGCGCGGCGTCGGTGCAGGTCATCAGCAAGGAACAGGCCGCCTTCGCCAAACCCGTCCTCCTCGCCGGGGATCTCAATGCCACCCCGGACTCGGACGCGATCAGGGCCTTTGAAACTTCCTGGACACGGATCAGCCCGCCGGACCCGACCTATCCGGCTCATGCGCCGGACCGGACGATCGATTATCTTTTTGTCTCGAAAAACACGCCGGTCCAGATCCTTGCGTCGCATGTGGTGAATGAACCGGTGGCCTCGGACCACCGGCCGGTTTCCGCCCGCATACGCTTCCAGTGAGCGGACAAAACCGGGCGCCCCCCCGTACCCCCCGATTTTGGGCGGAGAAAAACCGCGCCCCGTTCCTCATAACCCGTCACGCACGATCTGCCTGACCGGCTCCGGCGGGTTCGGCGGCGTCTCATATCCGTGGGCCACGCCCTGCAGGTACTCGATGCGCTTCGGCCCCCGGATCCCGTTATAGAGCACGGTCAGACCGGAGGGCGGGCAGGTGTAATCGCCCAACCCCGCCGTGATCACCGTTTTGCAGGCGACGCGTCTCCCCATGAACACCCCGTCATAGTAGGCCAGCCCCGCCGCCGGGTCGGGCCGCCACCCGCGCAGGCGGCCCAGCGCGATCCCGCCGAGATCGCACATCCACGGCTTGCGCAGCACGCATTCCGTGACCGCCCCGTCCAGCGCCGCAGCCGCCACCGCCTGGAATCCGCCCTGGCTGCTCCCGAACACCGTGAGCGTCTTCCCGTCCCACTCCGGACGCGACTTCACGAACTCCAGCGCCCGCATCACCCGCAGCATCATGCCGTTGAAGTAACAGGTCTCGGGCCGGGCGTTTTCTTCGGCGTGAAACCCGTACCCCTTCAGCTCGCCGTCCTGCAGCGCCCGATAGTACGCCGGCTCGCGCCCGTTCTCGATGCCGTGCGCGTTGACCTGGAACACGATCATCCCCGGCCGGCAGTCCGGCGAGGCGCTCCGCGCGCCGTACCCGATAAACCCGACATGCGCGCCGAGAGACCGGGACGCAGCGTCTTTGGGGAGGGAAAGATAACCGGACACCGGCTTTCCGCCCGCGCACGCCACCCGCACATCGAAAATGCGGAACGCGGGATTCCCCGCCTGGGTCTCGCAAAGATCCGCCTTAAGCGGAACTTCGGCCAGGCGGAGCCTCTGCCGCTTCCAGAACGCGTCGAAGTCGGCGGGCTCCGGACAGGACGCCAGTTTCCCGATGTCCGCCCCCGCGCCGCCGTCGAATTTCAGCGGCCTTCCGTTGGCGCCGTTGACCGGCGTCCGGTCGCCGTGGAGCGGCCAGACCTCCATGCGGACAAAGCCCGGCGCGCGGATCGGGGTCCGGATCTCGGCCGAGCCGTCCCCCGCCGTCAGCGCCTCGCCCCGTTCCGCGGCCTGGTCGTCGCCGGAGCGCGCCCACTTGAG
>JAVEYH010000121.1:0-6465 GCA_034003585.1 Kiritimatiellia bacterium
AAAGAAGGGACACAGGGATGAACAATCCGATTTGGCTGATGACTTCGGCGTTTCCGAAACTCACGTTCGCGCAGGTGGTGAAGCGCGCCAAGGCCGTGGGGGCACAGGGGCTGGAGCTGTGCGTGTTCCGCCGCGACGGGTCGCGGCAGGATCATGTGGCCACGCACCTGAATTACGAGGCCTTCACCCCAGAGGACGCCCGGCGGGTGCTGGACACGGCGGCCAAAGAGGGCCTGCGTTTCTCGGTCGGCGCGTACGACAACCTGCTCGGCGGCGATCCGGCGGTGTGCGAGGCCAACCGCAACCATATCCTCAAGCTGATCCGCATCGCGCATCTGCTGGGCGGCGACGCCAATGACGTGTGCGTCGGCACCTTCGTGGGCTATAACCACGAACTCGGCAAGGAGGACGGCGGGTTCGCGAAGAACCTCGAACTCTACGCCCGCGTTTTCCGGCCGATCGTCCGGTATGCCGCAGACCTGGGGGTGACGCTCACGTATGAGAACTGCCCGATGGAGGGGTGGCGCCCGGCTTCGGCGCCCACCACGTACAACAACCTGCCCTGCACCCTGGCGGCGCGCAAACTGATGTACGCGCTCATTCCGAGTCCGGCGCACGGGGAGACGTATGACCCCTCGCATGACGCGTGGCAGAATATCGATCCGGTGGATGTGATCCGCAACACGGATCCCGCCCGCCTGCGCCGGGTTCACATCAAGGGGACCCGCAACCGCGCGGACAGTCTCGCGGCGATTCAGTGGGGGCGGCTCTATCCGATGCAGCAGGTGGACGCCAAGCTGGCGAAACGCGCGGGTGTGTGCCAGCCGTCGTGCGAGTGGGACCGGCACCACTACGATCCGAAACTGCCGGGCTTCGGCGGCTCCGACAGCATCGACTGGTTCGCGTTCCTGAAGACGCTGATGGAACTCGGTTTTGACCGGCCGTTCGTGATCGAGAACGAGGCCGACAACTCGTCGCACACCGGCAACGCGGCGGCCACGCTGCAGGGGTTCGCCGCCACGGTGATGGCCATGGCGCCCGCGGTCTGGCCGCTGGACGCGGAGAAGGGCTGGTGTTTCAACGCCAAAAAGCTGCGCCCGCTGAAGCCCGCCCCCCGGAAGGATGTGCCGGTGGTGACCATGCGGGACTTGGTGTAACGCAGACAAGCCGGTGCGGGGAGGACCGATGATCGCAAAGGTAGCCAACGTGATTGGGGCCGTATGGCTCACGGCCCAGATGATGGCGCCGTACCTGCTGCTCGGTTTTGCTGTCGCGGGCGTGCTCTCGGTTGTCATCACCCCCGCATGGGTCAGACGGCATCTCGGGAGGCGGGGGACGTGGCAGGTCGTGAAGGCCGCCCTGCTCGGCGTGCCGCTGCCGCTCTGTTCGTGCGGGGTGCTTCCCCTGGCCTTCTCGCTGCGGCGGGAAGGCGCGGGAAAGGGCGCGACCGTCAGTTTTCTCGCCTCCACGCCGCAAACCGGGGTGGACAGCATTTTGCTGACCTGGTCGCTGCTCGGTCCCGTATTTGCCGCCGCGCGTGTGGCGGCGGCCTTTGTGTCCGGTGTGGCGGCGGGGTGGCTGACCGATTGGACGTGCTCCGATCGGGCGCCGGCCGCAACGGGGCCGGAGGCTGCCGGCGGATGTTGCGGCGCGTGCGCGGCCGGCCCGTTGCCCGGCGGGGATGCCGCGCTGGCCCCGGCGCCGCCGGCCTGGTGGCGCGCGCTGCGTCATGGCTTGGTCACGCTGCCCCGGGAACTGGCGCGGCCGCTGTTGCTGGGGGTGGTCGTTTCCGGCGTGGTCACGGCCTTTGTGCCGGACGGGTTTTTCGCGGGGCATCTGCCGCCGGGGATCAGTTCCTATCTGTTGGCCATGGTGATCGGCTTGCCGCTCTATGTCTGTTCCGCATCGTCGGTTCCGCTGGCGGCCTCCTTCCTTCACATGGGCGTCTCACCGGGCGCGGCCATGGTGTTTCTGATTGCCGGGCCCGCGACCAACGCGGCCTCGGTACTGGCGTTGTGGCGCCAGATCGGACGCGCCGGGACGGCCGCGTATCTCGCCGCGATCGCCGCGGTGGCGATTCTGGCCGGCGGGCTGTTGGACCTGTCGCGCGACGCGGTGCGGGAAAGCCTTCCGGCGGTGCGCCGGGCGGAATGCGCGCATGCCGGGCATCACGGTGCCGAGGGGGGTGCCGGGTGGTTGGGCGCGGTGCCGGCCGTGCTGCTGCTGGCGATGCTGTTGCCCGGTCTGCTGCCGAAGGGCAGAAGCGCGGAGGCGGGGCCGGCCGGCTGATTCCCGCCCCCGCCGGAACGGCGGCCGGGTGTCGGCGCGGGGTGCGCGCAGGAAGAACAACACGATTCCTCACAGGAGAACGCGAGATGACGACTGAAGAGTTGAAGGGGCGGGCGATCGGCATGGCGGATTTCGTTTCCTATGCCGACGGGGCGGTGGTCAGCAAGACGCTGCTCGACAAGAGTGCGGGCACGCTGACGCTGTTTTCTTTTGATCAAGGGCAGGGATTGAGCGAGCACACCTCGCCTTACGACGCGACGGTGCTGGTGACGGATGGGGAGGCCACACTGGTGATCGGCGGCCGGACCGTACGTGCCCGGGCCGGGGAGCTGGTCATCATGCCCGCGGGGGTGCCGCACGCGCTGCGGGCCGAGCGGCCCTTCAAGATGCTGCTGATCATGATTCGCGAGAAGACCGCGGTGTGAGGGGCGCTTCCGGCCAGAAATAGCCGCACGGGTTATCGGGCGCGATCAGGTCGCGCTCGGCCAGATCGCGCGCGTCGATCGGGAACGTCTTGCAGTTCGGCAGTCGGAACCCTTCGTACCGCCAGCATTCGGAGTGCCCGTCCGGGTAAACGCGGAGCCGCGCGCAACGGTTGGCCACGAGGTGGCAGCACACGCCGCAGCGGCGGCACTCCCCCTGTCGGCGCGCGAGGCTTTCGCGAACATACGCGGGCCGGAAGAGGTTCAGAAAAAAGCGGCGCGTCACACCGCGCAGGAGGCGCAGCCGGATTCTCAGGTTCGGGATCACGCAGGGCATGGGTTAACCGGGGGTTGAAGGGGTTTCGGGGTCGGCTGCGGATTCCGCACCGGTACCGGAAGAGGGGGTTGAACGGAAAATCTGGCTGACGGCGGCGAGCAGTTTGGCCGTGGGATAGGGTTTCGGCAGGAAATGGAATCCCTCCTGCTGGATCGCCGACCAGCGCACCGTGTCGTCGGCATAGCCGCTGCAGAGCAGGACCGGGAGGGAGGGCGTCATCACACGGAGTTCGTGCGCCAGATCGATCCCGTTCTGCCCGACCAGGACCACGTCACTGAAGAGCAGGTCAATCCGCGCCCGCTCGCGTTCAAAGAGCGTTTTGGCGGATTCCGCGCTCTCACAGGAAAAGACGTGGTACCCCGCGCTCTGAAGCACCACGGAGGCGAGATTGCGGACTCCCGGCTCGTCTTCCACGAGCAGGATGGTTTTGCCGAGCCCCTCCAAGGACAGATACGTGTCCGGCGCGCTGTCGGGCCGGTTGCTTTCCGGGCTCCCTTCTTGGGCGGGCAGGTAGATTTTGAAGGTGGTGCCGTGGCCGGGCTCGCTGTACACGCTGATCCACCCGCCGTTTTGTTTGACGATGCCGTAGATGACCGAGAGTCCGAGACCTGTGCCCTTGCCGCGTTCCTTGGTGGTGAAGAACGGTTCGAAGAGATGGGGCAGCAACTCTGGCGCGATCCCGCATCCGTTGTCGGTCACGGAGAGGCAGGTGTAGGTTCCGGGAACGGACTCCGGGAAGAGTTCCGCGTCATGCGGCGTCAGGGTCACGGTTTCGGTGTGGAACGTCATCCGGCCGCCGTCCCGCATCGCGTCTTTGGCGTTCACCGCGAGGTTCATGAGGATCTGCTCGATCTGGTTCGGATCCGCGGACACGGCCTTCACAGCCGGATCGAGCGACAGGAGGATTTCAATGTTCTCGCCGATCAGGCGCTGCAGCATCTTCTCGGTGCCGAGGATGATTTGGTTCAGATCCAGCAGTTGCGGCTCGATGCGCTGTTTGCGGCTGAAGGCCAGAAGTTGGCGTGTGAGATCGGCCGCGCGGCGCGCGGCCCGCTCGATCTCCTTGAGATCGCCGTACTGCGGATCGTTCTCGTTCACACCCAGCAACAGGATTTCGGTGAACCCCAGGATCGCCTGCAGCAGGTTGTTGAAGTCATGGGCCACCCCGCCCGCGAGTCGGCCGATGGCATCCATTTTGGAGGCCTGCTGGAGTTCCTGCTGGAGTTCGATCTCGCGGGTGATGTCCCGGGATATCCCGACCAGCCCCACGATCTTTCCGGACGCATCCCGGATCGGCACTTTGGAGGCGGAAACCCATCGGGGTCTGCCGTCCGGCCCGGTTTTCTGCTCGACCTGCGCCAACAGCGGAATGCCGGTCTCGATAATCTGACGCTCCCGGGCGCGGACTTCCTCCGCCACATCCGGCGGTTTGAAATCCGCGTCCGTTTTGCCGATCGCCTGTTCGGGCGCGGCGAGTTTCAGGGAGGCGGCGTGCGCCTTGCTGATTTTGATGAAGCGCGATTCGGCGTCCTTGAAGTAGATGCGGTCGGGCAGATTGTCCATCAGGGCATAGAGCAGGTTGCGCTCGTAGATCAGGGCTTCGTCCGCCAGTTTCTGCTCGTCGACGGCGACCAGCAGATCGTGGCGCGCGGCCTCGGTCTCGTTGAGCAGCCTGAGGGTCTCTTCCGCGGCGTTGCGGGCCTGTTCCTCGGCCTGTTTACGGTCCGTGACGTCCGTGAAGATGGTGGCCATCTGGCCGTGTTCGGTGCGGAAGGCGGTGCCTTCGAAGTGTTTGCCCACGGACGGCAGGAAGAAGGAGAACCGCTGCGCCTCACCGGAGTGGACCACTGAGACCAGGGCGGCCAGGATGTCCTGCGGAAAATCGGGGAACACGGTCAGGAGGGTTTGCTTCGGTAACGTGCCGACCGGGATCCCGGTGAGGCGTTCGAACGCCGGATTCGCAGTTTTGTATTGAAAATCAATGGGGTGGCGTTCGCCGCCGATCACGATCTCGTGCAGGGCGAAGCCGTAATGCATCTCGGTGAAGAGGGACTGGTAGAGCCGTTCGGTCTGGTGCCAGGAGGTGATGTCGTGCAGGGCGATCAGCACTTGGCGTTCGCCGTTGTAGGTCACGGGGGCGGCGCTGAAACGCAGGTGGAAGACCCGCGTCTTGCCCGCGTATTCCGCAACCGTTTCCATGTGCTGGTCCGTCACCCCCTGGTTATTTTCCATGACGCGGCGGATCGCCCGGCGGACCGGACAGGAGGAGCAGTCCGGGCCGTGGCCGCAGCCGGCCGGCGCGTCATGACGCCGGACGCAGCGCAAGAACACGCCGCACGGCCGGTTGACGGCCTCGACGGCGTGCGAGTGGAAGAGTTCGACGGCCCGGTCGTTCGCGTTGAGGAGTTTGGCTTCCCGGTCCACCACCATCATGGCCACGGGGGCGGCGCGCAGCACGCTTTGCGCGTTGCCTTTGGCGATCTGCAGATCCAGCGTGCGTCGGTTGATCTCGCGTTCGAGCCGGATCTGCCGCTCGCTGAGAAAAAGGATAAAGAGCGAAAACAGCAGCGAGAACAGCGATCCGCCGACCGCGACCGTGAGGGCGTGGTGCACGGGATAGGCCGCAAGCCAGGCCGAGGAGGGGTGGACCACCAGCGCGTACGCTTTGCCGAAGTGCAGCAAAGGCTGCCGGAATGTCAGGGGGGGGGCGGCCGGGCCCCAGGCGCAAGCCAGGGAGTGTGCTGGATCGGAAGAGCCGATGAGGCGTGGGGAGCGGCCTTTTTCCAGATAGAAGAGGTCAACGGTCAGCCGGTACCCGGGCTCCGTGATCTGATTCAGCGGACTGTGCAGCAGGGAATCGACACTGACGGCGAAGGCCACCGTGCCGGTCTGGGATGCCGTGCGCACCGGGTTGAAGATGAAGAAACCGGTCGGCCGGTTGGTTGCGGCAAAAAGCGTGATCGGTTCGGACGCGGTCATGAACCCGTGCAGCCGCGTGTCGCGCAACGCCGCGGCGCGGAAGGGCTCCGAACCCATGTCGAAGCCGGTTGCGGCGGCGTGCTGCGGCAAGGGCTCCAGATACCGGATCGGATGGAAGAGGGCGCGTCCCGCGGCGGGGACGGGCCGCATCTGTTCGTCGAACTGCCAGATGCGGTATCCCTCCAGCCCGTCGCGGCGGGCGGCGGTCTCGAACGCCGTGCGGTCCGGTTCGGGGACATCCGGCAGCCAGAGGGAAGCCAGGATCGTGTGTCTGGCGTTAAAGCGGGAGGCGTACAGGGAGAACGCGTTTTCCGTGAGGTGTTGATTGGCCTGGAAAAGACGGGACAGCGCGTCAAGGCGATTCCGGATATTAACCAGTTCCTGATGGATGGCGTAGGTCTGCTGCCGGGCGAAGGCGCGGAACGAGGCGGCCCGCGT
>JAVEYH010000121.1:6565-10513 GCA_034003585.1 Kiritimatiellia bacterium
TTGTTCCGTCATGGTCTTTTGATGGTTGCGAGCCCGCCGCGGGGCGTCCGGTCACCCCGCAGGAACCAGAATCCCGTCGGGCCGCCTGCGCCACGGCACCCAGCAGAGGCCCACGGCACTGACGGAGAGGTCGGATTTCCGCGGCCGCACGGGGCGTTTGACGAGCGCCAGCGCTTCGGGTGCGACCGGGGCTTGCAGGGCGGAGACCTCCCGGTCGAACTGTTCCTGCAGGTCGTTCAGCCGTTGCCGGAGGGTCTCGGCATTTTCGGCGGCGCGTGCGACGTCCCCGCTCTCTTTGCTGATCCGCCCCGCGTTCCGCATGGCGGTCGCGGCGCGTCCAACCGTACCGACCCGGGCGGCCCCGCGGCCGAGGAACGCGCCCAGCAGCGTGGCGCCGAACGAGAGCGCGGTGTTGAATTTCTGCTGGCCCGCCTGGGCTTTTTCGCGCGCCACGCGCTCCTCCGCGCGCCGGATCTGGTCCGTGAGGGTCCGGAACTTCGGCGCGTACGCGGCTTTCCACTTCGCGAGTTCGGCATCACGCTGTTCGCGCAACCGCAAGATGATGCGCGCGCGGAAGTCCCCTTCCGGCTCCTCCGGCAGCGCGGCGAGTTTCATCTCCGGATAGGTTGACAGTTCGAACGTTTGGGTCTGGTAGAGATGGCTTTCCAGGGCCTTGGCCCAGGACGCGAGTTGTTTGGGGCCCGGCAGGCGAACGGGCGGGGTTTCGAACGCCGCCGCCGGCAAGGGTTGGGGGTCCACAAGGGCAGAGGGGGCACCGCGCCGGATTTCGCACTCCTCCCAGGCGGCGCGGGCACCCTCATCCAGAAACGGCGCGAGCGCGATTCCGTTCATCCAGAGGTCGAGACCCGCTTTCGCATCGACAAAGCGCATGCTGACGAGGCCTGCCGCCATGGGCCGGTAGACCAGACCGGGTTCCGCCGCGCGAGGGCGGAGGTGGAAGACGGGGAGATCCGGGGGCAGGGGATGGCCCGCGGACGGGGGGAGGGATGTTGCGGAGGCGGCCGGGGCACGCGCGCCGGAGAGCGCCGCCGTCTGGGTTGCGGGTTGCGCCGCCGGCGGGGTGACGTTTTGCGGCGGCGCGAGGGCCGCGAGCTGCGGCAGGGTCAGCGGCCCGCGCAGGTAACTCAGCGCCCACCGGGTCTGGAACAGCACCGGTTCCTCCTCGTGGACATTCCGCATCAGAAACAGGCGGTTGCCGAGACCGGCCAGGATCTGTTCGGTCCGTGCCCGGTCGAAGCCGGCGCCGCTGCTGGCGGCCGCGCCTTCCAGGCCTTCGATCACCCGTTTCTTGTCGCGTTCAGTCTGAAGCCGCCCGATGAACCAGGTGCCGCAGTTCGAAAGGCCCTTGTAATCGAGATCCACGGGGTTCTGTGTGGCGAGCACGACGCCGAGGCCGTAGGCGCGGGCCTGTTTGAGCAGGGTCAGCATCGGCGTTTTCGAGGGCGGGTTGGCGGTGGGAGGGAAGAACCCGAAGATCTCATCCATGTAGAGCAGGGCCCGGAGACTGCCGGTGCCGGATTGGGTCCGCATCCAGGCGATCACCTCGTTGAGCAGCAGGGTCACGAAGAACATCCTCTCGGTATCGGAGAGGTGCGCCAGATAGAGGATCACATGGCGCGGTTTGCCGGCCGGGGAAAACAACAGGCGCTGCACGTCAAGGGGCTCGCCCTCCATCCAGGCTCCGAAGCCGGGCGACGCCAGGATATTGTTGAGGCGCATGGCCAACCCCATGCGCTCGGCTTCGGGGTAGAAGGTTTCGAGATCGAACACGCCGACCCGGGCGAAAGGCGGTTTCCGCACGTCGCGGATCAGGGCGGCGAGATCCAGGTCGCGGCCTTCGCGCCAGGCATGATCAAACAGATTGGAGAGCAGGATGTGGTCGCGGCTCTGAACGGGATCCGCATCCAGGCCGAGCAGGCCGAGCAGGCCGGAAACCGCCGCCAGGATCCGGTCACGCAACGCGGAGTCGTCGTTCCGGAGCGACGGGGGCGGCGCGGCGAACGAGCGCAGGACCTGGAGTGGACGCACGGAGGCGTTGCCGGGGGTGTAGACGGCGAACTCCGCGCCGTCCCGCAACCGGCGGATGCGGGACGAATCCTGGCCCCACTCGGCGAGCCCGTCGCGCCAGGTCCGGGCCGTGGCCGCGGCGAGATCCGGAAGGCTCATCCCTTTGCGCGCGGCTTCGGAGGGGTCGACCCAAGGCTGAAAGGCTTCGGGCGTGAGGTCCGGGAACTGCAGCATCAGATTCGCGAGATCGCCTTTGGGATCGATCAGGATCGCGGGAATCCCGTCGATCGCCGCCTCTTCCAGCATTGCGAGGGCGAGCCCTGTTTTCCCGCTGCCGGTCATGCCCGCCAACACTGCGTGGGTCGTCAGATCTTTGGCGTCATACAGCAGGAGGTTGTCCGTCCGTGCCCCTGCCGCGGGATCATACTCCCTGCCCAGATAGAACGAACCGAGTTTCTCGAAGTCCTGCATGGTCTCTCCCTGTTACAGGTTTCCCTCCGTCGTTTACCGGCGCAGTCGCGTGCGGCGCGGCCTCCTTGCCGTCACTCCCATTCGATCGTGGACGGCGGCTTGCTCGTAATGTCGTAGACCACGCGGTTCACCTGCGGCACCTCGCGGGTGATCCGCTCGGAGACGGCCTCCAGCACATCCGGCGAAATTTTCACGAACCGTGCGGTCATGAAGTCCGACGTTTGCACCGCCCGCAGCGCGACGGTGTAGGCATAGGTTCGGGCGTCCTCGCTGACGCCCACGGACCGGTTGCCGGTCAGCACGGCGAAATACTGGCTGGCCTGCGCTTCCAGCCCGGCGGCCATGATCGCGTCCCGGAACAGGAAATCCGCCGCGCGTAAAATGTCGAGTTTCTCCCGGGTGACCTCACCGAGACAGCGCACCCCCAGGCCGGGGCCCGGAAACGGCTGGCGCATGGCGATCGGGGCCGGAATCCCCAGGGCCAGGGCCACCTGGCGCACCTCATCCTTGAACAGGTACTTCAAGGGTTCGACCAGCCCCTTGAACGCGATGCGTTCGGGCAGGCCGCCGACATTGTGGTGGGCCTTCACCGGTTTCCCGCCATCCCAGCCGCTTTCGATGATGTCGGGGTAGATGGTCCCCTGCACCAGGAAGTCCGGCTCGCCCGCCGCGCCGGCCTCCTCCTCAAACACGCGGATGAACTCCTCGCCGATGATCTTGCGTTTGCGTTCCGGGTCGGTGACGCCCGCCAACCGCGCGAGGAACCGCTCTGCCGCATCGACATGGCGCAACGCGATTCCGAACCGGTCACGGAACACGGAGCAGACCTCCTCCGGTTCGCCTTTGCGCATCAGGCCGTGATCCACGAACACACAGGTGAGTTGGTCGCCTACCGCCCGGTGCGCGAGCAGGGCGCAGACCGAAGAGTCGACACCGCCGGACATCGCCAGCAGGACCCGGCGCGGCCCGACCGTCTCCCGGATCCCGTCGATCGCCTCGCGGATGAACGCCTCAACCGTCCAATCCTGACGCAAGCCGCACCGGCCGAGGAGAAAGGATTCGAAGGTGGAGATTTCGCAGGGCAGATCCGCCAGATCCAGAACCGGGACGCCCAGCGCCGCGGGATTTGCCGCGGGAGAGCGGTCGAGAGTGGCCGCACCGAACCCCGCGCCGCGCTGCAGCACCAGCGCCTGGGGGCGGAGGGCTTCGATCCGTTCGCGCGCGGCGGTGCAGGGGAGCACTTCACAATAGATGTTGAGCTGCCGGATGAATTTTGCCGCGGCCTGGCTGTTGATGGCGCCGAAATCAAGGATCACGACGGTGTCATGTGTCTGCTTCACGGTTCCTCCGTACCCGGTTGTTGAACAGGCCGCCGGTTCACCCCGGGGTCCTTAAGGTCGAATCATAACAGGAAATGCGGCGCGGGAACAAGCCGGAACGCGATTCCGG
>JAVEYH010000122.1:0-10404 GCA_034003585.1 Kiritimatiellia bacterium
TGTCCAGCGCGACTTTGCCGCTGGCCGGCATGCGCCGGCTGAAGGACGAACGGGAAAAGAAGAGGTGACCCCGACGCCCTGCAATCGGTTGGTGGGCGGGAAATGAGAGAAAAGCACACAGCGGTGACCTTGCTTGCGGTGTTGGCAGCGGTGGCAGCCTGCCGTCATGTTTGTCCGGACGCCTCCTTGCGGGAGGACGGCGCGGCGGCGGTCAAACTCTTCGTCGCGCCCGACGGGAATGACATGGCGGACGGATCGGAGCGTGCGCCGCTGGCCACGCTGACGGCGGCGCGTCAGAAGATCCGTGCCCTGAAAAAAACCGGCCCCCTGCCGTCCGGCGGCGTGGCGGTTCTTGTGCGCGGCGGCACCTATGCCCTGACGGATGCGTTTGCCTTGGCGGCAGAGGACTCGGGAACGGAGGCCGCGCCTGTCGTCTACCGGGCCGCGAAGCGCGGGACCACCCTGCTTTCCGGCGGTGTCGCGCTCACGGACTGGCGGCCGGTTTCCGACCCCGCCGCGCTCCGCCTCCTCGATCCTGCGGCGCAAAGCAACGTGGTGATGACCGTGATCCCCGAAAAGGTTCTCACAACGCTTCCGGGATTCGCCAACGGCGGCTGCGGGTTCATTGCCGTGGCGGCGGAATATCCGGTGGCCCTGTATCAGGCCGGGCAGCGTCTGCCGATCGCCCGCTGGCCGAACGAGGGGTTCGTGAACATCGATGAGGGCGTCGGCGGCGGCAAGAGCGTTCCCGGCGTCAGCGAACGCAACTTCACGAACGGCGTGTTCCGTTTCACAGCTCCGCGCCTGGCGCGTTGGGCAGGCGAGCCGGATTTGTGGTTCAACGGGTACTGGTTCCATCCGTGGGCGGACGAGCGAATCGGCCTCAAGGCCCTCGATCTTCAGGAACAAACCGTCGCGCTGACCAAGAATCCGGTCTTCGGGTTAAGGAAGGGCCGGGAGTTTTACGCTTTCAACGCGATCGGCGAGATCGACCGTCCCGGCGAGTGGGCGATTGACCGGGCAAGCCGCCGCCTGTACCTCTGGCCCGCAGCCGATCCGGGAGCCACGCCGGTTGTGATGGCGCGCTGCGGGACGCTGGTGAGCGCGGAAAACACAACGAACGTGACCTTCGAAGGATTTACCTTTGAGGCCTGCCGGCAGACGGCGCTGACGCTCAAGAATTGCACGGCCGTGACGGTGGCCGCCTCAACCGTCCGGCACACCGGAGGGTGGGCGGTCCGTATCGCCGGCGGCTCGCGCTGTGCCGTGGTCGGCTGCGATCTCGAAGATCTCGGCGAGGGCGGGGTGGATGCCGAGGGGGGGGATCGTCCCGCCCTCATCCCGGGAAAACACCTTATCGAGAACAACCACATCCGCCATTTCGGCCGTGTGGTGGCCTGTTACCGGCCCGGCGCGTCCGTGCGCGGCGTAGGGCACGCCGTCCGGCATAATCTGATCTACGGAAGCGACCATCAGGCGATTTTCTTTGACGGCAACGAACACGTGATCGAATACAACATCGTGCATGACGTGTGCCTGCACACCGGCGACGCGGGTGCGCTTTACTCCTGCGCCGGCGAATGGTCCAAACGCGGCACGGTGATCCGGCACAATCTGATCCACGCGACCGGCGATGCGGTGGATGAAAACGCATGCCGCGGCATCTATCTGGACGACTACACGAGCGGCACCCGCCTGTACGGCAACATCCTCAGCCAGCACGGCAGGGGGCTCTACATCGGGGGAGGCAAAGACAACCTCGTGAGCAACAACGTTGTCCTCCACTGTGACGAGTCCATCGTGCTCGGCAGCCGCGGCATCGACAGTTTCGCGAAAGCCGACGCCGAGCGCGGCCGCGAAAGCGGCTGCTACCGCGCGCTGACGCGGAACCTGACGCGCTATTCGTCCGATCTGTGGAGGAGCCGCTATCCGGCCTTGCTGGACCCGTTGGGCATGGATCCCCTGGACGCGCAGAACGCGCACGGGAATGTGATCTGCGGCAATGTGCGCATGGGCAGCGGCGAGATCCTGATCCTGAACGCGAAAAACGTGATGAGAACCTGTGTGGTGACGAACAATGCCGAGTGGGAAGCGGATGCCTGGTTAACCAAGGCGGGCGCGCCCGGCCTGGCTTTGAACCCCGACGCGCCGTTCGGTAAAAACAGGCAGGGGTTCGAGCCGCCCCGGTACGGGAAAATGGGGCTTTACGACAGCCCGTGGCGCGCCTCGCCCGCCGTCAAATTCGGTCCCGCGGCCACGCCTGCCCTCACCTGTGCGGAACGCGGCCGGGCCCGGGGCTCGACCCTCTTTCCTGTCCGCGCCGCGGCCGGAGAACCCGCCCTGATCCAGTGGGTGGGCACGGGCACGGCCGCACGCCGGATCAGCCGCGCGACGCTGACGGCGGCGGAGGGCTGGCTGTGTGTGGACATGCGCCACGAAACGGATCCGAAGCGCCTTTCCCTCCGGCGCCAAGAATGGGGCCGGGCTGACGGGGTTGAACTCGCGCTGGCGATCGCCCGCAGCCGCAAGCGCCATGACGAGCCCTTCGTGCTGCGCGGGTATGCCGACGGCCGGTTCGAGAGCGTCACGGCGGGGTGCGCCACGCCGGAAGCCGCCGCGCATCTCGCGCAGGCGGTCCGGTACACGGCCCGGACGGACGGAACGGACGGCTGGTCCTGCCGCTGGCGCATTCCCTTGTGCGCGGTTGGGCTCGGTCCGGACCAGCCCCTTTTGCCGCTTCTCGCGAACATCACGGTCTGCCGTTCGGCGGACGGCTCTCTGACGCGTTGGGCACAGCGCTATGCGCGCGATTCCTGGGATATGCGGGGCGGATATGCGCTGTGGCTGACCGAGTTCGGCGATCTCCCCTTCCTGCCCGGCGCGAGACCGTCCCTTTCGCGCGTTTCGGTGCTCTGGGGTGCGGACCGGATACCGCTGAAGGCCAATGAGGGTGCGGAGAATCCCCTGTGGGCGGTTGCCGGAAGCCGGATCGAAGCGCAGTTCGGCGAGGTGTCCGCCGACCGCTGGCATGCGCATGAATTTGCCTTCACCCCCGAAAAAGGGGGCACCGTGCTCATCGAAATCAAGGGCGCCCAGGGCGAGCCTGCGGTCTGGACCTATTACGACGCCTTCCGGATCGAGGGCGCGGAACTGGTCAACGGGGATTTCGAAGAGGTTTCGTCCGACAATCTTCCGGCAGGGTGGCGGATGCCGCCGCGAACGGGAGGGGTGCCCGCGATGTGGATCGGAAACGGCCGGCGGGCGGCTTCCGGCAGGCGCTTCGTGATGGCGTCCCACGATTTCTGCCCGACGCAGCCGCTCCGCGTGAAAGCTGGGCAGAAGGTGACCGTGCGGTTTAAAGCCCGGGGGGTTCTGGGAAGCCCGGCACAGGCGGCGGCCGCAACAAAGGAAGACAAATGAAACACAAGTGGACGGTGAAGCGGTTCCATGTGCTCGCGCAGGTTCTTGTTGCCCTCATGATCGGTTTCGCGGCCGTTCCGGCGCGGGGGGTGCCGGATGAGAAAACAAGCGGCGCCACGGGGCCCTTCCTTTCGGCGCAACCCGTCTGGCCCAAAGGGCGGGAACGGGAGATGAATCTGACCGTCGGGTTCCGGGCGGTCTTTGACGCGCCAGCCGGAAAGAAGGCCGTTTTGCGCGTCGCGGCGTCCACGATGTACCGTGTTTGGCTCAACGGCGAGTTCTTGGGCTGCGGCCCCGCGCGGGCCGCGCACGGGTACTTCCGCGTGGATCAGTGGGAGCTGAACGGACGGCTCAAGCCGGGTGAGAATCTGGTGGCCGTCGAAGTGGCGGGTTACAACTGCAACAGTTACTACCTGCTGAATCAGCCTTCCTTCCTTCAGGCCGAAGTGACGGACGGTGCGGAAGTGCTCGCGTCAACCGCCGGAAAGGGCAAACGGTTCATGGCCGCGGCATGCCCCGAAAGGGTTCAGAAGGTACAGCGTTACAGCTTTCAGCGGCCCTTTGTCGAGGTCTACCGGCTGGCTCCGGACTTTGACCGCTGGCGGCGTGGGGCCGAGGTCCCGGATACGCGCGGCGAAGTCGCTGCGCAGCCTCCGGTCAGGCTGTTGCCGCGGGGCGTGCCCTATCCGGTCTTTCCCGTCTGGGCGCCCGTGCGAGCCGGGGCGCCGGGGAGAATCGAGGCGCGCCCCGTGGACGGGAAACTGTGGAAAGACCGCAGCCTGAAAGATATCGGCCCCAAACTCAAGGGCTTTGTTGAGGCGGACTTGGCAGTTGCGCTCAGCAGCGAGGCGCAGCGGTACGGCAGCGTTTTTCAATCGCATGCCTTTCGGCCGTGGCCTGATGGCGAGGCCATCGCACTGGAAACGGGCGCGTTTGAGATGGTGGATTTCGGCATGGACCGGGCCGGCTTTCTCCGCGCGGGGATCACGGCCCTGAAACCCACCCGCCTGTGGTTCGTGTTGGGGGAAGCGCTCACTAGCCAGGGCGATGTGGACTTCAAGGCGATGGGGTGTTGCAACATCATCGAATACCGGCTGCAGCCGGGAACCTACGCCGTCGAGTCGATGGAACCTTACGCGATGCGGTATGTGAAAGCGGTCTGTCTGGAAGGTTCGTGCCGGTTGGATTCCTGTTCCGTGCGCGAATACGCCCACCCGCCCGTGCCCGCAACCTTCCGTTGCAGCGATGGACGCTTAAACCGGCTGTATGCCGCGGCGGTACTGAGCAACCGGCAGAACGTGTTGGACCTGTTCATGGACTGTCCCTCGCGCGAACGGGGCGGCTGGCTGTGCGACAGCTTTTTCACCGCCCGCGCCACGGCCGAGCTGACCGGCGTCCCGCAGGTGGAGCGCAACTTTTTCGAGAACTTCCTGTTGCCTGGGAAATTCGCCGACATTCCGGACGGCATGCTGCCCATGTGCTATCCGGCGGATCATGACAACGGGAATTACCTGCCGAATTGGGCTCTGTGGTTCGTCGTCCAGTTGGGCGAGTACGCGGACCGCGGCGGCGATCCGGCGATCGTAGCGGGACTGAGGGAGCGCGTGACGCGCCTGTTCGGATGGTTCGCGAAGCACGAGAACGGCGACGGCCTCCTGGAGCGGTTGCCCGGCTGGGTGTTCGTCAGCTACAGCGCGAACGACCTCACGCAACAGGTGAACTATCCCACCTGCATGCTCTACGCCGGGGCGCTCTCGTCCGCCGCGCGCCTGTACGGCGATCCGGCGCTGGCGGCCAAGGCCGACCGCGTGCGCGAGGCGATCTGCAAACAGTCGTTCGATGGGAGGTTTTTCGCGGACAATGCGGTGCGGCGGGACGGCAGGCTGCAGGCGACAACCAACCGCACCGAGTCGTGCCAGTATTACGCCTTCTTTTTCAATGTGGCGACGCCCGGAAGCCACGCCGGACTCTGGAAAACGCTTTTGAATGAATTCGGCCCGGAGCGGCGCCGGACCGGGGGTTTCCCCGAGGTCCGCCAGGGCGTACCGTTCGTGGACTGGATGATGCGCATGGAACTGCTGTCGCGCGCGGGGCGCTCGGCGCAGATCGCCGGCGAGGTGATCGACTACTGGCTGCCGCAGGCCGAGCTGACCGGTACCCTATGGGAGTTCCATGTGCCGACCCAGGGCAGCCTGTGCCACGGATATCCGTCGGCGCTCGTCCGCAACCTGCACCGCGACGTGCTGGGCGTGGGGCGGATCGATCCGGGAAACAAAACGGTGGCGCTGCGGTTCGCCGATCTGCCGCTGGCGTTCTGCGAGGGCGCGGTGCCCGCGCCGGACGGAACCGGTTTGGTGCGTCTTCAGTGGCGGCAGACGGCGGACCGGATCACCTACCGGGCCGTTCTGCCGCCCGGCTATCAGGCGTCGATCGAAAACGCGAGCGGCAAGACCCTCGCGAGCGGCGATCCGCAAACCGGGACAACGGAACAGGGGAGATAAGCATGAGCCTGCACAAAGCGAACATCACGCGCCGTGAGGCGCTGCGACTCGGAACCGGGACGATTCTGGGCGGGGCGACAGCCGTTGCGGGTGCCGGAATCGCGCAGAACGCAGTGAATCCTTCGCGCGTGCGCGAGTACGCATGGGTTCGGGGATTCAACTACCAGCCGAGCTGGGGCGGCCACGGCATCACGGTCTGGAACAACTTCCAGGAAAAGGTCTTTGCCCGGGAAGTGGATCAGGGGCTGCGGCATTTCCCGAAGCTGAACGCCTTGCGCATCTGGTTCTCGTACGACGCCCACATGGCCGATTCAAAGAAATTTCTGGCGGCGGCAAAGCGCGCGTCCGCGCTCTTGGCCGAGCGCAAGATCAAGATGATCCCCGTGATTTTCAATGGGTGGCATTCGCTGGTGGATTTCGGGGGATTCTCGCTGGAACAGCTCCTGCACTCGCGCGGCAACAACCGGTTCGGCGCGCATCGGCAATACCTGCGCGAACTGATTGGCGCGATCCGTCCGGCGGACAGCCTGCTGATGTATGATCTCTCGAACGAGCCGTTCAACAACGGCGGCAAAGAGAGGGGCAGTATCGTGGTCGAATTCCTCGAGACCATGGCGGGCGAAGTCCGCCGGCTGGATCCGGAGACGCCCGTTTCGGTCGGCACGCAGGGGTGCCCGGGGGTCGGCGGGCCCGCCGACCTCGACCTGATTGATCCGTTTGTCGACGTCCACGCCGTCCACCCCTATTGGATCCCGTCGTCGGTCTCCGCGGAGACCCACGCGCAGAATTTCGCGAAAATGGTGACGCACCTCGAGAAACTCGGCAAACCCGCCATCGCCACCGAGTGTTGCTGGGGCGCGAACGACGATGCCTTGCGCGTGAAATACGTCCGTCACGACCTCGGCATGTTGAAGGCGGCGGGCATCGGCTTCCTGCCTCACGCGCTGCGCCACTCGGCGGTGGCCGACCTGCACCGTCCGGTGCCCGGCCGCGATTGGGAAACCATGTACATGGCGTTCATCGAGCCCGACGGCTCGGTCCGGCCGGGCCATGAGGTCTACAACGAGTTTGCGGAGTAACGCGGGGGGCGCGGCAGCAGATCCGCCCAAAGGAAAACTTGGGAAGGAGTTTCGATCCCGATAGCGAGAACGACTCCGACTCCGACGTAATCCCAAGAAATGCGCTGTTTTACAGGGGCGTTCCGATCTAAAACTCCGCCTTTCTAAATCCTTGCCTATAAGGTGAGCGTTGAACGTTGATAGTTGGGCGTTGAGCGTTAAAAATATTCTTTTCCCCCTCTTCCTCTCCTCCCCGCTGCCGCGTCGTATTTGGGAATCGGTACCCGTTCCCGTACACGAGTAATCGTGAACGCGTACGGGACACGAGTACGTGAACGAGAACGAGGACGAGGACGGGGCGTAACGGGGCATCCGTTTTCTGCCCGCGAATCTTCGCGGGAAAAAGTTACCAATCCGTTTGCTCCCGCGCCCCCGCGGCCGTGTTTTGACGCGCGGGGTCCCGTTCGGTATGATCGGGGATATGAAAACGGACAGAAGACTTCTTGCGGCGGCATTCGCCGTCCTCCTGGGCTGCGCGGTGTCGGGCGCGTATGAATTCAAGACCGAACGGGACATCCGGTATTCGGACGCCTCCGGCAAGTGCGTTCTGGATTTGAAATGGCCGGCGGAGGCGAAAGGGTTCGCGACGGTGGTCAATCTCCATGGCGGGGGGCTTACGGGGGGCGGGAGGCATTTCGCGCCTTGGCCGGAAGAGGCCAAGGACAAGGACCCCGTCGCGCATGTGGCGGTGCAGTACCGTCTGCTTCCGACGGACGGAAGCGGCGTGGTCCAACCTGCCGACTGCATTGCGGACGCGGCGGCGTCTGTCGCATGGACGCTGAAAAACATCGGAAAGTACGGCGGCGATCCCAAGAAGGTTTTCGTGACGGGAATCTCCGCGGGCGGGTATCTGACGGCGATGGTCGGCCTGGACGCCAGGTGGATGGCGCCGCACGGTTTCAAACCGGGTGACCTCGCGGGCATCGTGCCGCTCACCGGGCAGATGACCAAGCATTTTAATGTGCGGAAGATCGGCTTCCGGGACACCGATCCGCAATTCTTACCCAAGATCGACGAATGGGCGCCGCTCTTCCACGCCGGGGCAAAGGGTCTGCCGCCGGCGAGTTTCTGCACGGGCGGGCGGGACGTCGAGTGGAAGTGCCGCGTGGAGGAGAACGAGCTTCTCGCGGTGTCGCTCCGGAACTGCGGGTATCCGAAGACCGAGTTCCACGAGACGGAAGGCGACCACGGCGGCGGCGTGGCGGAGTCGGTTTACTTCCTGCGCGACTTCGTGATGAAGACGGCGGACGCGGGCGGCGTGGCGCGGTTCGAGGACGGCGAACGGGTGGTGTTCTTCGGCGATTCGATCACGCACGACGGCGGGTATGTCCATTATCTCCAGCTTTTCCAGAACCTGCGCAACCCCGGCTGCGGGACGAGGCTGCTGAACGGCGGGATCAGCGGCGATTCCGCGGGCGGCGGCGTGGCGCGCTGGGAGGACGACATCCTGCCGATGAAGCCAAGCCGCGTGTTCGTGATGTTCGGGATGAACGACGTCGGGCGCGATCAGTACGCGACGCCCGAGCCGGACGGGGCGCAGGCGAAAAGCCGGGCGGATGCGCTCGCGCGGTACGAAGCCAACCAGCGCGCGCTCGCGGAGAAAATTCCGGCCTCCGGCGTGAAAGCGGTGTTCGTCACGCCGTCGCCTTACGACCAATACACGAATCCGGAAGAGAAGGGCAATCTGGCCGCGTGCAACGAGCCGGGGCTTTCGGCCTGCGCGGAAATCGTCCGGAAACTCGCGGCGGAAAAAAACTTTGGCACGGTTGATTTCCACGCGCCGATGACGCGGATGTTCCGGGACCATCCGGAACACCGCTTCTGCGGGGACCGCGTGCATCCCGGGCATGAGGGTCACCTCGTGATGGCGGCGCTCGTGCTCGACGCGATGCGCGTTTCCCCGGTGCTGGCGCGCGCCGTGATCGACGCCGCGAAGGGCGCGGCGGAGAAGGTCGGTTCGGGGCGCACGAAAAACGCCGTGCTGACGCGGGTCGCGGCGTCACCGAAGCGCGTCGCGTTCACGTACGCGCCGAAGGCGTTGCCGTTTCCGAAGTTGCCGGAGTATGTGAAAACCGAGGCCTTCTATCCGCTCACGGAGAAGCTGAACCGCGAGGAGATCGTTGTGAAGGGGCTGGAAGAAGGTGCCTACGCGCTCCGGTTCGACGGCGCGGAGGTCGGCAGGTTCACGGCAGCGGAATTCGCGAAGGGCGTGAACATCGCGCTTTTGGACACGCCGAACCAGAAGCGCGCCCTGGATGCCGCCAAGCCGCTGCGCGAACTGCAGGCGCTCGAGAGCCGCCTGCGCACGCATGCGCTCGTGTGCGGCCGGCTGCGTCAGGCGCAGGTCAATCCGGAAGACCGCGCCGCGGCGGACCGGTGGCTGGACGATTGGCTCGTGAAAAACGCGGCGGTGCGCTGGATCGGCGCGTACCGTTCCTGGGCGCAGACGTACCGGGACGTGCGGGAGGAGAAGCCCGCCCTCGACGCGCGCGCCGAGGACCTCCGCGAGCGGATCGCCTCCGCGCGCCCGGCGGTCTCGCGCGTGACCATCGAGAAATAAGGCCGGAGAGCCTCTCCCTTTGAGCACGCAGGAAGGCAACGACTGTCAGGAGGAGAGAAACTCCGCAGGCGGGAGCACGCGTACGCCCTGGAGAATTGGGAATCGGTTGGTGGCCGGGGATGCGAGTTCCGTGCGTGTTTTGGGCGAAGCACAGTCGGGAGCGCGGGCGTCCCCGCCCGCCATGTGAAAGGCCGCGCGCGAGTCCGATGCGCGGTCTGGCTCTCAAGGAGCGACCGCTCAGCCTAATGAGGGAAACGCTGTTGCGGGCGGGGACGCCCGCGCTCCCGACTCGCCCGCTTCCCTTTTCACCAGAAACGCATGATCTTCGCGCATCCCCTGTCACCAACCGATTACGGAGAATTGCCCAAACGGAATTGACTGTTCTCGCCCATACCCGTAAACTGTTGTCTTAAGTGTAAAAACCGGTCTGGATATGCAAGCCGCCGGGTTGATTGGGTGTGGGCTCGGTTCGAGAAAGTGAAGTTCGATAGGAGAGCATGACCATGAGAAAAACAGGCTCATTCGGGAGAGGGTTTTTGTTCGGTCTTTTGGCAGTGGCCGCAGCGGGCGCGGTTTCCTGTTTCGCGGCGGACGGGACCTGGAACTGGGACACGTCGGAGGCCCTGAACGGGACGACGCCGACGAACATGGCGCTGTGGAGCACCTCCGCGAACTGGCTGGACAGCGCGCCGCCGGACGGGGATACGGCGGTCGCGTATCTTGTGCCGAGCAACCGCGCGACATCGATGGCTTCGTACGGCGAGCGGTACATCCGCGTGCCGGAAGGAGGCGTGGACATCGGCGA
>JAVEYH010000123.1:0-10258 GCA_034003585.1 Kiritimatiellia bacterium
GCACCGAGGAGAGCCCCAAGTCTTTCGTCAGCAGCGGCAGGACCACGTTGTAGGACTGTCGGTCGGCTTGGTTAAAGAAAAACGCGAACCAGAGCAGCGCGATCAGTTCCCATTTGTAGGGCAACCACGTCTTCTTTTCATCGGGCATTGTTTTCGTCTCCGTTGCGTTTGCGAAACACGCACATCCGTTTGTCAGAGGAATACGCGTTGACGTTTATTGAGAATTGCAGAAGCAGATAACGGGTTAAAACCGTTTCAGTTCGTCTCCGTCTTGAGATGCGTCATCCCTGATTTCCCCTCTTCCGCCGCGACGAAGACCGCCGTTTCCGGTTCACTGAGAATGTACAGCCGCACTTCGATGCGTTCGATCTTGCGTCCGTTCCGGCGGGGAACGAACACCGCGAAGGAATGACGCCCGGGCTCGAGCACGAACGCCGGCGTAGGACGCGTGTCCGCCTCGGGAGCACGAACGACCTTATCGTCGGAAAAAACAAAGGCACCACCCAGCGGAACCGCCAAGACGACTGTCGCCTGCTTTTCCTCCGGAACATCGAATTCGCATTTCGCAAAGACGCTCTTGTTCTCAAAAGAGAGCCCGCAGCGATTGAGGAAGACGTATCCGCCGGATCCAGATTCGCCGCGCCTCCAGTCCAACTTCGCGCCTTGCTCGGGCGGGACATCGGAATCGACCGCGGCGACGCTCCACGGCGTCTTGGAATGGTCGCGCTGCCCCAGATTCAGCGAGACGATGTCGGCGCTGCCGCCGAGTTCCTTCCCGACGTCCTCAAAACGGTTGGCGCCAATGAAATGCGTTTTCTCGTAACCGAAATCGACGATGCCGGCGCGGGCGTGGCGCACCGTATTCCCCTCCGCGAGCATGTCGAACGCGCCTAGGCCGACCGAGGCCTGGTCGAGTTCGTTGCCGCGGATGAGAATGGAATGGTTGTCGAAGTACTTGTCCGAGACCTTGCCGTTCGAGCCGACCGTCTCCGGGCGGAGCCCACTGTGGGCGGAACGCATGTTGCCGACAAGGCGGTTGCCGACGAACTGGACGTCCCACACGACCGCGACGCCTTTCGGCCCCGAAACGCCAACCGCCTCGAACGCGCCCGCCCGTTTCGCGTCGTTGCGGGCGACCACCGAATCGTGCGCACCCCCGTAGAGCGAAATCGCATGCTTGCTATCGCGGATGACGTTGTCCACGTAGATGACGTGCCACCGCGATTCACCCACCGAGAAGAGCGAGGTTTTGTCCGGCGCGATGTCGTAGGGCCGGTCGATTTCGTAGACGTCGCGCGAATGCACTTTCACGATGTCGCGGCTCTGCCCCTTCCCCTTGCCGGAAATGATTTCCATTTGCTTGCCTTCCCACTGTTCCATCTTGCCCCACGGCGCTCCTATCCAGCCGGGGAAGACGTACTTCGTCCCCGGCGGAACGTTCAACGAAACGCGCGTCCCTTCGACCTTTCCCGGCAGCAGCTCGCCGCAGTACGCGTTATTCCTCAAATCGTGCGTGATGCACTCGCGGTCACCGGAATAACGGTCGCCGTGGCGGTTACGGCTCCAGAACATCTCGCGGGTCGCGGGCAGGACCGATATGCAGATGCCGTTGAATTCGTTCTGTTCCACGACTCCTTGATGGATATTGATTGCCGCCCATCCTGTGCCGCGGAAAGACGAGCGCACGACCCGGATCTGCGATCCGGAGAGCTGCAACTGGCGGCAGTAAACATTGTTCTTATCCGTGAAGATATCCACATCTTCGATCACTACCCGTTCGACGTTTCTCAGGTCAATCGGGTTCCCGGGCGTGTTGTAGCGCCTGATGAAATCATGCGCCATCCGGTCGTCGCGCCAAAAGTTGGTTACAAAGCGGACGGTGAGCCGTTTAAGCGAAATGTCGGTCGCGAGCGGCGGCACGTACCCCGGCGCACGCGCGGTGACGAAGCCACCGGCGAAGAGTCCCGAAGAGAGGAACAGGTCTTCGACGCCGGTCCCGGTCGCGAGTTCGATGAGCCCCCGCGGCGGATTGTGGAAGTCCGGCCAGTAGATTCCGGACGCGTCGCGGGAAAGTCCCCTGAGGACCGTGTTGGTCGGCACGCGAAGTGTGCCGTGGACGTCGAAGCGCCCACGCGGAAAACGGACGATTCCGCCGTTCGCCTTTTCCGAAGCCTTGAACGCCGCCTCGATGGCGGTCTGGTCGTCCATTCCGTCATCCGCCTTCGCGCCGAATTCGGTGACGTCGAAGACCCTGCCACCGTTGAAATCGCGTTTCGCCGCGATCATCCACTTGCCGACGGGAATCCCGTTCGCCCGCACGGCGTACGTTCCGTACGGAACCTCCTTGGGAATCTTGGTGTCGAGACTCCAGTCGTCCCGGAATGTGATTTCGAGCGGATATTCCTTTCCGTCCGCCGAAACGAGGGCGGCGGTTCCGACCCGCAGCGAACGCCCGAAAAGCCGTACTTCCCCTCCCGGCGTCGAACGGTCGAGGTCGTCGCCCTGCATGAACCATACGGTCGGCGCGTTGAGCGTGAACGCCGCGGACTTCTCGCCGCTCTCCGCGACTACGCGGCAGTTCGGGATCACGTCCTTTACGCTTTCCGGATATTTGAAGACGAGTCCCGTTTCGCTCACCATGTCGGGCACGACCGTCTCCCCGCCGATTTCCACCTTCGGCTTCGCGCCCCAGCTGCCGCCGGAAACGAGCACATGTTCCCCCGGCTTCACCGGATACGAAGCCCACCACGTGGCCGGCGCCTCAGCAAAAGACGCGAACGCCACCAAAGAGAAAACCGCCGCAATCGTTTTTTTCATGATTTTTCCCGGCACTTACTGTAACGAGAAGACAAGCCCTTTGGCGACTTGGGCCCAGATGCCTGGACGCGCGGGGTCATCGGTAGGATTTTGGACGACTTTCACCGGTCCGATGCATTCGACGTCGCAGAAGCGGTCGCCGCCGCTCACACCCTGCTTGTCGCCGTATTTCGCGCCCGAGTTGAACGTCACGAGCTGTACCCAATTGGAGGTTGAAGAAAAACGGCTACCGTCCACGACGAGCTTTGCCTTGTCGTCGATGTACAGGGTCTTGCGGATCGTGACCTGTCCGGGATTCTCTCCGGAGAGATCGAACTTGAGGATCGAATTCGCGCCGTTTGTCGCATAGAGCCACGGCGTGTTGACCGTGCCGCCTTCGCAAAGTTCGAGCGTGCCTTCGCCGTCGTCGCCGAGATATATGCCCCTCTCACCGTACGCCGTATGATAGTAACTTGCGTTCTTCAAGCTGAACAGGCCCTTCGCGTTGTGGCGGTCTTCCGGATAAGTGGCCGTGATGGCCGTGCGGCCGATCATGCTGAGCCGGGCTCCTCCCACGAAAGTGCTGCCGTGGCCCAGATCCTGTCGGAAAGCCCCTCCGGTCATCCGCCATTCGCCCTTGCCGCCGCCCATGCCGATGATGACATGGCCGTCGGACATGAAAAACCCGCCGCTGATGGTGACCGCGCCGTCGGCATATCCAAGGCCGACCGCAGTCATGTATGTGTTGGAGACGCCGCCGCCGGCGATGTTCAGTTCGCCGTAACGGTAATTGGTGTTCTCCGCGGAGGGCGCCTGGCGTCCGTCACCGACGGCGAGACCGGTAAACGTACTCGTCGAAGAGGATCCCGTCACGTTCAGGATGCCGCCCGCGACGTTGACGACTCCCGTAACCGCCACATTGGTGTAGGTGTTGTTGAAGTCCGTGCCGATGAAGGTGCCGTAGATGCCGCCCTGATGGACATAGCCCTTCTTGATGTCGAACTGCGCGTAACCGTACGTCGCACCGATCGCAAGTGTGTGATGTACCCGGAACTCGTTGTCGGAATCAAAAGTCAAGTAGGTCTCGCCGCCTTTGGCAGTCAGCCCCAAGCCGACAAAAAGCGAACCGTAATAGCCGGTGCCGTTGAAGTCCGCCCGGGAATGATCGCGGAATTCGACGCGGCAGGGCACGGACGTCGTTCGCGGACGGATGTGGAATATCTGACTTCGCTTTTCAGCGTTGGTGAAACTCGCGTAATCAGAGAAAATCACCGTTCCCGAACCGAACAGTTGTTCGACGTTGGCGGAGTACCGCGAAATGTAGCGGCTCGTCCCCGAGAAACGCAGCTCCGGACCGGGAAGGCCTTCGGCGGACGGTCCCATCAGCACGCAGCCGTAAAGATTGAAGTCGCTGTTCACCACGTTGAGGAGAGCATACTCCTGAAAAAACGAGAAGAAGCCGGTGCTTAAGTTAATGTTGTGCAGGTTCAAGACGCCGCCGTTGACGACGTCGATCCGCGAGGTCGCGGTCTCGGTTCCGGCCAGGTAGAGCTTTTCGTATCCGGAATTGACGATATTGAGATTCGTGACCGCGAGCTCGCCGCCGTCGACATGGATTTTAGAGCCTCCCCGGACATCAAGCGCTTTCATGTCCCGCCAAACCTTCTTGAAATTCCCGACGTCGATGCGGACGGAACTTCCGTTCGGAATCGTCATCTCGGTTCCTCCGAGTAGCCACAGCCCGCGGGGAGTTGTGTACACCGTGGTCCCGTTTTCCGGACGGTAGATCATGTAGTTGGTGTATGCGGGCAAGACCGTCAGCGAAGAAGCGACGTTGATCCCGGCCTTCCCTGCGGCGGCATCCATGTGCAGATAAGGCACCGTCGCCGCCTGGTTTACGGTTATTATCGCGTCCGCCGTCGGGATGATGTAGCCGTTCGCGACGGTCGTATCGTTCGAACACGGCACGACGCCGGTATCCCAATGTGCCGTATCGGAAAAATTCCCGTTCCAGACACCATCGGCCGCCTGCCATTTCGACTGGTAATAGGTGATGTCGCCAAACGCCGCGAACGCGGCAAAAACAACAATAAGCGACAGGAATGGGTTCATTTCATTTCCTCTCCGTTTTCGATTTACTGATCACGGCAGTACACCAGTCCCCGCGACTGGTCTCTGTTGTTCCCTGCTTTTACAAATATCCATAGAATTGTTCCGCTCGTCCTCGCGGGCGGTATCAACCTTTGCCGGCACGCGGTGCGTTCTCTTCTTGGGGCAGGACGATGTCTGCGGAGCCTTCAAAGTCGAGGGCGCTCGGTTTGAAGTTCATGTTGTAGAAGGGGGATTCTTTGTTTTTGAGAATGTCCGAGAGGCGCACGGCCTGGCCGGTGTACGCGGAAAGACGTCCCATGATTGCTGCCGCTGTGGCATAAGCGATTGTTTCGCCCTCATTGAGCTGTTTGCCGTGGATCACGCTGTCTAACAGGGCCGAGTGCTCGTTGACGTAGGGGTTGCCCTCGTTCCCGAGGTCCTCCAGTTGCAGCTCTTTGCCGTCATAGCGGCGGATCTTGCCTCCGCCTGAAATTTCGGCCTGGTCGGTGGAGAAGAGCTCGCCCACGCGGTTCCAGCAGCCGGGAATCTGGCGAGCGAGGCTGTGGATGTGCAGACCGTCACCGTAATCGAAGTCCGTGCTGAAAAAGTCGTATTGATCGCCAGTGTGGCGGCGTGTGCGCGCGCCGACCGCAACGGCCATATGCGGGTAGCGGCCGATGAACCAGTTGGCCACGTCGATGTTGTGGACGTGCTGCTCGACGATATGGTCACCGGACATCTCGGCCCAGTTCATCCAGTTGTTGGCCATATACTGCGCGTTCGTGACTCCGGGTTTGCGGGGACGGACGCTGCCCCAACCGCCGCACCAGTAGATGTTGCCGCCGCGGACCGTACCGAGCTGCCCCTTCTGGAAAGCCAGCGCCTGACGCATGTAGGCGCCCTGATGACGGCGCTGCGTGCCGGTCACCAGCGTCAACTGTTTGGCCTTGGCCGCCGCCGCGCATTCCAGCACATGGCGGACGCCCTGCGGATCGACCGCGATCGGTTTTTCGGCGAACACATGCTTGCCGGCCTTGATGCAGGCGGCGAGATGCCGCGGGCGGAAAGCGGGCGGCGCGCCCAGGATCACGATCTCGATGGCGGGCACATCGAGCATCTTGAAATAGCCGTCACCGCCGCCGAAGGCGAATTTCTCATCGCAGCCGAACTGCTTGCAGCGGCGCTGCGCCTCTTCGAGGAAAAAGTCGTGGGCGGCCAGCAGTTGGACGGTGTGGCCCATCTTCTTGGCGGCTTCGGTCATGTTTTCCAACGCAGCGGACGCGCGTCGTCCGGAACCGATCATGGCGACGTTGAAGGTCCGCGCGGCCCCTTGCGCAGACACGACCGCGGGGGCGGCGGCCATCATGGCCGAGAATACGGACGCGTTTTTGATGAAGTCTCTGCGGTTCTGCATGGGGTTCCCTTTTCTTGAAGTCGGACAGGTCGGACACGTCCGACAGGTCTGACAAGGCGGTTATGCCTGATCCCACTGTGTGCGCATGCGCGCGGCGGCTTGCGCCAGCAGGTGTTTCTTCTGGTCGTCGGTCGTACCCTTCGGATAGCCGGCCTCGATGCTCACCGCGCCGCGGTACCCGGTCAGCTTCAAGCCTTTGAAGCCGTCAACGTAGTTGTCCGCAGCGCCGTCGGTTCCCGGGATCTTGCGGGTCTTGCGCGAGGCGATGTGGACATGTTTGAGATAGTTCCCGGCCGAGAGGAAGGCACCCATGTCACTCGTTTCCTCGGAGGTCATGTGCCAGAAGTCGCCCATCACACCGATTGCGGGGCTTTTTGCGTCGCGTGCGATCGACGCGCCGTCGGCAACCTGACGCAGAAACATGGTCTCGTTGCGGTTGAGCGGCTCCATGATGATGCACGTGCCGCATTGTTCGGCATGGCTCAGGATTTCGGGCAGGATCTCCTTGAGATAGCGTTCGCGCAATTCGGGGAAGGGCAGGTCGATTTTTTTGCGGGCGGGGCACATGATGACGCCAACCGCGCCGAGCTTGCCGGCGCTTTCGACAATACTCTTCGTGGTGTCGATCACCGCGCGGCGTTCCACGGGGTCGGCCATGCCGGCGTTGCCCCGCGCGCTGATGCAGGTCACGCTGAAGCGCAGCTTGCGGTTTTTGATCGCGGCGGCCATTCCGTCAGCGTTCTTGGCCAGCCACTCCCAGTTCCCGCCATTGATCTCGACGCGGTCATAGCCATTGGCCTCGAGGAAATCATAACGCTCCGCAAAGCCTGCTCCGGGCACCAGCATCTGCTGGCAGCCGATATGCAGCTCGGCAGGAGGTTCCGGGGCCTTGAGGAGCGGCATGCCGTTTGCGGCCGCGCGCGCTTGCGGCGCCCGCAGCAACGCCGCGCCGCCGAGCCCCGCGGCGGCTGCCTTGATGAAAGAACGTCGATTCACGAGACCGCCTCCAGTCCGTCAAGTTCCCAGCCCGCGCGGTAGGCGCGGCGCAGAAAGCGCGTGGCCTCCGGAGAATTCGCGATGCGCATGCGGCGCGCGTCCCAGTTCAGCAGCGTGTCAGGCACGCGTTCGGCGACGTTGCCGAGCAGCACGGCCTCGACCATCGGCGCGACGGCTCCGAAGTCGGCGCTCGTGCGGCGTCCCGCCACGCAACCGTTCAGGAACTCATGATAGTGGTTGGGCCAGGCCGGCAGAACCGGTTTGGGCGGTTTGGCCGCCTGCCTGTTTTTGAAGACGAGGCGCGGTCCCGCCGAGTGCGGCAGAATCAGCCACCCTTCCGAGCCGGCCACGACGGAGCCTTCGTCGGGCAGACGCTCCAGGCCGACCTCCTTGGCCAGCGCCTGGATCTCCAGCGGCGGCAACAGATTGGGCGCGGCCTCGCCGGTCATGCCGTCAAACCACTCCACGGGTATCGGCTTGCCGCCGCTGGCCTTGACGCCGGGGTAGATCCACCTGATGTGCGCGCCCTGAGGCCAGGTTTCCCTGAAGCGGACCGGCTCGCGCTTCCACTCCTCCTGCACCGCGGCCCTGACGGAAATCGGCGCGGTCAGCCCGATCCCTTTCCAGACCGAGCTGTGCAGGTGGCAGCCGATGTCGCCGATCCAGCCGGAGCCGAAGTCCTGCCAGATGCGCCAGATGAGCGGGTGGTAGACTTTCTCCGCGTAGGGACGAAACCGCGCGGTGCCGATCCACAGGTCCCAGTCGAGGGAGGCCGGCACGGGATCGGCCTTTTCGGGGCGCAGCGTGCGAATGCGCGATATGCCCTTGCGGTTGGAGAAGAGGTAGATGTGTTCAACCGTGCCGATCACGCCAGCCTGATGATACGCCACGGCCATGCGGTCGCCCACACCCGCCGAGAACTGGACGCCGAGCTGCGTAACGACGCCGTGGCGCCGGGCGGTGTCCCGCAGCAGGCGGCACTCCGCGATCTCGTGGCAGAGGGGCTTCTGGCAATAGACGTGCTTGCCAGCGCGCATAGCGTGGGTCGCGATGACTGTGTGGTTGTGGTCGGGCACCGCGATGTTCACTGAGTCGATGCGGTCGCCCTCCTTGGCCAGCAGTTCACGCCAGTCGGTGTACGTGCGCGCGCCGGGGAAGTCTTTGGCCCTCCGGGCGAGCCGTTCGCGGTCCACATCGCAGAGCGCCACGATTTGGGTACGCGCATGGGTTCTTATGTTACTGATGTCCGCCCCGCCCATGCCGCCCACACCGATACAGGCATGGTTGAGTTTGCTGTTGGGAGACACCGGCCGCGGCGTGCGGGATGTGGCGCATCCCGTTAAAAGACCTGCGGCTCCCCAAGCCGCGGAAGTCAGAAAACGACGACGGTTCATTTTACGCTCTCCCCGGTTCTTTCATGGTGGCTAAAAGCGATTTTCGGACGTCATGCCGGCCGGAACAGCTTCCCAACCCCCCGGAACGCGACGGCATCGGAAAACGCATGGTGTCATGTTACCATATCACCGCATGCCTGACGTTGCATATGGCGCAACAAAAATACTGCATTTTACGCAATCGCCCTTGCGTTGACACCGCGCTTGTTTTACGCTGGTTTCGGACATGAAGAGGTTTTTCAGAGACACGCCGCGAGTCCTGCTGTATTTGGCGACCAATGAAAAGGCGGGGCGCGATAAATTACAGGGCATTTTACACTATATCCGCCTGCACACGCCTTGGAGCGTTCACCTGTTGGAAAAACGAATCGGCGAGCAGCAGGTCGACAATCCGCGCGCGTGGGGTGCCACAGGTGTGATCCTGGCACGCATGCCGGCCATGGTGGAAACGGTAAGAAAAGCCAATGTGCCGATTGTGGTGCTGGACTCCTCCGCGTTATACCGCGACGCCTTGCCCAACGCGTCCTATGTCATCAGTGACTCTGCTGCCGTTGGGGTCGCGGCCGCTGATTTTTTTATCCGTCAAGGTTTCAGCCGTTTTGCCTATGTGCCGGACACGGAAGATTGGGACTGGTCACAGTTGCGCGGCAACGCGTTTTGCGGCCGGTTGCGCGAGAAAGGCTTTCCCTGCATTTTTTTCGATGGTTGCGGCGGCAAAGACTGGACCGTCGAACAAAGACGTCTGGAGCGTTGGCTGCTGGCTCTGCCCAAACCTTGCGCGGTGTTTACGGCGCGCGACGGACGCGCGCTGCAAGTGATCGACACCGCCAGATCCGCCGGCTTGTCGGCCCCGGGAGACCTTGCCGTGCTGGGGGTCGATAACGATGAAATCCTGTGCGAGAACAGCGACCCGACCCTTTCGAGCGTGCAGCCTGACTTTGTTGCCGGGGGCTATCAGGCGGCGGAGGTGCTGGAGCGCCTGATGCGCGACAAGCGCCGCAAACCGACAATAACCCTGTACGGGGTACGGGGGATCGTCGAACGCGGTTCCGGGAGGCCGGCCAAGGTTGTGGACCGCCGCACACAAAAAGGGTTGGAGTTTATCCGGCTGAACGCCAGCGAAGTGATCCGCGTCGAAGATGTCGCACGCCACATGGGTGTTTCCCAACGTACGGCGGAACTGCTATTTCAGACCGGCATGTCGCGTTCCATCATGAAAGAGATCCAAATCATACGGCTGCAAAAACTGAAGGCCTTTTTGCTCGAGACCTCCCTGCCCATCAGCCGGATCAGCACGCACTGCGGGTACCAGACCGAGATGCACGCCAAGCGCGTTTTCAAGCAAGCCACCGGTATGACCATGCGCGTTTTCCGCAAGCGGCACGGCATCCGCGCATAAAAAAAGGGCCGCGAGTCTAAACGACTCGCGGCCCTGGGAAAAAAAACCCGGCGGCGTCCTACTCTCCCGCGGGCGCGTCCCGCAGTACCCTCGGCGATGGGGCCCTTCACTTCCGTGTTCGGGATGGGAACGGGTGTTGCCTCCCCTCCTTGGCCGCCGGGAAAACCC
>JAVEYH010000124.1:0-10164 GCA_034003585.1 Kiritimatiellia bacterium
CGAGGAACGCGCAAAACAACATGTTCAGGCAGGGTCCCCGAAACGACCGTCTGCGGGGCAAAGGAATAAGCCGTGGGGCGCGGCTTGCCTTTGCAAAACAGAGCGGGTATGATCCGCGCATGATCTTACAGCGAGGCGAACCGGGGGGCCTGGCGCGAAGGGTGGTGGCGGCATGCTGCCTGGCGGGGGTGTCGGCCTTTGCGGGGAACTGGCCGCAATGGCGCGGGCCGGGGGGCAACGGCACGGCGGCCGCGGGCGACTACCCGCTGGTCTTCTCGCCGAGTAACGGGGTGCTGTGGCGGGTCCCGCTGCCCGGCAGGGGAAGCTCCACGCCTGCGGTGTGGGGAGACCGGGTGTTTCTTACGTCCGGCGTGGGCGAAGGGACCAATGGTCAGGACGGCGCGCTCTGTTTCGACTGGGAAACGGGGCGGCGCCTCTGGCAGGTCACCCTCGGGCCGCAGCGGGTCGGCCGGCACCGCCGGGGCAACGGCAGTTGCCCGTCGCCGGTCACGGACGGGCGGCACGTCTTCGTGTATTTCAAGAGCGGGACGCTGGCCGCGATCGATTTCGCGGGAAACGCGGTGTGGCGTGTGAACCTGCAGGAGCGGTACGGCAGGGACACGCTGCTGTGGGATCTCGGGACCAGCCCGGTGCTGGCGGACGGCAAACTGGTGGTGGCGGTGATGCAGGATGCGGGGGCCTATGTGGTGGCGTTTGATCCGCAGACCGGGGATGTGCGCTGGAAGGTGCCGCGGCCGTTTCCCTGCGCGGTGGAGTCGGGAGACAGCTACACGACGCCGCTGGTGACGCGGCAGGACGGGCGGACCGTGCTGGTGCTGTGGGGCGCGGGGCACCTGAGCGGCCATGACGCGGCCGACGGCCGGATGCGCTGGTCCTGCGGCGGGTTCAATCCCGAAAACAAACCCCGCTGGCGCGATATCGCCTCGCCGGCACTGGATGGGGATCTCGTGATCGTGCCGTACGGCCGGGAACAGTTCACGGCCGGGGTTCGGATCGGCGGCGAGGGGGACATCACGTCCTCCGCGCGGCTGTGGGAGCGGCGCGGGGTCGGCACGGACAGCTCGACCCCGGCGGCGGCAGACGGCAGGGCCTATCTGGTCAACGCCAAGGGACGGGTGTGGGGCATCGACCTGTTGACCGGACGGGAGTGCGGGACACTGCTGCTGCCGGGCGGCAAGGGCGCGTTTTTCAGCTCGCCGGCGCTTGCGGGGGACCGGCTTTATCTCTGCCGGGAGGGAGGGGGCGTGTATGTCGTGCGGGTTGCGCCGGACAAGTTGAGCCTCCTGAGCGAAACGCACTTCGACGAGGTATTCGTGGCCTCGCCCATTCTGGTCCGGAACCGGCTGCTGCTGCGGGGCGAGCGTTCGCTGCTCTGCATCGGCGCGGCCCCGCGGCCCTGATCTTCGCGCGTCAGGCGGCGGGACCCGCGCAATCGCGGCCGCGCCAGGCGAACCAGAGCGTGCCGGCCACGCCGAAGGCGAAGGCGGTCATCAGATTGAGCTCCGGCGCGATGCGCCACAACAGCGCGCCGCCGAACGCCGCAAACGCCACGAGCACATCGCGCACCAGATAGTAGAGGCCGAAAATCGCCGCTTTGCGGCCTTCCGGCGCGAGGTCCATGATCAGGGCCTTGCGCGTCGGCTCGCCGAACTCCTTAAGCCCCCGCAGAACGAACACGGCCGCCAGCGGCCAGAAGGATTGAGTGTGGAGCAGCGCGAGCGGGAAGAGGGTGAAGAAGCCGAACGTGATCAGCACGAAGGGTTTTTTGCCGAAGCGGTCCGCCATGTAGGCGACCGGCAGGTAAACCAGGACCGCGGTGATGTTCTCGATGGCTGAGAGCCAGCCGAAGGTCAGCTCCGAAACCGGCTGCGCGATGGTGCGCGTGGCCCAGATCACCACAAACGAGTCGGGGATGCGTTCGCAGAAGCGGATCAGGATGTCGGACATCAGCAGGTTTCGCAGACTGGCCGGCATGTCGCGCCACAGCCGCAGGGGGTTCGGTTCCGGGGTCCGGGTTTCGGCCGCGTCATCGGCGATCAGGCGCTGTTGCAGGACGGCCGCGGCCAGCGCCAGCGCCAGGGCGGCGGAGAAGGCGATCCGCACGCCCGGTCCGACGCCCCAGACCGCGATGCAGGCGCCGCCCGCCACCGGGCCCAGCATCTTCGGCACGCGCCGCACCAGCGAGAGGACGGAAACGCCCATCACGCGGTGGGTTTTCGCAACGCTTTTGGCCAGCAGGTCCATGGTGGCGGGCAGCGAGATGGCCGACCACGAGATGAAGAAGACCGCGCCGACCAGCACGGCCCACCAGGTCTGGATCAGGATGACGCAGAGATAGCCCAGCATGGAGAAGGCGTTGAAGAGAAGCAGCGCGCGTTTGGTGCCCAGCCGGTCGCTGACATAGCCGCCGGGAAAGGAGTAGAGCGCGGAAAGCAGGTCATCCATCCCGGCGAGCAGGCCGATGGCCATGACGGCGGTCGAGGCTTGGGCGAGCTGTTGCAGGTAGAGCGGCAGGAAACGCTCGCCCATGTGTTCGCCCATGCCCACCAGCACGATCATGCCCAGCAAGCCGAACAGGCTGCGTTTGCGGTGGGCCGGGAGGTTCAGGTTTTCCATATGCGTGTGGGGCCTTTCTTTTCCAATCAACCGGCCGGGATTCAGCGGCAACCCCCTCTCATTCGAGGCGCGCCCGGAAGAAGCGGGCGGCGCCCTGCACCTGATTGGTGTAGGTGCGGCGGCCCGCGGCGTCGAAAGCGGACGCGCCGGTCACGGCGGTACCCTCGAGCGGCGTGAAAGCGTCGCCGGGGAAATCGGCGGCGTGCAGCAGCAGAGAGCCGTACGGGCCTTCGGGCAGCGTGGCGCCGGTCACCGTGCGGAGGACGGTCGTGATGAACTGATCGGCGTGCGCGGCGACGGACTCGATCGCGAGCGCGCAGGTGTTCGAGGCGCCGGGGTGAAGGCCGAGCCGGTACTCCCAGCCGTTGTCGAAGCCGTCGAGATCGGGATCGGCCGCGTCCGCAGCCTCGTAGTCGCCGCCGCTGACCAGGCCGTATTGGTCGAGCCAGTAGCGGGGCGTGCCCCGCGCGGTGAGGGGAACGCCGTAGTACAGGTCGTCCACCATGAACACGAAGGCGTCGTCCGAGACGCACTGGAGGGCCACATACCGGGTGTTGGAGGGCATGGTGTAGGAGTAGGCGGTCCACGAGGTCGGCGCCTGCACGTACGGCGCCGCGGTGACGGGGATGAAATTCGCGGTGGAGAAGGTTTCGTTGGTGGAGTATCCGACCCGGAAGCGTTCGAGGCCGTAGGTGTCGGTGACGGACTTGGCTTTGAACGCGAAGGTGACCGGCCGGCCGAAATCCAGTTGGGGACTGACCATCCAGTCGTCGTTCGGCGCTGCGGTGGAGGCGAAACAGGCGAAGTATTGCGAGCCGGAGTACGCGGCCCAGTCGGGATCGGTCAGCGGCGGCGAGGTCTGGCCGGGGTCGAACACGATGAAGGCCATACGGGATGTGTCGTTTGAGAAGGAGACATCTTCGATACCGTAGGTGTACGACTGGTCCGCATCCAGGAACGACCAGGGCGGCGCGCTGTCGATGGCGAAGGCGGTGTGCGCCTCGACGTCATCGGTGACCGGGTCATCCGACGGGGGCGGCGCGACGGCCCAGCCCACATCCTCCAGCGCCCCCACTTCCCGCTCGTTGATGGTGCGGATCTGCGTGCCGGTGCCGATCGCGTATTTCATGAAGGTCGTGAAGGTGACCCCGGTGTCCCAATGACTGGCCGTGGAGCCCGGCGCGTAGGTGGAGGGGGCGTAGATCTGGATGCGGGTGCCGCCGTTAGCCTCTTTTGCCGCCGTGCCGTCCCAGTACAGCGCCTGGCTGGTGAGGGCCGCGGCGCGCTGGGAAGCGGTCAGCGTATTGAGCCGGGAGCCGTTATAATACAGGCACGTCTCCCACAAACTGGGCAGGCCGAGCAGGTACGTGCCGTCCGAATACAGCGTGTCGGTGAAGCCGAGCCCGTGCGTGACCTCGTGAAGCAGGACCGTGGCGAAATCGATGTATCCCGAGGGGCAGACGTCGTTCGTGCCGTAGTGGAAGGCATAGTTGCTGTTGAACGTGATGCCGTAATCCGGGTCATCGGGATAGGCGTCTTCTCCCTGAATGTGATTGTAGACGGTCAGGGGGTAGGCGTACTGGCCGTCACTGACGAACGAGGAGGAGGCTTCGGCGAGCGTGCCGCCCCCCAGGGCGGCGAAGCCGAGGGTGAGATGGATCGGCATCATGGCGGTGAGGCGGTCGCTCCAGGCCTGAAACGCGAAGCGGATGGCGCCTTTCTGCGTCTCGTTGAAGGCGTAGGTCAGGTCGACGGTGAAGTCCCCCACCTGGAGGGTCTCGACCACGGCCTGAGGGCGCAGCGGGGGGTGGTAGGCGTACACCGAGCCGTCCGGCAACGCATAGTGGTACACCTCGAACGCGTTCGTCTCCGCGAGATGCCGGATGGTTTCGAGGGTTGCCGGCGAAGTGTCCGCCGGGTGGTAGGTCGGCGCCATGAGACTGACGCGGATGAGCTGCCGCTCGCCGGGCCCGGCCAGCCGGTTCTCTCCCTTCGGACCGTAACGGAACACCGGACGCCGCACCGGTGTTTGCGGTGCCGGAACCGTGAACGCCGCCTCCACGGCCGGGGCGGCGGAACCGAGGCCGCGCACCAGCAGGCAGCGGTATGCCGGGGCCCCGCCCAGTCCCGACGCGCTCAGTTCCGCGAGCAGCAGCGGCGTCAGGCGCAGGGAGTCGCGGGTTCCGGGGATGCCGGAGAGGACAATCCGCGCGCCGGTCTTGTCATTCGCCACCACGAGGTCGCGCGGAGACTCCGCAGGCGGGCCGAGCGGCAGCGTGATCCCTCCGCCAAGCCGTTCCGACGGCAGGGACGCGGTCGCGCGCGGCGTTTGCGCGAGCAGGGCGCGGGAGGCCGTGTCGGACAAGGTGTACGCGCCGACCTCAAAGAGCGTTTGGGCCCGTACCCCCGGCGCGCAGAGCAGAGGGAGCAGCAGGCCGACACCGCCGGCCATGCGCGACACGCGTGCGAACAGACGGTCTGCATTCGGGTTGGTATCAGTCATTGTGTCCTCCTGACTCCTCTACCTTGCACTCGATAGGTAAAACCATTACATTATAAAGCACATAAGGCGGCGTGACAATCTGGTGTAGGACAAAATTATGGCGGTTACCCTATCGGCGTTGGAAACCCTGTTGGACGGGACCCTGGAGGTCGGCCGGTTCCGTGACGTGTCGAACAACGGGCTGCAGATCGCCAACAACGGGAGCGTGACGCGCGTGGTCACCGGTGTGGACGCCAGTTTGCGCCTGCTGGAGGCCGCGGCGGAACGGGGGGCGGACGCGGTGGTCTGTCACCACGGCTTGAGCTGGGGCGACTCGCTCAAGCGGATCACCGGGCTGAACCACCGGCTGGTCTCCTTCGCGCTCGCGCGCAACCTCGCGGTTTATGCGGCGCACCTGCCGCTGGACGCCCATCCGCGGTACGGCAACAACGCGCGGCTCTGCGCGGCCCTCGGGTTGCGGCGTCCGGTTCCGGCCTTCACGTATCACGGGGAGACCATCGGCTTCACCGCGGCCTATGCGCGGGCGATGCCGCTGGAGCGGTTTCTCGCGCGCGTGCGGAAGGCCGTGTCGCCGGCCTGCCGCCTGCTGCCCTTCGGCAAACGCAATGTCCGCACGGTGGGCGTGGTGTCGGGCGGGGCGGCGGACATGATCGACCAGGCCGCCGCGTGCGGGGTGGACGCCTATCTTACGGGCGAGCCCAGCCTGCAGGGGTACAACCTGGCCGAGCAGATGGGGCAGACCGTGCTGTTCGCCGGACACTACGCCACCGAAACGTTCGGGGTCCGGGCTTTGGCTGAACTGATCCGGCGGCGGCTCGGCGTCCCGGCCGAGTTCATCGATTTTCAGATCGAATACTGAATGCGCGGCTAACGGGGAGGGACAATCGGTGCCGGAGGCAGAGACAGATCCGCTTGACGCGTTCGAGGAGCGTTTGGGGTACGCCTTCCGTGACCGGACGCTGCTGCGCACCGCGCTGACCTCCCCCTCGTTCCGCGCGGACCGCGCGGCGGACGCGGTGCCGGACAACCAGCGGCTCGAATTCTTGGGGGATGCGGTCTTCGGGCTGCTTTCCGCGCAGAGTCTCTACGACCGCTATATGGCGGAGGATGAGGGGAGCCTTACGGTGCGGCGCAGTCTGCAGGTGAACCGCGGCGCGCTCGCCGGACTGGCGCGCCGTATCGGGCTCGGCGCCTGTCTGCGGGTCGGCCGGCGCGAGGAGGCGAACGGCGCGCGCGATCAGGACCGCATGCTCGCCGACGCGCTGGAGGCGGTGTTCGGCGCCGTGTGGCGCGACGGCGGGTGGGACGCGGTGTGGCGCGTTTACCGGCGGCTGGATCCGGGGGAGCCGGTTTCCGTGCCCTGGCGCGGCAACCCCAAAGGGGCTTTGCAGGAATTGGCGCAGCGGCACGCCTGGCCGGATTCGCCGGCCTATGAGCTGATCGGGGTGAGCGGCCCGGACCATGAGCCGGTCTACACCGTGCGGGTGCGGGTGGCGGGGGGACGCGAGGCCGAGGGCGCGGGCCGCACCAAGCGGGCTGCGGAGACCGCCGCCGCGCAGGCGCTGCTTGGCAGCCTGATGCCGCCGGAATCCCTTGGGTAGAAAGGTGTCGCCGTCCCGGGTAGGGACGGTTCCCCGAACCGTCCGCGGCGTATTAAAAACGGGTGCTGGTCGAGGACGAGGGACGAGGACGAGGGACGGGGACGAGGACGAGAACGGGGACGGGGACGATTACGGGGACAAGGGGGAATCACCATACTCGATCTGCTCCTCCCGGACATGATCGCAAGAAGAGAAGCGATCTACGAGTTTGGTCAGCATGGAGACGATGCGAACTAAAAGATCTTTCCCGGCGGTGGACCATGCGACAAACCGCAGTCCGGCCTGATACACGTCCAGTTTCTCATGGTCAAGCTGCTGTTGCATAGCGGTAGACTCCCTTCATACTGGCATCATTCTCGTTGCCCTCGTCCTCGTTCTCGTTCACGTTCTCGTTCACGAACCGTGGGTTTCCGAGGACGAGGGACGAGGACGATTACGCCTGGTTGTGTTGTTCCCGTTTCTTGATGACGAGGTTACGGGTTCCCGCCGCATCGGGCACCAGGATCGCCTTCTGCCGCTGTTTGTCGCGCGGGTTCCGGGTGACATGGATGGGGGTGCCGCGGAACGGGTCGCAGCCGGTGTAGTACATCGCGGTGGACCAGGTGGAGGGCGTCGGGGTGAAGAGCTGCACCTGCTCGGGGTTGAGGTGCAGGTGCGAGGCGACAAACCGTTGCAGGCGGCGCATGTCGTCCTCGGTGCAGCCGGGGTGCGCGGCGATGAAGTAGTAGGTGAGGAATTGCCGGAGGCCGTGCCTGCGGTTGGCGGCCTCGAATTTCCGCTTGAAGGTCAGAAGCGCGTCGATGCCGGGCTTGCCCATGGCGGCGAGCACCCGCGGTCCGGTGTGCTCGGGCGCGAGTTTGATCTGGCCCGAGACATGATGGGCCGCGAGGTCATCGATGTAGCCGTCGCCGTGGCGCGGGTCCGCGGCGATCAAATCCGGCCGGATGCCGGAGGCCACGAACACCTTGCGCACGCCGGGCAGGCGGCGCAGGCTGGCGAGCAGCTCCCGTTGCGGCCCGTGGTCGGGCCGCAGCGATTCACAGCATTCCGGAAAGAGGCATTGCCGGTCGGGGCAGGCGCCCTGCCGCGTCTTGCGCGCGCACTCGAAGCCGTACATGTTGGCGGTGGGTCCGCCCACGTCGCGGAGGATGCCGGTGAAAGCCGGATGGCGTGTCATGCGGCGGGCCTCGTCGAGGATCGATTGCCGCGAGCGGCTGACCACCTCGCGGCCCTGGTGCATGGCGATGGCGCAGAAGCGGCACGCCCCGTAGCAGCCGCGGTGGGTGGTCAGCGAGAACCGGATCGTGTCCAGCGCGCGGACGGGTCCGCGGGCCGCCACGGCGGGATGGGGATCGAGCGTGAACGGCAGGGCGTAGACCGCGTCCAGCTCGTCGGGGGTGAGGGGTGGCGCGGGCGGGTTGTGCACCAGGCATCGGGTGTCCACTTTCTGCGTGAGGGGGCGGGCCGTACGCGAATCCTGATGGGCCGCGAAAAGGCGGAACATCTCCAGGAAGGCGGCGCGGCCTTCCGGGGTGGGCGCGGCCGCGGTGTGGAAATCCGGCAGGGCGACGGCGGTTGCGGGCAGCGCCGGGGAGGAGGCCGGCAGGGCGTGGCAGAGGCCTCGCAGGCCGCGCCAGTCGGTGCCGTCGCGCAGGGCGCGGGCCAGGTCCACGACCGTGCGTTCCGCCATGCCGTAGGCGAGCGCGTCGGCTTTGGCGTCGAACAGCAGGGGTCGCCGCACGGTGTCGGACCAGCAGTCGTAATGCGCGATCCGGCGCAGGCTGGCCTCGATGCCGCCGAGGATGATCGGCTTGCAGGGCTTGAAGGCGGCGCGGATGCGGTTGCAGTAGACGATCACCGCGCGGTCGGGCCGGGCGTTGTTGACGCCGCCGGGGGTGAAGTCGTCCTGCCTGCGGCGCCGGCCGGAGGCGGTGTGGTTGGCGACCATGGAGTCCACGCACCCGCCGGTGACGCCCCAGAAGAGGCGCGGTTCGCCGAGGCGGCGGAAGGCTTCCGGCGAGGCGGTGTCGGGCTGAGACAGGATCGCGGTGCGGAAGCCGGCGTGTTCGAGCACGCGGCCGATCACGGCCACGCCGGAGTAGGGCGAGTCGATGTAGGCGTCCCCCGAGACCAGGATCACATCCGGCGCGTCCCATCCGCGTTGCCGGATCTCCCGCGGTGTGCACGGCAGCGGCATGGGGTTCAGGCGAACGGTTCGACCGAGAGGCGCAGCAGCGTTTCCAGGCGTTCGCCCGGTTCGAGCGTGCGCAGGTTGCCGCGCCGCGCCGCGGCCTCGCGGCCCTCGGGATAGCAGTTGGCGGGTTCGAGCCCCAGGACGTATTCGCCCCGGCCGCACATCTTCCACTGGATCAGGAAGGGGAGCTCGGCCACGCGATAGGTCACGCGCAGGGAGAGGCGCAACTGCGGATTCACCAGCGCGGCCGAGGCGAACCCCTGTTCGTCGGCCGGCAGGGTGTGGTAGTAGACCTGTTCGCGGAAGCCCGGCGCGGGGGCGGCGAAACGCTGCCACTCCGCGAGGCCGGCCGCGGCGTGCTCGTTCTGCGGGATCACGGGATGGTCGGGCATCACGAGTGTGGCGCCCGCGTCCGCCAGCGGCCAGCCGAGGTTGATGTGGTAGAGCAGCATCACGGGCGAGGGGGCGAAGCCCTGGTTCTCGATCGTGTCGCGCACGGTGACGGACGGGGTGTCGAAGGCGGTCGAGATCGCGCGTGTGAGCGTGAGGTTCTCGCCGAAGACCCGGGCGTGCCGCATGCGTCCGCTGGCGCTCAAGGTGTAGGTGCCGTCGGCCGTCCAGGCCGCGGAGGTGTTCACCTCCTCCGCCGCGAGGTGGCTCAGCCGGCCGTGCAGGCCGTGGCGTTCGCCTTCCGGTGCGCACGGTCCGCCGACATTCAGCAAGCCGCAGCCGGTGAGCAGGCCGCCGCCCCAGGTCCGCAGCCACTCGCACCCCTCGGGGTCGTAGGCATGGGGCGCGGCGGGCGGCTGGCACGCGAGCCAGGCCAGCGGGATGCCTTTGTACCGCGCCGGGCCGATATCCATGCCGCGGTCCGGATACACCGAAAACGCGAGGCCGCTGCCGGATTCGAAGGCCAGCACGCGCATGCCGCGTCCCCGGCCGTCGTCCTCCACCAGCCGCCGGATCGCGGCCATCTGTTCCATCCGGCCCACGCGGGCCGCCAAAAAGGCGCGGTCGTTCCGAGTCATCACTCACCTCCGATTTGAAATAATCGTAGCAAAGAGTTGCTTTTCCGGCACGTTCCGAATTACACTCTTTTTATGTCTTGCTTGAAATAGGTAGAGATAAGAAAGGAAAAGGGAACAGACATGATGCGGTACAATCGTCGCGATTTCATCAGGGGGTCGGCGCTGGCGGCGGCGTCGCTGGTTGCGGGCGGATGCGGGACC
>JAVEYH010000125.1:0-9905 GCA_034003585.1 Kiritimatiellia bacterium
TCCGCGCCCACTCCTCGTAGTCAAAGGCGCGGCAGAGGTGTTTCACCGCGCAACGGGCCACAATGCCGATAATGGTGAAGGCGTAGAGGAAGGAAGGGAGCGCGCGGATCCGGATCGGGTCCTGCTGCCTCCGCTCGGATACGGTCGCGTAACGGCCGGTGGTGCGCAGGGCTTCCTGAAACGCGGTATGTGAGGTCATGGTGAAAGGCACTATACCAAAAACCCGGGGCGCGGGAGCGGAAAAAACCGCAGTTGTGCAGGCCCGGCTTTTGGGGTATGCTTCCCCCCGAATAAGGGGATCGGACGCGGTCTGCAAAGACCGGTGTACGGCAAAGGAGGGGCGGATGCGTGTAGGCAGAATGTTCTGTGCGGCGGCCTTCGGGGCGGTCGCCGCGATGGGGGCGGGGATTCCGGAGGTGCTGAAAACCGGTGCGGGAAAGACGGTCGGTTCGGCGGCGGAGTGGGAGCAGGTGCGCCGGCCCGAGATCCTCGAACTCTTCCGGACGCACGTGTACGGCCGGAATCCCGTGGAGCGGCCCGCGTCCCTGCGCTTCGAGCCCGCGGGTCCGGACCGGGTGATGATGGGGGGGAAGGCGCTGCGCAAGCGGGTACGCATCCGCTACAGCGGTCCGGGCGGCGAGGGGGCGATCGACCTGACGGCGTTCCTCCCGCGGCAGGCTGCTTCCGCGCCGGCGTTTGTGCTGATCTGCAACCGTTCCTCCGCCCAGAACATTGACCCCGACCGTCTCGCGCCGAGCCCCTTCTTCCCGGCCGAGCAACTCGTGGCGCGCGGGTATGCCGCGCTCGCTTTCCACAACGGCGACGTGGACCCCGACCACCATGACGGGTTCACCAACGGCGTGCACGGCGTGTTCCAGCCCGACCCCGCTGTTCGCGGGCCGGACGCGTGGGGCACGATCGCGGCGTGGGCCTGGGGCGCGAGCCGCGTGATGGACTGGATCGAGACCGAACCGCGGATCGACCGCGCGCGCGTGGCGGTGGTCGGCCATTCGCGCGGCGGCAAGACGGCGCTCTGGTGCGGGGCGAACGACACACGGTTCGCGCTCACGATCTCCAACAACTCCGGGTGCGGCGGGGCCAAGCTCAACCGCATGGAGCTGCCCAAGTCGGAAAGCATCGCGCGCATCAACAAGAACTTTCCGCACTGGTTCTGCGAGAACTTCCGGCAGTACGGCGACCGGGAAGACGCGTTGCCCGTGGACCAGCACATGCTGGTGGCGCTGGTCGCGCCGCGCCTGGCGTATGTCGCCTCGGCCTCGCTGGATGCCTGGGCCGGACAGGAGGGCGAGTTCCGCTCCTGCGTCCTGGCTTCGCCGGTTTGGCAACTTTACGGAAAGCGCGGGCTTGCGGGCGACACCTTCCCCGCGCCGGACAAGCCGCTTCAGGACGGAAGCATCGGATACCACCTGCGCACGGGCAAACACGACCTCGCGCTGTATGACTGGGAGCGCTACATGGATTTCGCGGACCGGCATATGAGAAGTGCATTAGTGCATTAGTGCTTTAGTGCATGAGTGTGTTCGTTCAGCATTGCAGAGGAATGGTTGGGAAATGACAACGAATGAGCAAATGAACGTTGTTCCCCAATGGGTCATCGAGAAAAAGCGGGACGGCGGGGCGCTTGATGAGGCGGAGATCCGAGCTTTTATCGGGAGCTTTGCGGGCGGGGACCTGCCGGATTACCAGATGGCCGCGCTGGCGATGGCGATCTATTTCCGGGGGATGACGCCGGAAGAGACGGCGGTGCTGACCGACGCGATGATGCGCTCGGGTGACCTCGTGTCCTTCGCGGGGTGGCCCCGGCCCACGGCGGACAAGCACTCGACCGGCGGGATCGGCGACAAGCTCTCCCTCATGATCGCGCCGCTGGCGGCTTCGGCGGGGCTCGCGGTGCCGATGATCGCCGGACGCGGGCTGGGGATCACCGGCGGCACGATCGACAAACTGGAGAGCATCCCCGGGTATGACACGCGGCTTTCGGTGGAAGCCTTCAAGCGGGTGATCGCGGAGGCCGGGTGTTCGATCATCGGGCAGACCGATTGTCTGGCCCCTGCCGACAGAAAGCTGTACGCGCTGCGCGATGTCACCGGCACGGTGCCCAGCATCCCGCTGATCACCGCCAGCATCATGTCCAAGAAATTGGCCGAGGGTGCCGAGACCCTGGTCTTCGACGTCAAATGCGGCCCCGCGGCCTTCATGCGCACGCGGGAGGACGCGCGCGCGCTGGCCGAAAGCCTGCTCGCCGTGGGTCGGGCGTTGGGCCGGCGGACGGGCGCGCTGATCACCGACATGAGCCAGCCGCTCGGGCGCGCCGTGGGCAACGCCGTGGAGGTGGCCGAGGCGATCGAGACGCTGAAGGGCGGCGGACCGCCGGACACGCGCGAGCTGACGCTCGAACTCACCGCGCGCATGACCCTGCTGGCCGGAGTGCATGCGGAGCGGGCGGAGGCGCGGCGCGAGCTGGCGGCGCGGCTCGACGATGGCCGCGCCCTGGCGTGTTTCTGCCGCATGGTGCGCGCGCAGGGCGGCGACGCGCGGGTGGCGGACGATCCGGGCCGCCTGCCGCAGCCCGGCGCGGTGCGGGAGATTTTTGCGCGGCGGGACGGGATCGTGGCCGCCGTGGATGCCGAGAGGCTGGGCCGGGTGGTGCTGCGGCTCGGCGGCGGGCGCACGGTTACGACGGACGAGATCGACCCCGCAGCCGGGATCGACCGCCTGGTCCAGGCCGGCGAACGGGTGGAAAAAGGCCAGCCGCTCATGCGGCTGCTTGCGAAAAATGCGGCGCGCATCGATCCGCTGGCGGCGGAGGCCGCGGCCGCCGTGCGCATCACGGACGGACCGGTGCCGGAGCGCCGGCTGATTTTTGAGAACCTCTGACGGGTGGGACTTGTCCGACCCGTCCGACCTGTCCGACAGGAGAACGCCATGAGAAAGCAAACAGCGCCTGAGATCTCCAAGCCGATGCGCGACCGGCTGGTGAAGGCCGCGCGCGAGGCCGCGGTCAAGGCCTACTGTCCGTATTCGCGCTATCCGGTCGGGGCCGCGCTGCTCCTCTCCGATAGCCGGATCGTGACCGGGTGCAATGTCGAGAATATCTCCTACGGCCTGAGCAACTGCGCCGAACGGACGGCACTCTTCAAGGCCGTCAGCGAAGGGAACCGCGCCTTCGCCGCGCTGGCCGTGGCCGGCGGCACCGCGCGGCCTGCCGCGCCCTGCGGGGCGTGCCGCCAGGTCCTGGCCGAATTCTGCACGCGCGGCATGCCGGTCTTCCTTGCCCGGCTGCGCGGCGGCCGGGTCATCACGACCACCGCAGGAGACCTGCTGCCGCGCGCATTCGGCTCTTTGGGATAATTTTGTATAGCATTCTGCTGGTGTTTTGCAATTTTTACCTATGCGCTTGACACGGGACTGCCGAAAGCGTAATGGTATAACAAATTCATGGTTATTTCTTTCTTCTAAGGAGTCAAGGGTATGCCTACGTTTGGGGTGAGGGCGTTCGGTGCGGTTGTCGGGGCAGTCATTGCGGCCATGGCGTGCGGGACGCAGGCCGCGGGGAAAACGGAGAAGGCCGGAACCGGGGAGGCTGGGGCGACGCTTGCCGCGACGCTTTCCAAAGAGCAGATCCGCGAGTTCTCCGCCATGGTGCGGAACCGCAACCTGAGGCGCGAGGAGGTGGCGGTCACCCTGCGCATCGGCGCGGAAAAACAGCGCGAGCTCAAAGGGTTTCTGGATGAACTGCAGAAAGAGTTCGGAATGCGGCCGGACTGCGCCTACGCCTACGAGATCGAGAGCAAATCGCTCTTCCAGCTGAGCACCAACAAACTGGACAAGGCCGGGAAGCCCGAGCGCAAGCTGATCCGCAAGATGAAGTCGGACAGCGAGTCGCAGTATGTGTCGCGCCTGCTGGTGGCGCGCAAACTGACGGAAAACCAGATCCAGGTTCTGGCACAGCTCCGCGCGGAGAAAACGAAGGAGGCGCAACTGATGGACAACAGGTTGCGCCAGACTTTCAAGCTCGATCCGGATGCGGGATACCGGCTCGACGAGCAGACCGGCAAGGTGTTCCGGCTGCCGGCCCCGGACAAGGCGGAGGGCGCGGGGAGGGCCGGAGCGGCGGCCCGGCCCGCGGATGCGAAGGCGGCGAAGGGCAAAGAATAGCGTACGGTTTCAGGAAGGAGGCGGCAGACCATGCAAACACAGGCGGTTGCGGTCGGGATTCTGACGGGGGTTCTGTGGTCAACGGGATTGTGCGCCCAGGAGGGGCTGGGGCCGATGGGAGGTGTGGGTGGAGAGGCCCGCAGGGTTGAGCAGAAGGCCCTGACGCCGGTCGTGCCGCCCGCGGCCCGCAAGCCGGAGGTGGCTCCGCTTCCCGCGCCGCAGGCGCCGGCCGTGCCGAACGGGAAGGATGCCGGTCCGGCCTGGGTGATCCGGGCGATCGCGCTGAAAGGCGATCTGGCCTTTGCCGAGAAACGGGGTGTGAAGAACGCGCTCGAAGCCGCGTTGGCTGGCGAGACCGCGCGCAGTCGGCAGGAGGTGCAGGAGGCGCTGCGCAAGGTGTTCAACGACTTCATGCGCGACGGCTATTATCTGGCGCGCGTCTCGCTGCCGCGCGATCCGTATGACGCGAAAGCGCAAACGCTGACCGTGCTGGTCGAGGAGGGCCTGTTCGGTCAGGTGCGGATCGGATTCGCCGATGACCGCGAGGACGGCCGCTGGTTCAGCCGCGAGCAGATCGCCCGCCGTTTCAAGGACATCCGGCCCGGTGCCACCTTCAATTACAAGACGCTGTACGACAGCCTGTACGAGGCCAACGCGCACCCCGATTTGACGCTGGACACCAAGATCGCCGTGCGCAAGCCGTTGGAGGGCGAGGGGGACGCGCGCCGCGTGGTGCGCTACGCGGACATCGACCTGACGGTGAAGGAGAGCTTGCCGTTCCACGCGGTATTCGACATCAACAACTACGCGATCGAGGCGATTGACGAGTGGCAGGCCTCGCTGACGCTGCAGTACCTGAACCTGACCCGGGCGGACGATGTGCTGACCGTCAGCCCCTCCATCTCGCTGGACTCCTCGCTCATGTCGCTGGCGGGCAGCTACATGCGGCCTCACGACATCTGGAAGGGCGGGGCCACGACGATCTACGCGGGCTGGTCCGATCTCGACTGCGACGACATCGTGCCCTACATCGATCTCGAGGGCACCGGATGGTTCGTGGGCCTGGTGCACTCCTACACGCTGGTGGAGGATGAGGACCGGTTGATTTCGCTTTCGGGAGGCATCGTCTACCGCTACATCGAGGACCAGTTCTCCGCGTTCAACACCTCGCTGCAGCAGCGCGACGTCTCGGTGCTGCCGCTGTCGCTCGCGCTCAGTTACTCCGCGCGGCGGCCCGACGCGTTCCGCGGCCGGAACTTCGCCACGCTCCAGGGCGTGTACAATCTCGCGGCCGGCGGCGGGAACGAGTTGGAGGACATGTGGGTCGATGCGGAGGACAACTACCTGATCGGCCGCCTGCAACTGGCCCGTCTGCAGCCGCTCTTCGGCACGCTCGACAACATGCAGCGCCAGGTCCACCAGTGGATGCTCTTCCTCAAGGCCGAGGGCCAATACGCCTCCTGCCCGCTGATCCCCGCCGAGAAACTCGCTTTGGGCGGGTTCAACACCGTGCGCGGATACCAGACCAAGGGGTATCTGGGCGACAACGGCCTCTACGGCACGGTCGAGCTGCGCACGCCGATCCTGCTGGATATGGTCTCCCACGCCTTCGGCCGCAAGCCGGGCAGCACCCCGCTCGACCGCCTGCAGTTCGTGGCCTTCACCGATTTCGGCTTCATCGAGTTCATCGACCCGCTGCCCGGCGTCGATGACAACGAAACCCTCCTGAGTGTGGGCGCGGGCGTGCGTCTCGCCGTGACGCAATACAGCCAGTTCCGCCTGGATGTCGGCGTGCCGGTGGCCTCGGCCTCGGGTGACGATGATTCTTCCGAATACTATCTGGACTGGCAGCTTCAGTTTTAACCGATCCGATCGAACACGTTTCTGATTGCGAGGGCCAAATCATGAAAACACAGCACACCATCCTGTTCGCAAGCAAGCCGCTCCGCCGCGTCCTGTCGGCGTTTGCGGCCTTCAGCGTCCTGATGACCAGCATGCCGGTCTACGCGCTGGACTGGAGCAACGCCACGCCCGGCGTTGGCGGCATCACCGGCGGCACGGCCGGGGGTGTGACCACCATCAACCAGGCCGACGCGGCGGGCATCATCAACTGGAGTGACTTCGACATGGCGGCCGGCGAGATCGCGAATTTCAACCAGCCCTCCGCCGCGGCGGTGACCCTGAACCGTATCACGGCGAGTATGGACGGCACACAGATCGCGGGTACGATCAACGCCAACGGCGGCGTTTGGGTGGTGGACCCCAACGGCGTCTTCATCCAGAACGGCGCGAGCATCAATGTCGGCGCGGCCTTCGTGGCCGCGGCCATGGACATTTCCGATGCGGATTTCCTGGCCGGCAACATGAATTTTGACGGCACGATCAACGGCGCCGGCCGGGTGCAGGTGGACAGCGGCGCGAATATCGCCGCCGGGACCCTGGCGGCCCTGCTGGGCGGCGAAGTCTCGATGAACGGCGCGGTCACGGCACCGCAGGCCGCGCTGGCGGCCGCGGGCGGCTCGATCGTGATCGACGAGGTGGGCGGCGGCACCATCACGCTCACCCTGGCGGGCGACGCCGCGGACGACCTGCAACTGGGCGGAGCCTTCAGCGGCAACGCGGCCGCGGCCGTGAGCGGTCAGGACATCCTGCAAAACACGGTGGGCGCGGTGACGGTCGCCGGCGCGGCGGACCTGACTGCCGCGGGGGGCGCCATCACACTCGACAATGCGGCGAACGACTTTCAGGGCGGCGTGACGGCGCATGCGGGGCTTGCGCTGACGCTGGCCGACACGGACGGCATCACATTGGCCGATGTGGATACGGCCAACGGCGCGATCACCGTGACGGCGGGCGGACTGCTCACGGCCACGGATGTGGCGGGTTTGACGGACAACGACGCGAACGACATCACGCTGACGGGCGTCGGCATCGCGGTGGGGTCGGTCGCGGCGGGCGCGGGCGCGGCGGCGGACGTGACGCTCGACGCGGGAACGGGCGCGATCACGGATCTGCAGGCGGACACGGTGACGCCGGACGCCGAAGGCTTTTCGGTTCCGGACGGGGTCAGGACCGTCAACATCGTGGCGGATCAGCTCGCGATGACGGCAGACGGCAACATCGGCGCGTCGGGCGATCCGCTGGATATCACGGTCAACACGGTGGCGGCGGAGTCAACGGCTGGCGGGCTCCATCTCTTGGAATCCGATGCCCTGCAGGTCGGCGCGGTGGGGGATTTGACGGGAATCACGACAGACTTGGGCATACAGGTGGAAACGCTCAACGGGAATCTGACGGTGGATCAAGGGATAAACCTGTCCGTGGATGGCACGCTGACGGGCGGCGACCTGCTGCTGGCGGCAAACGGCGACGGCTCGGACATCACGCTGAACGCGAATGTCTATGTGGACGGCGGCGACGCCACGGTGTTGGCCCGCGACAGCGTGGTTCAGAACGCGACGCTCGATGTCGGGTATCCGGGAGCCGGCAGCCTTTCCGTCACGGCTTTGGACGGGTCGATCACCATGAATCCCGGCTCCATAGGGTACAGCGGCTGGGTTCCCGGGGACAGCATCACCTATACGGCGGGCGGCGACATCGTTCTGGAGTCCTTGGACACCCACATCGGAACCATCACGGTTTCCGCCGGCGGCACGCTGACGCTGAATAACAATCTGAATACAGAGGCAACTCCGGGCGCGCTGGTGCGGCTGGAGGCGGGGAACGGGATCGTGCAGAACGCCGGCAGTGTGTACACCGATGAGTTGGTGTTTGACGCCGGGGCTGCCGTGACGCTGGACGGTGCCGGCAACCTGATCGGCACGGTGGCGGGTGAGGCCGGCGGGACGGTCACGCTGGTGAACAGTCAGGCGTTGGATCTCGGCGCCGTGGACGGGGTCTCAGGATTGACTACGATCGGCGGTAACCTCAACGTCACCGCGCTGAACGGCGACATTACGGACAGCGCCGTCATTACGGTGGGGGGCAACACGGTTCTTTCCGTATCGGCCGCGAACTCCATCCTGCTCGATGAGGCGAACACCTTCACCGGCAGCGTGACGCTCCCGGCTGCGTTTCACAGCCTGACGCTGCACGACACCACCTCGCTGCAACTCGGCTCGCTCGATCTGACCGGCGATCTGGACCTGACGACCGACGGTGCGATGCTGTCGCAGTCCGAGACCTGGAGCGTGGACGGGAATGTGACGCTGGAGGCCACGGCCGGGGATATCTTTGTGGGTTGGACGCAAAACCATCTGAACAACCTCACCGCGCATGCGGACGGCAATATTCAACTCGTCAACCAGGACGATCTGGTGGTCCACTCCGCGGTATCCGACAACGGCGACCTCATTGAGATCTCGTCCTGGGACGGCACACTGACCACGGACGGGGCCGTTTCGGCGCCCGACGGATCAGTCATGCTGACCGGTGTGAACGGCCTCTTCCTGGGAGCGGATGTGGACGCATTGGGAGATGTGTGGCTGACTTCTGATGACGTGATCCAGCAGACAGCCGGACGGATCGCTGGCGCGGGGCTGGCGTTGAATGCGGACGGCATGGTGACGTTAGAGGGCGCGAACCTGCTGGACGCCGTCGCGGGCACAGCCGATGGCGGACTCTCCCTCGTGAACGCCCAGTCCCTGGAGATCGGCACGGTGGATTGGGTTACGGAACTGACCTCCATCAACGGAAGTCTCGCGGTGCAGGCCCAGGGTGCCGGAAGTGACCTCACCGTCAGTCAGGCGATCCTCGCCCAAAACAACGTTGCATTAACGGCGGGCCGCAATGTCGGAACGACCGCGAAGATCACCGCAGGCGGCGATGTGGCGCTGCTGGCCCAGGGCGGCACGATCACCCTGGACGGCGCGATCGATCCGGCCACGGTAACCCTCACCGCGGCGGGCGACATCACGGTCAATGCGGCGGTGGAGGCGGACGACCTGATCACGGTGACTGCGGGCACCTCGGGATCCGGCGGCGTGACGGTCAATGCGGCGGGCAGCCTCGAGACGCTGGCTGCCGGCGGCGACATCGCGGTCGCGGCCGGTGCCACCGCAGGCGACATCACGCCCGACGGCGCTGTGACGGCACTGGACGGGGTGACCCTGACGGCTTCCGCTGGCGCCATTAGCGGCGCGGGGTTGGTGACGGCGGACACGCTGACGGCGGACGCGGCCACTGGCATCGACCTGAACACCACGGTGGCGACGCTGGACGCCTCGGTGACGGGCGCCGGCGACATCGCGATCAACGAGACCGACGCGATCAACCTCTTGGACGTGGACACGGCGAACGGCACGATCACGGTGACGGCTTCCGGGCTGATCACGGCCACGGACGTGGCGACGGACGGGACGGTCGGCGAGGAAATCTCGCTGACGGCGACCGCCGACGGCATCGAGGTGGTCTCGGTGGACGCGGGCGCGGCGGATGTGACGCTCGACGCGGCCGCGGCGATCACGAAGAGCGGCGCGGGGCTGGTGACGGCGGGCACGCTGACGGCGGACGCGGCGACGGGCATCGACCTGAACACCACGGTGGCGACGCTCGACGCATCGGTGACGGGCGCCGGCGGCATCACGATCAGCGAGACCGACGCGATCAACCTCTTGGACGTGGACACGGCGAACGGCGCGGTCACGGTGACGGCGGGCGGGCAGATCACGGCGACGGACGTGGCGACGGGCGGGACGGTCGGCGAGGACATTTCGCTGACGGCGACG
>JAVEYH010000126.1:0-9538 GCA_034003585.1 Kiritimatiellia bacterium
GGAGGACCTGTGGGGGAACCGTAATGGCCGGCGTTTCTCCACCGGCTACGGTGCCTTCCGCGACGACTCCCGGCGGCGGACGCTTCTCGCCCGCATCCAGGAGGCCACCGGCTTGTGCACATGGTGACAGGATGCGGGGAGGGGGAAGTTCATTCGTGCATTAGTTCATTAGTTTATTCGGGTATTCGTTCAAATGGCGTGCCAAGGGAGGAAAATGCGTTCATGCGGCAATTGGGATGGCGCGCACGGCGGCGGTTTCGGGGAAACCGCCCTACCTCCGCCTGGTGGGGACGCCTCCCCGAGGCGTCCGCACGGCAGTGTCGGCAGCCGGTCCGTGCCGGAACGGTGTGAAATCTCAAGAACGGCGTTGTTTTACAGGGGCGCTCCGTTTTCAAACTCCTAACTTCTCCCTCCTCCTTCCTCCTTGGGCACGGGGCCGTTTCCACGAAACGGACCCGCACCCCACCGGACCGTTGCGTCGCCAGCGGGCGTGTGGTAGAGTCTCGCAATCATACGGCCCGCACGGCAGGAAACGTGCGGGAGGAGCGGGAGGAGCGTTCGCGTCATGGCAGGCTGGACAGGCATTCTGGGCACCATCGGCAACACGCCGTTACTGAAACTCGACCGGATCGCGCCCTTCCCCCTCTATGCGAAAGCCGAATATCTCAACCCGGCGGGCAGCGTCAAAGACCGGGTGGCGCTGCACATGATCGAGCAGGCCGAACGGCGCGGCGACCTGCGCCCCGGCATGACCCTTGCCGAGGCCACCTCCGGCAATACCGGGATCGGAATCACCTTCGTGGGCGTGCGTAAGGGCTACCGGGTGATCATTGTGATGCCTGACAACATGAGCGAAGAGCGGCGCAAGATCATCCGGGCCTTCGGCGGCGAACTGGTCTGCACACCGGCGGCGGAGAGTCTCAACGGCTGCCTGAGAAAACTGGAGGAACTGCGGCGGGAGATTCCGGACCTCTTCATTCCCGGCCAGTTCGTGAATCCCGACAACCCCGAGATTCACTATCTCACCACGGCGAGGGAAATCTGGGAACAGATGGACGGGCGGGTTGACGCGTTTGTCGCGGGTGTCGGAAGCGGCGGCACGCTGGCTGGCGTGGGCCGGTTTCTCAAAGAGCGCCATCCGGCGGTCCGCGTGGTGGCCGTGGAGCCGGCCCAGGCCTCCGCCCTGCTCGGACAGGAGCCCGGCCTGCACCGGATCGAGGGCATCGGCGACGGGTTCATCCCCGATGTTCTGGACGTGTCGATCATCGATGACATCATCACGGTCACTGACGAGCAGGCGATCGCCACCGCGCAGCGGCTGACGCGCGAGGAAGGGGCGCTGGCCGGCACCTCGGCCGGGGCGAATGTCTGGGCCGCAATCGAAACCGGGGCGCGCATCGGGCATGACCGCCGGATCGTCACGATCCTGCCCGACCGCGCCGAGCGTTATTTCAGCACCGCGCTGATCTGATGCCGAACAGAATCTTCGCGGGGTTTTTGTATCCGCTCGGGCGGGATGCGTGCGGCCGCCCGGCGGCAGCCGTCCCCCTCCCGCACGCGCAGCCAACCAACGGGGTCCGGATGAATGCGATACTCGCCTCTCTGCCGGTGATCGCGGCCTTGGGTCTGATGCTGGTTTTCCGCCAGCCCTCGGGCCGGGCCCTGCTGTTGTCCTGGCTCACGGCCGCCGCGCTCTGCCTCACGGTCTGGCGGATGGATGTGCGGCACGTCACGGCCTATTCGCTGCTGGGCGCGCTCTCCGCAGTCGACATCCTCCTGATCCTGTTCGGGGCGATTTTGCTGCTGAACATCCTGATGCGGGCGGGCGTGATGGAGGCGATCGGCGCGGGATTCTCGGAAATCACGACGGACCGGCGCGTGCAAATCATCATCATCGCCTGGCTGTTCGGCGCGTTTCTGGAGGGGGCTGCCGGATTCGGAACCCCGGCGGCGCTGGCCGCGCCGCTGCTGGTCGGCCTGGGGGTTCCGCCTGTGGCGGCCGCGACCGTGGCCCTGGTGTGCAACAGTACCCCGGTGAGTTTCGGCGCGGCCGGAACCCCGACCGTCACGGCGGTCACGGTGTTGGGCGGCGCGCTGGACGCCGCCGGGATCCCGCGGGAGGCGTTTCTGCGGGACCTGACCGTCACCACGGCCCTGATCCACGGGCTGGCCGGAATCCTGATGCCCTGGGTGGCGGTCCTCTCCGCCACCCTCCTGTTCCGGGGCAAACGGGCCTTCTCACTGCGGCCCGCGCTCGAAATCCTGCCCTTCGCGCTGTTTGCGGGGGCCGCCTTTACCGTTCCCTACTATCTCGTCGCGCGGTTCATCGGGCCCGAGCTGCCCTCCCTGCTGGGCGGCATCATCGGTTTGGCGCTCGTGGTGTGCGCGGCCCGGAAAGGCTTGCTGATGCCGCGTCAGACCTGGGTTTTTGAGGGCTACGCGCCGCCCGTCCCGGAACCGGAGCAAAGCGCCGCCGCGCCCCGCGCCGCGCGGATGACCCCGTTCCGGGCCTGGTTGCCGTACGGCGCGATCGCCCTGATCCTCCTGCTCACGCGGTTGCCGCAGCTCGGCATCCGGGCGCGGATCGCCGCCGTCACGCTGACGGTCCCCGATATTCTGGGGATCGACGGGTTGTCCTGGACCTGGCGGGTTCTCAACAACCCCGGAGTGATTTTCGTGCTGGTCGCGCTGACGGCGTCACTCGGCTTCGGGGTGCCCGTGAAATCGGTGCGCGCGATCTGCCTGCAAACGGCGCGGTCGCTCCGCAACGCGGCCCTGGCCCTGGTCGCCGGCGTGGCGCTGGTGCAACTGATGCGGTACTCGGACGTCAACCACTCGGGTCTCGACAGCATGCTCAGCCAGATCGCGGTGGCCATGAAAGAGCGGTTCGGCGGCTGTTACCTTTTCATCTCCCCCTATATCGGCGTTCTGGGCGCCTTCGTCTCCGGCTCGAACACGGTCTCCAACACGCTGTTCGCGGCCCTGCAGTTTGACACCGCGCGGCTTCTGGGCCTCGCCCCAGCGCTGATCGTCTCCCTGCAATCCGTGGGCGGCGCGATCGGCAACATGACCTGCATCAACAACGTGATCGCCGTCTGCGCCACCACCGGGGTGACCCGTGAGGAGGGCCGGATCATCCTGCGCAATCTGATCCCGACCGTGCTCTACGCTACCCTCGCGACCCTGATCGGCCTGGCCCTGCTCCCGTGACCGGAGGAGTTCCTTTTGCACGGCCCGATCACGGCAAAGAATGACGGAATTGTTCTCACACAAAGGCACAAAGCACACAAAGTGTTTTTACAGCATCGGGGAAGGGGGACGAGAACGGGGACGAGGACGGGGACGGGGACGAGGACGAGGACGGGGCGAGCACGATGACGATGACGAGGACGATGACGAAAAAGGGGAAGGGGACGAGGACGGGGACGACACAACGCATTGTACTCGTAATCGAATCATACCCCATATCCCTTTGTGGACTTCGTGGCTTCGTGTGAGGAACGCCCCGTTTTTGTGGCGGGAGCTGGGGAAATCGCGACGCAACCCTTCTTGGGCGCACGCTTGCTTTTCCCGCAGCCTTTCAGGATAATGTCCCTTTTACTGTTCGCAACCCTCAGGAAATCATGAGCTTGTTCACTGACCTGACCCGCGGCATCATCAAAGAGAATCCGACTTTCCGGCTGGTGCTCGGCATGTGTCCAACCCTGGCCGTGACCACGTCGCTGGAGAATGCCCTCGGCATGGGCCTGGCCGCCACGTTCGTGCTGGTCTGCTCCAATGTGGTGATCTCCTCGCTGCGGAAACTCATCCCCGCCGCGGTGCGCATCCCCTGCTACATCGTGGTCATCGCCGCGTTCGTCACCATGGTGGACCTGCTGATGCAGGCCTACACCTATGCCCTGTGGGAGAAACTCGGGATCTTCATCCCGCTCATTGTGGTGAACTGCATCATTCTCGGCCGGGCCGAGGCGTTCGCCTCCAAAAACGGCGTCCTGAGCAGCGCGGCGGACGGGGTCGGCATGGGGATCGGGTTCACGATCGCGCTCGCCGTGATCGCCGCGCTGCGCGAATTCACCGGGAACGGGAGCGTCACCGTCTGGGGCGACCTCGCCTTCACCGCGATCCACAACCGCGCGATGGTGCTCTTCATCCTGCCCGCGGGCGGGTTCCTGTCCCTCGGCCTGGTCCTGGCCTTCCTCAACCACCTGCAGGCCGTCTCCGCGCGGCGCCGCGGCGAGGCCGCCCCGCTGCCCCTCGAACTCGACTGCCGCCATTGCGCACTCTGCAAGCCCGTCGAGTGACCGTTTCCGCTTAGAGTTGCGACCCGGGCGAGGGGCGCAGCAGGATATTGGCGATCTTGTTGGCCGTGTCCCGGTACTGCGGGTCGGCCTTGAGTTTCAGCCACCCGGGGTGCGCGCGGAAACGCTCCCAGGCGGTTCGCTGCGCCTCCCGGTCTGGGAAGCCGAGCAGGTAGGTCAGGTTCGGCATCCGGCCGCCCGCCAGCGCGCGGCCGAAAAAGACCGGCGTCAGGCCGCACTCGCGGAAGAGAGCGATCTCGCCGCCCGCCTCGAACATCGCGATTTTCTTGGCGTTGCGCTCCTCCGTGTAGCTGTTGTAAATCCGCAACTGCAGGACGCGGTCGGGTGAACGCGTCACCGCCGACACGCCGGGGCAGCTTTCAAACGCCAGCAGCAGCGCCGCGCCGCAGGCGTCATACAGCGGCGACGCCATGGGCGCGCGGAACAGCGCGTCGGCGTTCCGCAGGAACGCTTCGTCCGCGAGCAGGCGGGTGTCGCACGCCGTCAGCGACGCCGCATCACGGTGGGGGATCACCACGAACACGTTGGTCTCCCAGGTCCGGTCGCCGCCGTTACCCGCCGCCTCTCCCCGAAACACCCCCACCGCCGCGATCCCCTGGCGGTTCAGCGCGGGAATCAGCGCCCGGTCAAAAACCCGGATCAGCTCGTCGCGCTTCGCCACGCTCGAACAGGAGTAGGTCCGGAGCTCGATCAGACTCCGTGTTGGCTCTTCCGCCCGCCCGCACACAACCAAGCCCGCCAAAACCGGCAGGGCCATCCGCCATCCCGCTCCGCCACGTTTTCTCATCTCGTCTCCCCCTGATCCGTCGTGATTTCATTAACATCTGTCACAAAACCCGGATAGTATCTCACACGAAGCCACGAAGTGCACGAAGGGAAATGAGGTATGATTCGAGTACGATTCGTTTTGTCGTCCTCGTTCTCGTCCTCATCCCCGATGCTGTAAAAACGTTGTGCGCTTTTTGCCTTTGTGTGAGAACAAATCCGTTATCCTTTGCCCTGATCGGTTCATAAAGCACAAAAAGAAAGGGTTCCCTCACGATTTCGCGGGGAACCCTTAAGCGTTTGCGCTTATTGTATCGTTACTCAGAAAACACTTCCTTTCGCGTTGTCTTGAATCGTCGCCGGTCCGCCTTTCAGGCGTTCCGGGGCTATGTTTCCTCTCCCCTTTTCACGCGCGCCTCGGAAAGAATCCCGATTTTTTTTCAGTCAGCGATGAAGGATGCGTTGCCTCGCCCTCGTACTTCCAGCCACGGTGCAACCTTTGTTTTTTTGGCGTAAGCCGCCGTACCCGTTGCCCGGTCCGTTTCCTCAGGTTGGCAAGTCCCCCGTCGTCTGCGTGGGTCAGTCGCCCGATCAGGCCGCTTTCCTCACCCGCAGGCCTTTCCGGCGATGGAGCCGGAATGCGGTCCTGCCAGGTGGTCTCCGGCGTCCGCAAAAGGGAAAATCAGAAATCGCCTCCTTTCTCCTGATGTGTCCCTGAGACCGGAAATGACTCTTCTCACCCCGATCTTTGCCTGAAGAATACAGCAAGGCGGACAAAGTGTCAACCCCCTTTTTTTATTTTTTTTCGCGCCGCGCGAAACGGCGCCGCAATGAACCGGGAACCCTCCGCCGCCGTTACATCCAATACCGCACGCGGCGGCGCGGCGCACCCCGGCGGATCCGGCGCACGCGGTACCCCCGGCGTTTTTTTCCGGGCGCGGCCGAAAGAAGGTGGAACCCATGACGGCAGAGGAAGGGATGGCATTGGAGGTCCGGAAGCTGGGCAAGGCTTTCGGTTCGGGCTCGAACCGCGTGGCGGTGCTGGAGGGCGTGAATCTGACCTTGCGGCGCGGCGCGTTCGACGCCGTGATGGGGCCGAGCGGTTCGGGCAAGAGCACCCTGCTGCACCTGCTGGCGGGCCTGCTCAGCCCGGACACCGGGGAGATCCGCGTGGGCGGCGCCCGCCTCTCGGCCATGACGGATTCTGCGGCCACGTGCTTCCGCCGCCGCCGCATCGGCCTGATCTTTCAAGACTTCAACCTGATCCCCACCCTCACGGCGGAGGAGAACATCGTCCTGCCGCTGCTGCTCGACCGCCGGACCCCGCACGCCGGGGAGCTCGCGGCGCTGCTGGAGAGGCTGGGGCTGACCGCCCTGCGCCACCGCACCCCCGCGAAGCTGAGCGGCGGCGAACGGCAGCGCGTGGCCATCGCGCGCGCGCTGGTGACCGCCCCCGATCTCGTGCTGGCGGACGAGCCGACCGGCAACCTCGACTCCCCGGCCGGCCACGCCTTCTGCGAGCTTCTGCGCTGCATTCACGCGGAGCGCGGCTGCACGATCCTGCTGGTGAGCCACGACCCTGTGGTCGCCGCCGCCGCGGAACGGGTCCACCTGCTGAAGGACGGTCGCCTGATCGGCGAGATGGAAACCCGGCATGACGCGACCCGCATCTCCGAGCGGTATGTGGCGGCCATGCGCCAACCCTGACAAGGCGAACCCCATGCTCATCCGATTGGTATGCAAGACACTGGCGCGCGGCAAGATGCGCTTCGCCATGGCGGTCCTCGGTGTGGCGTCCGCCACGGGCCTGATGGTCTGGGCCTTGGGCCTGACCCTGACCGCCATGGGGCAGGGCCGCGAAACGGTCCGCCGCATGACCGCGCCGTTCTCCTGCTGGGTCTCGGCCGGCGGCGCGGGGCGCCGCCCGGCGCGCGGCGCCGCCCGGCCTGCCACGCCTCCGGCCGCGCTGCCCCCGAAGCTTGTGGAAGCCGTTCTCTCGCGGCCGGAGGTCGAGTCCGCGCTCGCCTGCCGGGTGATCCGCACCACCCTGGATTTCCGCCCCGGCGGCGCGATCCTGCAAGGCCCCCCGCTCGTGGCCGCGCTCACGCTCGCGCCTCCGGACGGCTGCCCCTACGCCGAGGCGAAGGTCACCGGCGAGTGGCCGGACCCCTCCAGTCCGGAACCGGTGGTGGCCATCTGCTCGTCGGTGTTCGCCCGCCGCAGGCTGCCGCCGCCGCCGTGCGGCACGCCGCTGGTCCTTATCACGCCGCACGGCACGGTGACGGTCCGGATCGGCGCGGTGATCGCGTTCCCCAAAGCGGTTGACGGCTTCCCCGCCGCGTTCGGCACAATCGGTGCCGTGCGCCAGGCCGCGGGCGGCGTCTGGGACCCGCAGCCGAACCTGCTGCTCTGCGCCCTGCGCGCCGGCGCCACGCCCGAGGCCCTGCGCGCCGCAACCGGCTTGCCGCCGCCCGCCGCCGCGGAGAGCGCCGCCGCCGCACCCCCGCGCTTCACCCTCACCGACCGGCGGCAGATCGAGGCGCAGCACGTCAGCGACCAGCTCTCGAATTTCAAGCGCCAGGCGCCGCTGCTCCTGACGCTCTCGGTGCTGACCGCGCTTTGTTTGCTCTTCAACGCCCTGACCCTCGGCGTCACGCAGAACACGCGCGGGATGGCCCTCCTGCGCGCGGCGGGCATGACGGTCGGGGACGTGGCCCGGATGGTGGCGCTGGAAGGCCTCATCATGGGCGCCTGCGGCTGGGCGCTCGGCCTGCTGGGCGGCTGGGCCGCGCTGACGGTATTCGTGCGGCGGGCCGCGGAGGCCTTCCCCGCCGGGGTCATGATGGGCTGGGCCACCCCGGCGGCGACCGCCGCGGGGATCGCGGTGCTGACGCTCCTGAGCCTGCTCTGGCCCTGCCGCCGCGCGCGGCGCATCGCGCCGCTGGAAGCGCTGGCGGCGGAACACGGCGGCGGGCAACCGGAGCGCGACGCGCGCGCGATCCCCCTCCGGCGCACGGCGTGCGGTCTCGCGCTGCTCTTCCCCATGCTGCTCTTTGTCCTGCCCCTGCCGCTGACGGCCCTGTGCCGGAGCGTGCTGCTGCTGACCGTGGGGATCCCGCTGCACCTTCTCGGCCTGGTTCTGGTCCTGCCCGGCTTCATCCGCGCGACGGAGCGGCTTGGCGGGCCGGTTGTCAGCGCGCTGCTGGCGCTCGATCCGGTGCTGCTGCACCGCCGGATCAGCCGCGACATCCCGCGCACGGCAGGCATGGCGATCACCCTGACGGTCGGGCTGGGCTCTTTCGCCGCGATCCACATCTGGGGCAGCTCGCTGACCCGGCCCTTCCTTCCCAGCCCCACGTTCCCGGACGTGATCGTCTCCCTGCTGCCGGGCGGCGCCGGCCGCGGCGCCGCCGCCGGGGTGGCCCGCCTGGAGGGCGTCGGCCAACAGCGCTGCCTCGCTGTCGAGGCGGCCCAGTTTCCCCTGGACGCGGCGCTCACCGCGCGCGTGGCGCGCGTTTCGGGAAGGCCGCCGGCGAATCCGAACGTGCTGCTGTTCGGCGCGGAGCCCCACGCCGCGTTCGGCGGCGACCGCCCGCTGGCGCCGTTCCGGTTCGTCGCGGGCGAGCCGCGCCAGGCCGCCGCGGACCTGGCCCGGGGCGACGCCTGCCTCATCACCCTGATGTTCGCGCGCGAGACCGGGCTGCGGAAGGGCGAAACCCTGCGGATCGTCACGCGCCCGCACCCGGGGCGCGGGCGCGGCGGACCGGACGCGGCACGGCCCGAAACCGTCTCCTTGGCCATCGCGGGCGTGGTGGACCTCAACTGGCACCTGGTGACCTCCCGCGCCCAGATGCGCGGCCGCCACGGCATGCCGGGCGGCACGATGGGGCCGGTCTTCGTGAGCGAGGAGACCGCACGGCGATGGAGCGGCAACACCGAAACCACCCGCTTCCTCTGGCTGAACCTCAGCGAGGCCTACCGCGCCATGGATCCGCTGGCCGCGGGGCAGCGGCTGGAGGCCGGCATCCGCAAGACGCTCGCGGTCGGCAGCGGCAGCACCGTGCGCGTGCACCATCGCGACGAGATCGCCGACGGCACGATCGCGCACAGCGCCGACCTCATCGGCGACATGGCCCGCGCGCCGTTCTGGTCGCTGATCGTCCTGTCAACCGGCATGGCCACCCTGCTGATCGCCTCGTTCCATGCCTCGGCGCGCGAGATCGCGGTCCTGCGCGCGATCGGCATGACGCGCGGCCAGTTGGGCCGTCTGCTGCTCGCCGAAGCGCTGCTGACCGGCGTGTGCGGCATCGCGCTGAGCCTGGTCTCGGGCCTCTGCATCGGCTGGACCTTCACCGGCTGGACCCGGGCCTGGATGCCCTTCGGCGGCCTGCCGATCGCCCTGGAGATCCCGTGGACGACCCTGTTCCGCGGCATCGGCTTCGCCTTCGCGCTCT
>JAVEYH010000127.1:0-9521 GCA_034003585.1 Kiritimatiellia bacterium
CGCCCGCGGACTCGGCCCGCTCCGCCTCCCGCAGGGCCAGGCGCATGAAATGTGCGTGGAAATCGGGCGACAACATGACCGGGATTGTAGGCGGGCGGGGACGGGAAGTAAAGGGAGCAGCAATTCTAATTTTGCAAAGAGGCACAGTCGAAATCGCGATCGCTATCGGGATCGCTATCGAATCCCAGAGTATTTCAACGATTTCGGTCCCGACAGCGATCGCGATGTCGGGGAAAATGCCATAATGAGAATTGCTGAAAGGCGGGCTTTCCGCTCTTGATGCCGCAGCGCCGAAAAGGGATAATCCGTGGCATTGGGATGACGCGCATGTACACACAGACGGGGGAAGCCGGGGCCGCCGAGCTGCTGGCGTTTGTCGCGGCGGCGGTCCGCGAGGGCGCGGAGGCGGCCGTGGCGCCGGAGCAGGTGCCGGCGCTGGCACGCTATGCGGGCTGCCGGCCCAACGGCCGCGGGGTCGCGGCGGGACGGTATGTGTTCCGCGCTCCCCGCCCGCCGGCGGCCGCGTACGCCGCCGCCGAACGGGTGCTTGCCGGGATACTGCTGGCCGCGCTCCTGCCGCTGTTGGGGCTGATCGCGCTTTTGATCCTCGTCACGGACGGCCCGCCGGTTCTGTTCCGGCAGATTCGTTTCGGTGAGAACGGGCGTCCGTTCGGATTCCTGAAATTCCGCACCATGCGCCGCGCCTCTGAACGGCTGCACGCCCGCCTGCAGCGCAGGCAAGCCGTGCCGGGACGCCTGTTCAAGCTGGAGAACGATCCGCGCGTGACCCGCTTCGGCGCGTTGCTGCGGAACACGTTTCTGGATGAGTGCCCGCAGCTCCTGCATGTGGTGCGGGGCGAGATGCGGCTGGTCGGGCCGCGCCCCCTGCCGCAGAGCGACCAACACCATTACACGCGTCCGGAGCATGCCTTGCGGCTCCGGGGCCGCCCCGGCATGACGGGGTTGTGGCAGGTGGCGGGCCGCAACCGCCGGACGTTTGACGAGATGTGCCTGCTGGACCTCTATTACCTCGGCAACGGTTCGGCAACGCTGGACCTGTGGGTACTAGGACGCACGCTCGTTCTGCTGGCGCAGCAGATAGGCTTGGGCGGCAAATCCCAGCAGTCCGGCGAGTAGTTCCGCCTGGTCAAGGAGGCAGGCGGCGACCATGCCCGCTGCCAGCAGGGCCCAGACCGGAGGCGGGGGCCAGGCGTAAAACGGCGCGAGCCGGACGCGCACCCGGCCGCCGCCCGCGGGGGTCAGGCGCAACGTCACGCAGCGCGTGTGGGGCAGATTCAGCGGCACCGGGTGATCCGGGATCCAGACGCCGGGTTGTTTCAGCGGAACATGCCGCAGATCGCGGATCAGATCGAGATCCCCGTCACGGTTCAGGCCGAGCCGCAGACGCGGGCGGTCCGCCTCGCGGCGGGCCTGGATGCGCAGGCGGGCCGGGCGGTGGGTGTCGCGCACGCGCCCCAAGGCTTCGCGGATTCCCTCCCGCAGCGTGCCGCTGTCCGGCTCCAGCGGGTCCAGGGTCACGGTGACGTGGTTGGCGCGGGGCACGCCGCGATCCGCGCGCAACAGCCAAGTGGCGAGCGCGGCCGAAACGGCCGCGGCCCCGAACGCCGCGGGCGCGGCGCCCGCCGCGCCGCCCGCGGCCGCCACGGCAAGCAGCAGGGCAAGGCACGAAATCATGCCACACCATAATCCGCGGCACGCCTCCGGGCAAGCCGAAAAGGCTGCGGTTCCGTTCCCGTTTCCGCTCTACGGCATTTTCTGTTATTCTTTTTCTTTTCGCGAAAGGAAACGCTTATGCACACGATTCAGATTCCCGAGGCGCTGAATGATTTTGACGCCGGTATCCGGCGCGATGCGCTCCGGAAGGCGTGCCGGGGGGCGCGGTTCCCGGAACCCGGCGCGAACTTCAACATGCACTGTCACTCGTTCTTCTCTTACAACGCCGAGGGGTGGTCGCCTTCCAGTGTGGCGTACGTCTGCCGCGTCCAAGGTCTGTGCGCCGCGGGGCTCTGCGATTTTGATGTGCTGGACGGCTTGGAGGAATTCACGGAGGCGGGCTTGCGCCTGGGCCTGCGCACGGCGGTGCATCTGGAGACCCGCGCCTATGTGCCCGAATTCGCGGAGGCGGAGATCAGCTCGCCCGGTGAGCCGGGCGTCACGTACATCATGGGGTGCGGGTTCACCCGGTTGCCCGATCCGGAGACCGCGCAGGCCCGGACCCTGGCCCGGTTGCGCGACGGGGCGCGGGAGCGCAATCTGGCGCTCCTCGGCCGGGTCAACGCCGCGCTGCCCGCCATCGCGATCGATTACGGGCGCGACGTGCTGCCCCTCACGCCCATGGGCGTGGCCACGGAGCGGCACATCGTGCGCGCCTACTGCGCCCGCTCCCGCACGGTGATGCCGGACCCGGCGGAGCGGGCGGCGTTCTGGTCGCCGGTGCTGAAGTGCGGCACGGAGGCGTTCGCGGCACTCGGCGCGGATGTGCCGAAGATGGAGGATCTGGTGCGCAACGCGTTGGCGAAACGCGGCGGCCTCGGGTATATCCAGCCCACCGCGCAAACCTTCCCGCTGGCGGACGATTTCATCCGCTGGGTGCTGGCCTGCCATGCGATCCCCACGGTGGCCTGGCTGGACGGGACCAGCGGCGGCGAGGCGGATTGCGAGCGGCTGCTGGAGCGGATGACCGCGAAAGGGTGCGCGGCGCTCAACATCATTCCCGACCGTAACTGGAATCTCGCGAAACCGGACGAGGCGGCCCTGAAACGCGCGAAGCTGGACGAGATGGTGAACGCCGCCATCCGGCGCGACCTGCCGATCAACATCGGCACGGAGATGAACAAGGGCGGCCTGCCGTTCACGGATGATCTGGCCGGACCGGTGCTGGGCCGGTACGCGGCGGCGTTTACGCAGGGCATGCGTGTCATGGTGGGGCACGCCGTGCTCGGCCGCTATGCGGATGCGCCCTATGTCGGCGAACGCGCGCGGACGGAGTTCGCGGACCTGAAACGGCGCAACGCGTTTTACGCGGCGGTCGGCGCCCTGCCCGCCCTTTCGCTCTCCCAGGCCGAGGCCCTGTCGGCCGCGGGGCCGGACAAGGCGTTCGCGATGCTGGCCGATGCGGCGGCGAAAAAGGGAAGGTAAGGATGCGGCGGTTCGTCTGCGCGCGGGTCAGGGCGCCGGATCCGGCGCGGCCGGTGCGCCGGGCTCGCGCTCGCGCATCCGGTTGACCGCAGGCGGAAATCCCTGAGCGGCCGCTTTGCCGATCCAGACCGCGGCCTCGTCCGCGTCCGGGGCCGTTCCCTGGCCCGCCTCCAGCATCAGGCCCAGCCGGAATTGCGAACTTGCGTGTCCCTGCCCCGCGGCTTTCCGGAACCACGCCAGCGCTTCGGCGTAATCCTGCGCCACGCCGATGCCCTTGTAATACGCCGCACCGAGATTGCTCTGGCCGTCGGCATGCCCGCGTTCGGCGGATTTGCGGAACCAGCCCAACGCCTGTCCCTCGTCCTGTTTCATGCCCTCGCCGCGGCTGGCCATCACACCGAGGTTGGACATCGCCAGGGGGTCATTCCGGGTTGCGGCCGCCTCAAACAGGCGGCGGGCGTCATCGAACGACTGCGGCACGCCTTTGCCGCGGTAATACGCGATGCCGAGTTGCGTTTGCGCCTCCGGATTCCCCTGTCCGGCGGCCTTGCGGTACCAGCGTACGCTTTCGGTGTCATTCTGCGCGACCACAAGCCCCTTTTGGTACATCCGCCCCAGCGCCGTCTGTGAGGCCACATCACCCTGTCCGGCCGCGCGTTTCAGCCAAACCACGCCGGCCTCGGGGTCATGCGCCGAACTCGTTTGCGACAAGAGCAGGGCGCCCAGACTGGATTGCGACGCCGCATGACCCTGCGCCGCCGCCTTTTCCAGCCAGACGGCGGCCTCGCGATCGTCAGCGCTCACGCCGGGCACGCCTTTCAGAAAAAGCAGGCCGAGCGCGGCCTGGGCTTTGAGATACCCGTTTTCGCCAGCACGCTTCAGCCAGACGAGACCGGCTTCCGCATCGCGCGGCATGCCTTCGCCGTAGAGCAGGGAGAAGCCCAGCATGTATTGCGAAGCGGGGTCGCCGGACTCCGCCTTTTCCCGGAGGGCTTGCGTGGGACCGGACGGTGCGGCGCGCCACGGCAGGGGGAGTGCGGGCCATTCGAAAGACGGCGTCCGGATGGCGGAACAGCCTCCGGCGAACAGTGCGGCCCCTAGCGCCAGCGCGGCGCCCGCCCGACTCGGCATCCTCATGTTCTGCTCCCTCCCCTTTTTGTCTTGGGCAATCCCTTCGCGCCGCCCCCTTCGCCTCAGAACCGTTGCCCGTCCGCAAGCAGGCGCGCGCGCAACCGCCCGCGATCGATCGCCTGCACGCCGCACCCCTCGTCGATGGCTTGTGCGGCGGCCGTCGCCGCGCTTTGTCCCAGAATCATGAAGACCGGCTCCATGCGGATCGATCCGAAGGCGATGTGCGAACTCGACACGCAGACCGGCACCAGCAGGTTCGTACACTCGGCCGCCTTGGGAAGGATCGCCCCGTACGCTATCCTGTACGGGCCCCGGGTCCTGACCCCGATGTCGCCCTCGTTCTGCACATGGCCTTCCGCCGTGATGTAGCGCTGGCAGTTGTGCGAGTCGAGCGTGTAGGAGCCCATGCCGACCGGATCGTTCACCCGCGTCTTGTTCAGGGTGTCGTGCTCGGTCATCACGTGCTCGCCGATCATGCGTCGCGCTTCGCGCACATAAATCTGATGCGGCCAGTGCCCGTTGTCGGTGAACTCGTCGCCCGCCAGCCCCCACCGCGCCATTTTCCCGCGGATGTCGGCCGGCACGCGCGGATCGTTCGCCACGAAATAGTACAGCCCCTTCTGATAGCGCTCATGCGCCCGGATGATCTCGCGCCGCCGCGCGTACGAGGCATCGGGATAATCGTAGTTCATGCCGATAAAGTCCGAGCTGAACGCGCCGTGGTTGTTGGTGTCGGTTTTGAGGTTGGGGAGCAGGTCGAACTTCTCGAAGAAGTCCTTGCGTCCGGTCAGCAGATCGCGCAGCAGCAATTCATAATCGGCCGCGTCGTACCCGTCCGGCTTCGGGAAGGGCACGCGGTTGGGCGCGTGGCGCGTCAGGCAGGTGCGGAAGCAGTAGGCCTGCACGCGGCGGTCCCCGTCGCCGGTCTTGCCCGGCGGCTCCGCGGAAACATAGGGCAGCACGCCGCTGGACGGATCGCCCGGAATCTTGTACGGCGAAACCGGCATCATGAAATAGTGCTTGTGATGGTTATACGCCTCAAGCTGGATGCCGTTCCAGGTCTCGCCGTACACGGCGTTCGCTTCGCGGCCCACGTGATAGGAGACACCGGCCGCCGCCATCAGGTCGCCCTCGTACGTGGCGTCAAGGAACATCCGTGCCTCGAACCGCCGGCCGCTGCGCATCGTGATCGCGACGATGCGCCCGTCACGCTTCTCCACGCCGTGTTCGCGGTCGAGCCATTCGTCACGGTAGACGGGAACGCGGTGCTCGCCGATCCAGGCATCGAAGACCGCCTCCGCCACGTGCGGCTCGAACGTCCACATGGTGCGCTCGCTCTCCACGCGCGACCGGCGGCCCTGCCCCTCGTTCTGAAACGCATCCGGCCGCTGCCAGCGCCAGGCGCGCGCGTCGCTGTAGTGCCGGTAGACGCGCCCGTAAAACTCCCGCGCCAGCCCGCCGATCGCCCGCGTGTTGCCGGAGTCGGTATAGCCGAGCCCGCCCGCGGAGAGCCCGCCCAAGTGGCGGTCCGGCCCGGCCAGGATCACGGATTTGCCCAGTTTCGCGGCCTGCACAGCCGCTACGACACCCGAAGCGGTCCCGCCGTACACGACCACGTCCGTCACCTGCGTCCGCGGGGGAACGAGGCGGCAGCCCGCCAGCGCCGCCATGCCTGCCGTTCCGACAAAGCCGCGTCGCGTCACTCTTTTTTCCATCTGCGTTCCCTTTCGTGCAGGACCGGTTTGTCATGTCCATCCCGTACGACCAGTGTAAAGAAAACGGTTTGCCAGCGTCAACCGCGATTCCCTGTTTGCGCTTCGCCGCAGGGGCGCGCCGTTTCAGGATTGACACGGATCGTTCACGCTTCATAATAAGAGGAATTAAACATCTCGATGTCTCGCCGCGGAAAAGTGCGGGATGGGATGGTAGAATCGTTGTGGGTGATCGGGGTACGGTATGCCTCATGATCGCGGAAGGAGTCGTAAATGAAACGGTTTTTTTGTGCGGTTGTTGCGGGTGTTTTTTGCGCGGCGGACGGCGCGACGGCGGCGAACACCTTTACGTCGTGGACCGGGGCGGACGGTACGGATCCGACGGACCTCGCCAAACCGGCGAACTGGGAGGGTGGCACCGTGCCGGTGATCGACACGGAGATCATGAACGCGCCTTTCGGGAAGTTCGTTTCGTTGGGGACAACCACCGTCCCGCTTACGTTGAGCGAAGACCTCTTTCTGAACGGTCTTGTCTTCGAATCGGGCGGAACAGCCTTCGATCTCGATCTGACGGGGCGGAACCTCCGGCTCTACGGTTACTCGCAGGACTCGAACCTCCTCACGTTCCGCACGTACCGTACCGCTCCGGAGACGATCCGCGTGCGGGGCGGCACGCTCGACATGACGAACGGCATACAGAAGACCGTGTACATCGATGGCACGAGCGACGTCTCCTTTTCCGGCACGGAACTGAGGGGCGGCATTCAGTTCCGCACGCTCTACGGCGCGAACGTCCACCTCACGAACGGCGTCACCGGTTCCGCGTATTTCACGACCTTCGCCGATACGAAGACCGTGATCGCGGGCACGGGCACGAAAATCATCGGCGCGGGCACCTGCTCGATCGGTAACACGGCGGGCCAGACGGGTGACGCGTTCCACGTGCTCGACGGCGCGGAGTGGACGAACGTCAACACCTGCGTGATCGGGTACGCCGGTTACGGCAATTACGGGCTCGTCTCCAACGCGACGGTGTACGTGACGGGAGGCAATCTGGGCGCGGGCAGCAACGGGCAGTACGCCTCGAACAACGTCTTCGAAGTGACGGGCGGCGCGCGTGTGCATGTAAGAGGTTCCAACAGTAAGTCCCTCATCAACCATGGCCGGTGGGGGTATAACAACACGCTCCGCATCGCGGGCGAGGGAACGTTCGTTGACTGGTGGACGAACGACGGCAACGACGGCGCGGTCGTCGTGGGCGAAATGGCCATGAACAACCTGCTCCACGTGACGGACGGCGCGCGTCTCGGCACGAACGGCTGCAAGGGCGTCTGCTTCGTGGGGAACGTCTATTACGGCGTCTGGCGCGGCGATTCGGTCGGGAACATGCTCAAGGTGGACAGCGGGTCGCGTTTCTACATGGAGAATCTCAGCGTGGGCGGGCTTTGCACCGGACGCTTGCTGCCCTACGACGGTTCGGTAGGTTACAACACCTACAAACGCGGACCGAACGGCGAGCGGTGGGTGAACACGTATTACGACCTTTCGATCTCGTCAAACGCGTTCATCGTTTCGGGCAGCGGCACGGAGGCCGTTGTCCTCGGCACGCTCCAGGTGGCGGGAAAAACGAACGAGGGGCCTTTGCTCGCCTATGTGCACGAGAACGATTTCAACCGCGCGCGCGTTGAGGCGGGCGCCAAACTGGCCGTCTCCGCCGTGAGTCTGGGCAAGTGCGGCATCTCGAACCACATCGAAGTGGTCGGCGGCGGGCTCCTCAGCGTCGCCACCACGAGTACGGGCCCTTATGACGGGTTCTCGTTCGGCGGTTTTCCCTCCACTGGCACCTGGGTGCGCGTTTCCGGCACGGATTCCCGGCTTTCCATCCCGAATTCCCGACTCGCCCTGCTGGGGTGCCCGGACGGCCGGGAGAACAAAATCGAGATTTTGGACAACGCGCTCGTGACGGCGAAATACGTCAACTCCTACGCGACGAACAACGTCTTCCACCTGAACGACGGCACGCTCACCGTGACGGAATCGTTGATCTGTCCGAACGGCGACGCGTACGGCGCGAAGACCCGTTTCATCTTTGAAGGCGCCGCGCCGCAGATCCTCTGCACGTCCACGAACGACGGCTGCCAGTTCAAAACCGAACCGATCTTCGAATTCAAAATCCCGGCGGAGGGGTTTGCGGACGTTCCGGTCAAGTCCTCGGGGCATCTGCGCATCTACGGCACCCCCACGCTCCTTCTCGACAGCCGATGTCTCCGGTCCTACGCGGCCGCGGGCGGCGGCGCGCAGGTTCTGTTCCAGGCTGCTGAAGGAAAGACGCTCACCATCACGTCCGATCGGCTCGCGAAGATGAACGGGGAGGCCGCGGCCGCGCTCGAAGGCTGCAGCGTGACGCTCGCGGACAACCGTCAGCTTGTGCTCACCGTCCCGGACATGAGCGGAACCCTGATCCTTTTCCAGTAGCCGGGAGAAGGAAACCGGACGCTGACTCTGGAGCTGCGCGATGTTTCCGGCAACTTGGCGGCGGCCGATTTGTCGGATCCGCACCCCAAGGAGGATTTGGGGTCGGCTTTCACCCCATGATTCATCCTCATTCCTTCTTGGGGCGTTCAGGGAAAGAGTTGATGCGATTGGCAACCGGTTGGTGGCCGGGGATGCGAGTTTCGCACGTGTTTTGTGCGAAGCACAGTCGGGAGCGCGGGCGTCCCCGCCCGCAATGTGAAAGGCTGCGCGCGATTCCGATGCGCGGTCTGGCTCTCAAGAAACGACCGCTCAGCCTAATGAGGGAAACGCTGTTGCGGGCGGGGACGCCCGCGTTCCCGACTCACCCGCTTCCCTTTTCACCAGAAACGCATGATCTTCGCGCACCCCGGCCACCAACCGATCACATGCGGTTGACGGTGGCGCATGAATATGTGAAACTCCAGCCATAAGCCAATCGTGGAGGGGGGTAGCGCTCTTCTTGGTCGAGAGGAGGCTGCGGCTCAGGCGTAGAGGGAGGGGATCATGCGGCGACGGATCGGGATGGCGGCAACGGTGTTATGGGCAGTGCTCTCTTTCGGCGCGCGGGAACGTCCCGGAGTGGTGTGGTGGTCGGCGCCGGTCAACCCCGGCGAGCGGGTCCTGGTACACGGCGGCGCGTGGGGCACGAATCCGGTTGTGGAGGTGACGTTCCTGCGGAACGGCCGCGCGGGGGCGCCCCGCCCGGCTGAAGAAGCGGAATTCAAACGGGCGCGGCGCGTTTGTCCGGAAAAGGTGACGGAAACGGGCGTGGTCTTCGAGCTCCCTGCTGAAGCCGAGGCGGGATTGGCCGCATGCCGCGTGGTGGCGGAGGGGGCGGCGTCCGAACCGTTCGTGGTGAATGAGCCCGCAGTGTGGTGGGTCCACGGAGACCTGGGGGCCGAAGCCTCGCCCGGCGGCTGGGTCCGGTTTTTCGGCCGGTGCCTGGACCGCGGCGGCCGGGCGCGCGCCGTGCTGACGGACGAGGCGGGCAAGCGTATCGAACTC
>JAVEYH010000128.1:0-9481 GCA_034003585.1 Kiritimatiellia bacterium
ATGCGCGAACCTCTGCGGCGCGGAGACGTCCGCCTACAATTTCGGCGCGTCCGGGCGCGGGGGGCTTTTCCACGGCTACTGTATGCGGGACTGGAACGACGGACGCATGTTCAATTGTTCCTCCGCTTCGGGGCTTCCGAACGCGTGGGGACTGTGCAACATGATCGGGAACGTGGCGGAATGGACCGCGAGCGACTGGACGCCCGGCGACGCGCGAAAGGTCGTCAAAGGCGGGAGCTGGAACGACGTGCTCAAATTCGCGGCGCCGTATTCGCGATGGCGCTACGAGGAATACAAACCGGTTTACGACGTGGGGTTCCGTGTCAAAGTGGAAGAGTGATCCGGGGGATACGACGGTGGCTGTAGGTAGCGGTTTCGGGGTTCGGAACCCTTGTGACGCCCGTGCAAACACAAACGGATCGGGGGACGAAATGAGGAAATGCCGGGGATGGGTTTTGTTGGGGATGCTTGCCGGAGCGTGGGTCAGGGTAACAGGGCAGACGCCCGGGACCGCGCTTCCCGAAGTCGCGCCGCGGCAGGGGTGGGACTCCCTGCCAGCCTTTACGGCGGACGCGGATTCCTGGCCCCTGTGGCGCGGTCTCAATCAGGACAATCTGGCGCCGGACGGCCAGACCCCGCCGAGCCGTTGGGCGGAGGGGACCGGGATCGTGTGGCAGGTGCGGCTGAAGGGTGTCGGCCACAGTTCGCCCTGCATTCTGGCCGGCCGCATCTATCTCACCGCGGCGGAAAAAAACGCCGGCCGCGTGACGCTGCGGCTTTTCTGTCTGGATCGAGTTACCGGCGCGACGGTCTGGCAGAGTGACCTCTACGACGGGCCCGCGCCCAAACAGCACCCGGACAATGCGGCGGCTTCCGCCACGCCCGCGTGCGACGGGGAGCGGGTGTTCGTGCCCTATCAGACCGACAGGGAGGTGGTGATCGCGGCAGCCTCTGCGGAAGACGGTAAACCGCGGTGGCGCCAGCCGGTGGCGCCGTACAACACCGTCCAGGGGTTCTCCGCCTCGCCGACCTTTTACCGTTCCGCAGTGGTCCTGCCGGTTGAGGGGCCGAAAGGGTCATACCTGACGGCGTTTCACCGGGCGACCGGTGAGGTGGTCTGGCGCACGCGCCTGCGGGACGTGCAGGAGGGGTACGCGCCCGCGGTGGTCGCGCGGGTGGCGAACCGCCTGCAGCTTTTGCAGGTGGGCGGCACCTGCACGCGGGGCTTTGACCCGGACACCGGCCGATTGCTTTGGTTCTGCGAGGGTCCGGCCAAGCGGGTCTGTGTGGCCACCGCCGTCTTTGACCGCGACACGGTGTATGCCACGGGCGGATATCCGAACCGCAAGCTGATGGCGGTGCGCGCCGGCGGGCGGGACGACGTCACGGCGAGCCACATGCGCTGGTCCAGCGACGCGAAGGCGGGGTATGTGCCGTCGCCGGTGTTGCGTGACGGGCTGTTGTACGCGGTGGTGGACCAGGGGCTGATGCGGTGTTACGACACGGCTGACGGCCGTGTGCTGTGGGAACGGGATTTCAAGGTGCCGTTTTATTCGTCGCCGACCGTGGCGGGAAACCGGATGTATCTGTTTGACCGGAAAGGCAAAGGGTACATCATCCCGACAGGACGCGAGCCGGGCGCGATCCTCACGAACGCCCTGCCTTCCGGCGTGTTCGCGACACCGGTGATTCTCGGGAGCCGGATCTATCTGCGCACACTGGGGGACTTGTATTGTCTGGGAGAACGGTAAGCGGCGTCGGGTTAGGGGAACAGGAAAAAAACGGGAGGTTGACGATGTGCGGTAAGCGTTTTCCACAAGTGTGCGCGGGTCTTTTCCTGATTGCGGTCCGCCTTTGGGCGGAGGAGCCGCCGGCCGTTTTTTGGGCGAGTGAACCGGTGCGGCCCGGAGAAGGGGTTGCGGTGATCGGCGAGCGACTCGGCGCGCCGACGCGGGTCGAGATGATCCGCCTGCCGGACGGGCGGGCGGGCGTGCCGGGCAGGCCTGCCGCCGTGAGGTGGGGTGCGGCCGTTGAGGTCGGACCGCTGCAACCGCAGGCGCAATCGCTGAAATTCATCGTGCCGCCTCGCTTCAAGCCTGGCGTGTACGCCTTCCGCGTCCATACGGCCGGGGGCACGGTTGAACGGCTCGTGAACCGGCCGCGCGTCTGGTGGGCCCAGGGTGATGGCGGTACCGCGGCGCGTCCGGGAGGGTGGATCCGCGCGTTCGGCCTGAATCTCGGCTGGGAAGCGAAGGACGGGCTGCGGCGGACCGTTGTGCGGCTCGAAGGCCCGCAGAAGCTGACGGTCCGCGCGGAGTCGGACGGACATGCGCTACGAGCGGACCTGCCGGCGGATCTGCCTTGCGGGGCGTACCGGCTTTTCGCGCACAATGGCGCGGGAGGATGCGCCGGCTGGAGCGATCCCGTGCCTGTGACAATCGCGGCCGCCGAATCCTGGCCACAGACCGTGTTTGACGTGAAGCAATTCGGCGCGCTGGGTGACGGCGTCAAAGATGACACGGCCGCGATTCAGCGCGCGCTCCGCGCCGCGGCCGAACAGGGCGGCGGTGTGGTCCTGCTGCCGCAGGGACGGTATGCGGTGTCCGACGCGCTGATCCTCCCGCCGCGTACTGTGCTGCGCGGTGAACGCCAGGACCTTGTGGCGCTGGCATGGCCGGCGTTCACGGCACCGCCCTTCGCTTTGCTGTACGGCACGAACACCTTCGGGGTGGAGCAAATCACCCTCTACGCCAAGAAGCACCGTCACGTCATTGCCGCGGACATCAGCGGGCCTGACGCGGGGGACGTGTTTCTGCGTCAGGTGCGCGTCCGGGCGAACGCCTATCGCGGACACCCCAAACCCGCGGAAGTGGACGAGTTGTTCCGCGAATCGCTCACTTGGTCGACCGGCGGCGGCGACACCGTGCGTCTGGGCGGCCGCAACATCGAGATCACGGATTGCGATTTTTACGGTTCGGGCCGCGCGCTCTTTCTGAGCCGTGTGCGCGGCGGACGGGTTGCGCGGAACCGTTTCGCGAATGGCCGTTGGGGGTGGTACTGCATTTCAGGAAGCGACGGGCTGGTTTTTGAGGAGAACCTTGTCCGCGGCGCGGATCTGATGTCGACCGGCGGCGGGCTCAACTGTCTGGACGGCTCCCGATACTCCCAGAACATCTATTACGCCCGGAACCGTCTGGAGTGGATGCACGGGTGGGATCGCGAAGCCATGACCTCGGACGCCGGTGGCGAGGCCTTCTCCGGATATGCCACCCGTGTGCGGGGTACCACGCTGACACTGGACGGCACGCCGAACTGGCGGAACCGCGCGTGGGACGGGGCGGGCGTCTTCATTCTGGCCGGCACGGGGGCCGGGCAGGTCCGCCGCGTGGTGGGACACGGAGAGCGGTCGGTGGAGGTGGACCGTCCCTGGGATGTCGAACCGGACGCCCGGTCCTTTGTGTGCGTGACCATGTTTCAGGGGCACTACCTCATTCTCGACAACGATTTCAGCGACTGCGGCGCGATGCAGTTCTACGGCACGGCGATCGAGAATGTGGTGGCGGGGAACACCGGCGCGCGCATGTCGGGCTTTCGCGGTTTGGGACTCTGGTACCATGGATATCAGCCCAACTGGTTCTGCACGTTCTGTGACAACGCCATCACGGAGGGTAATTACTACCATTGGCACACGATCGCCGATGCCGTGCTGGAGATCAGCGGCCGGGGCCGTGCGCCGTATTCGGGGCCGATGAACATCGGCGCGGTTGTGCGTCGCAACCGGCTGGAGGGCAACGCGCACATCCGTGTCGCCGGGGCGGTGCGCGATGTGATCGTGGAGGCCAACCGGGTCGCCCACGCCACGCAGGGGGTGTTCGTCAGCGGGAGCGCGGAAAGCGTACTGGTGCGGGACAACAACCGGTTTGAGGACGTTGACCAGCCGCTGACGGACGAGCCGACGCTCCGCCGGCTGGCGGAGGCGCGGCTTGCGCGCTATCTCAACCGGCCCGAACCGGTGGCGCACTGGAGTTTTGAGGCTGTGACGGGTGACCGGATACACGACGGTTCCGAGAACGGGTTTCACGCCGAGAAAGGCGCGGGCGCGCGCCTCATTCCGGAAGGGGTGCGCGGTCCGGCCGTCTCCTTTGATGGCACCGGGGGGCTGCGGGTCAACGAGCCCGCGGTGTTCAACGCGCCGGACATGACGGTGTCGCTCTGGATCAAACCGAAGACGGTGCGCGGCAGGCGCGGGTTGGTGGGGAAACGGTTTGGCGGGTGCGAGGCGCCGTTCATCCTCTCGCAAAGCGGCGCGCGCCTCGCGTTCGAGGCGACGCAAACGGGTGGCGGCTGGACCTTCAATATGGTCTCGCCCGAGGTGCTGCGCGAGGGGGTCTGGACCCATGTTGCCGCGGTCGCCCGACGCGGGAGCGGCATCACCCTATATGCGGACGGCAAACAAATTGCAGGGAAGGCGAATGCCGCGGAACGCGTCACCAACAGCGAACCCCTGATGATCGGGCGTGAGTCGTGGGGCGGCGAGCCGGCGCGCGTCGGCACGCCGGGTTTCTTCATCGGCGAGATGGATGAGGTCAAAGTCTGGACGCGCGCGCTATCGCCGGAGGAGATCGCCGCCGAAGCGGCGCGGCCATAGGCGCGCCGGTTATTTCAGCACCTTGCGCAGCCGCGTCATGGCCTCTTCCACGTTTTCACGGCTGTTGAAGGCGCTGATGCGGATGTATCCCTGGCCGCAGCGGCCGAAACCGGCTCCGGGCGTGGTCACCACCTGCGCGCGCTTCAGCAGCTTGTCGAAAAACTTCCAGGAGTCTTTGCCGACATGGACCCAGATGTACGGGCTGTTCTCGCCGCCGGTCAGGGAGAACCCGAGTTCGGTGAAGGTGGCGCGGATCAGCGCGGCATTGCCGAGGTAGAAGTCGGTCAGCGCGCGGGTCTGTTCCTGACCCTCGGGGGAGTATACCGCCTCGGCGGCACGCTGCACCGGATAGGCCACGCCGTTGAATTTGGTGGTGTGGCGGCGGTTCCACATCGGGTTTAGCGCGACGGGCTCCCCCTTTTTCGTGTAGGCGACCGTTGAGGTCGGCACCACCGTATACGCGCAGCGCGTGCCGGTGAAGCCCGCGGTTTTGGAAAAACTGCGGAATTCGATGGCCACGTCCCGCGCGCCCTCGATCTCGTAAATGCTGTGGGGCAGGGCCGGGTCGCGGATAAACGCCTCGTAGGCGGCGTCGAACAGAATCAGCGCCCGGTTTTCGCGGGCGTAGCGCACCCAGGACGCGAGCTGTTCGCGGGTGGCGGTCGCGCCGGTCGGATTGTTGGGGAAACAGAGGTAGATGAGGTCGACCGGCTGCCCGGGCAGCGCGGGAACGAAACCGTTCGACTCCGTGCTGTCCAGATACACCAATCCCTTGTAGCGGCCCTTGCCGCATTTTCCGGTGCGGCCCGCCATGACATTGGTGTCCACATAGACGGGATAGACCGGGTCGGGGATCGCGAGCGTCAGCTTCTCCGCGAACAGCTCCTGGATATTGGCCGTGTCGCACTTCGACCCGTCGCTTACGAAAATCTCCTGCGCCCCGATATCCGCGCCGCGCGCCTGAAAATCGTGTCGGGCGATCGTTTCGCGCAGAAAATCATATCCCTGTTCCGGCCCGTATCCCCGGAACGAGGCGCGCGACGCCATCTCGTCCACGGCCTGATGCAGGGCCGCCACGCAGGCGGGGGGCAGCGGCTCGGTCACGTCGCCGATGCCGAGGCGCAGGACGCGCTTGTCCGGATGCTCGGCCTGATACGCCTTGACGCGTTTGACGATCTCGGAAAAGAGGTAGGAGGACTGGAGTTTGCCGTAGTGCTCATTGACGCGGATCATGATTTCTCCCTTTCGATGCCGGATGCCGCGGTTTGCGGTCGGGCCCGTTTCCCGACCGGGGCGAGCACCCAGCGTTTGTTGTACCAAAACCATTGGTCGGGCGTCCGCCGGATGGCGGCGTCGACCTGGGCGAGAACGGTTTCCGTGATGCGGCGGGCCTCCGCTTCGCGTTCCCGGGAAGGGTCGGGCAGAATGGGGGGCAGCAGGTCGAACCCGTGGCGGGTCCAGCCCTCGCGCCGCAGGATGGCGGGGATCACCGGAACCCCGGCGGCCATGGCGAAACGCGCCATGCCGCGTCCCACGTTCGCCTTGCCGCCAAGAAAGGCGACTTCGAGATCGGGCGTGTAAACGCGGACATCCGGCAGGATCGCCAGCACGTTGCCCGCACGCAGCAGGGCGCGGATCTGACGCAGCGTGCCGCCGCCGCGTTCGAGGATCGTCATGCCGCACTCCCGGCGCCGGTTGACCCACTCGTTGACCTGCGCGTTTTTCTGTTTGCCGGCGATGCTGAACATGCGGATGCCGTACCGGTGGCAGGCCCAGCCCGCCAGATCCCAGTTGCCCATGTGCGGCACCGTGATGACCGCGCCGCCGTATTGCCGGATCAGCGCCTGAACCTCCGGGACGCGCGCCGCGAAGGTCGGCAGGTGGCGGTCGATCCACGCGCGGTCCACCGCGGGCGCGCGCATCAGTTCCACAACGTTGAACGCCATATTGCGCAAGGAGCGCCAGGCGATGCGCCGGACCGCGCGGGAGGGGTACGCCTCGCCGAAGACCTCGCGGATGCGGCGGAAGGTTTCCCGGCGGCGGAACCGGACAACGAGGAAAAGAAACATGGCCGCGAGCCAGGCCGCGCCCAGCGCGGCCCGGTAGGGCAACGCGTTCAGGAACGTCTCCCCCGCTCTCAGGGCGGCGTATTCCATGCGGTGCTGGAGACGGGCGGCCATGTCACTCCCATGCGGGTGAAAGAAGCGGGCATTCCTGTGCGGCAAGCGCGTTCATTCGCAACCGTCGGTGCGCGCGTCCTCCGCGGACGAAACCTCCGTGACCGTCACGGCGGGCGAACGTCCCGGGTGGCGGGACGGTTGCGTCGGCGCGGCAGCGTCGCGGTCCTTCCTGGGCTTGCGGCGGCGCCGGCGGCGCGCGCGCGGGGGCGGATCGCTCTCCGCATCGCGGGGCTCGTTCACCTCATCGCCGATCGGCTGGTCCTGCGGCGGGTTCACCTCGTGCCGCGCAACTTCCGCATCGTAGAGGGCCTGCCAGGCGTCCAGACGGGAGCGGTCGCCCTTCTCGGCAACCGTGATGATGCGATAAAACGCGAGCGCCTCCGGAAAGGCGGGGTGGTGGAGGAAACGAAGGGAACGCCCTTTTTGCGGGGGTTCCGCAAGGCGGCGTCCGGCATCCAGGAGCGCGATGGCCGAATAGAGGGTCGCTTTGGGGACGTGCAGACGGTGCGCGAGCGGTTGCAGGACCAGGCGCGCCACATGCTGGCGGTTGACCCGTCCGCGGGGATGGCGCGCCTCCTCCCGCGCGAGGCTGGCCTGGAAGAGCGGGTAGAAGAGGCAGGCGGCACGGACGCCGTTGGTCAGATCCGCGGTCTGCGGGTCGGCGTCCAGCGCGGCGAGCACATTCCACAGCGGCGCTTTGGCGCCGCCGTTCTGGGTGAGGAACGCGTCGAGTTCCGGCAGCAGGTCGCCCAGCAGTTTGTATTCCCAACAAAGGCGGAACGCGGTGCGCGAGGTGCCGTAGGTGAAAAGCCGGAACACCTCCTCGCACACGCGGGGGACCGAGGCGTTGAGAATGTCCGCATGGTGCTTGAGCATGGCTTTGCGGCAGGCGCGGTCCAACGAAAAATCCAGGCGCGCGGCGAACTTGACGGCGCGCATCATGCGGACCGGGTCCTCGCGGAACCGGATCTCCGGGTCACCGATGCTGCGCAGCACCCGTTTCTCGAGATCCCGGATCCCCCCGACGTAATCGATCACGGAAAAGGATTGGGGGTCGTAGAACAAACCATTCACGGTGAAATCGCGGCGTTTGGCATCCTCCTCCGGCGAGCCGAAGGTGTTGTCTTCCGTCTGGTAGATGCCCGAGTTCCCGTCGCCGTCGTTCGGGTCCGGCTGGCGCCGGAAGGTGGAGGTTTCAATGATTTTACGGCCGAAAACGATATGGGCGAGCCGGAAACGGCGTCCGATCAGAAAGCAGTTCCGGAAGAGGCGCCGGATTTCGTTCGGGCGCGCGTTCGTGCTGATGTCGAAATCCTTGGGCTGTCTTCCCATCAGGAGGTCGCGCACGCTGCCGCCCACCAGATAAGCGGTGTATCCCGCATGAACCAGGCGGTAGAGGACTTTGAGGGCTTCGGGGTCGATATTCGCGCGGGAGAGGCAATGTTCCTTGCGTTCGCGCACGATCGGGTAGGCTTTTTTAAAAAACATGGTTTTCAATCATTCGCCGGTTGTATGCCGAATCGTCTGCATGAGCGGCAAAGTATGCCAGAAAACCGGCGGCGAAACAAGCGGCGGAAAGGGAAAGGGTGAGATTCACGAGAGCGAATCTCACCCGGGCAGGGTCACAGGTCTGGCGGGCAGGATTGCGGCGGCCGCCGCGGGACGGTTACGGGAACACCGCCTCGAAAACCTTGAGTTCCAGAACGTGAACCGCCTCGTTCGCGCTGTTCTTCAGCACGTTGAGCCGCACGTACCGGGCCGGCGTGGGAGCGAAGGAGAGGTTCAGGCCTTCGGGACGCGCCGGTTTGGGCGCGGCCTGGTTGCCCGCGACCTCTTTCCACGTTTTGCCGTCCTGAGAAAGCTCCAGCGTGAACGTGTAGGTGCGGCCGTCGTGGTGGAAGGTGAGGTGGGCGGAACGGAGCGTATGCGCCGCGCCCAAGTCGATCTGGGCCTGCGCGGGCCATTTCGCGCCGTGCCACGCCTTTTCCAGCGTGCCGTCCACGAGATGTGCCGGGATGTGGCTGCCCTGGGTCCCCACATTGACGGTCACCGGTTTTCCGAGCGCCACATTCTTCTCTTCGGCGAACAGGTTGTCGATCTCCTGACGGCGCGCGTCCGTGGCCTGCGCGCGCAGGGTACGCCAGAGGTCCGCATAGGGCTTTTTGTCCAATCCGTCCCGGTTGACGAGTTTGGCCACGCCGCGCGCAGCCAGGGTCTGGCGTTTGGCGTCCGGCGCGTTCACCGCGAGGCGCAGCAGCGCCGGCAGGGCGGCGGGCTCGGGCCATTCGGCCAGCGCGCGGATCGCGGCGGTCGAGAGATTCGCGTTGGCGTCTGCGGCCGCGCTTTCAACCGTCTGCCGGAGCGCGTCCCCGCCGATGCGCGCGGCCGTCTCGAACGCCAAGGGCTTCTGCGCCTCGGTGCCGGTCTTCAGGATGCGGGTGAGGGCTTCGAGATAGCGGCCGGTCGTGTCGCGCCGCGCGGCCGCGGCGAAGGCGGACTGGGCCTCGGGGGTGACCCGGCCGGTCGCGGCGAGCATACGCTGGAGCAGGGTGTCGGCCGCATCCGGACCTGCGGTTTCGCGCAGGAAACGGTAACTGGCGATCACGGTCTCCGTGTCCGCGGCATCCAACGTGGCGATCCCGTACCGGGCCGC
>JAVEYH010000129.1:0-9293 GCA_034003585.1 Kiritimatiellia bacterium
TGCCGAACGCCTGGGGCATTTACGACATGCACGGCAATCTGTGGGAACGGTGCCTGGACCTGTACGGCGCATTGGATACGAACCCGCCGCCCGATCCGGATGGACCGGTGTCGAACGCAACCGGAAAACGTGTGCTCCGGGGCTCAGGCTACCGTTATCAGGCTTCCGCAAGCACGGTGTCGGCGCGAAGGGAGTGCACGCAAGTCGACAACTATTACGCATACGGGTTCCGGATCGCGCTTCCTCTGCCGTAAATGCCGCAGAAGCGTATTGAATGGAGGTTGGGGAGTGGGCGGAAAGGGCGTGTCGTTTAACGACATCTTTCTGAACCGCCCTGTGACCCACCGTTTCGATACGCTCCGCATCCGCCAAAGATCAAGGCCGGGGGGGAGCTGTCCGATCACCGAAGGGCTGGAGGAGCAGAGGATCGGCGTGCCGCGGCGTGGTTTTCCGGTGTGTTATGCCGACGATCCCGCCGCAACGCTGCTGGGGCGGCTCGAGGCCGGCCGCGCGGCGCTGGTCGTCAAGGCGGGCGAGGGCTGGACTTCGGTTTTCTCAACGGTCCCGATGTTGCCGGCGCGGCTGATGCGCAATCTCGCGCGCGCGGCGGGGGGCCACCGCTACATCGACTCGGAAGACGTGGTCTGGGCATCGAAGAACCTGCTGGCGGTCTGCGCCAGGGACGCGGGCAAGCGGGTGATCCGCCTGCCCGGAAAAGCGGACGTGCGCGACCTGTACACGGGCGAGACGGTCGGCAAGGACGTGACCGTGTTCGAGGCCGAGTTCGGGAAAAACGCGACGCGCGTATTTACGGTGGGACCGTAAAGGGCAACGAACACAAAGACCTGAATGACACGGGTGTTCACATGCTTTCAATCCATGCGTTTGATTGCGGTCGCTGCGGTGGGCATGGCGAGGGCCCGCGTCAGCCCTGCCTGCGCAAGTGGAGAATAAGGTGACGGGCGGATTTCGGGCAGGCAGGTTGCGGCGGACGCCGCGGTGTCCGAATACGGTTCCGGGACGCCCGACACGCGGCCCTTCCTGATGGGAATACCCCCAAAATGAGCACCTCACGAGAATCGGTGGGTGACAGTTGCGTGACGTGATCCGAATAGGGGTGGCCACTCTTGTCCAGAATAGCGCTTTGAAATGAAAAGCCCCGGCACTATGGCACGGCTTATTCCTTTTGCTTGAAGCCACATTTGAACGGACGGTTCGGGGAACCGTCCCTATCGGAGGATCATTAAGAACGGGCAAAACACCATGTTCAGGTAGGGTCGTTTCCCCGAAACGACCGCCTGCGGGGCCAAAGGAATAAGGCGTGGACACAACGGATGCGGGATATTGATACGCGCTGTGAACTATTGTACTATCTCAAAATACAGATGAGGCCGTGTGGTGCGGGAACGGGACGCGGCGCGCACCGGATCTGCGGTTTCCGTGCGACAAAGGGACGGGCATGAGGGTGTCGGCGGCTTCCGCGTTGTACTTTCACTGTCCTTACACAGGGCGAAGGGTGTCCGCAAGGGAACGGGCGCTTTGTTTTCTCGGAACCCGTTTCGAATCGGGTCGTGGTCGCTTCCACGCCGGAACGGCTTGCCGCCGATCAGGGAGACCTGTGGGATAGCGGCAAGACGGTCTCGGAAGAAACCGTTGGCATTGTGTATGCCGGGCATGATTGACCGGTACGGATTCGACCGGATGGTGCGGGAAAGGAACAGAACACCCCATCCAAGGGGTGCGGTTGGGGACAGCAGTGAAAAAGGTTAGGAAAAGCATTGATGAAACGGTTCAAAAAAGGGATATGCGGAATCACGGCGGGCGCTCTGGGTGTCATTTTCGCCGCCGGATGGGTGATGAGCAGCGCTTGGGGGGCTGATAAGCTGGCGCAAGGTTTTGCTGAGCCTCCTGATTCCGCGAAGCCGCAGACCTGGTGGCACTGGGCCGACGGGAACATCGGCAAGGAGGGGATCACCGCCGAACTGGAGGCGATGCGGCGTATCGGCCTGGGCGGGGCGCACCTGTTCACGGTCGGCGGTTACCCGCCGGTTCCGAACCCCAAGGTGCCTTGTCTCAGCCCCGCGTGGCACGCGATGGTGCGGCATGCGGCGGCGGAGTGCGAGCGGCTCGGGCTGGCCCTCACCGCGCAAAACTGCGCGGGCTGGTCCACGGCGGGCGGGCCGTGGATCACGCCGGACCGGGCGATGTTCCATGTGGTCTGCGAGCGCCAGTCCGTGACCAACGGCGGTGCGGTCAAGCTGGCGGCGCCGCCGTCGTGGCCCGTCACGGGGAAGACTTTCTACCGCGACATCGCGGTGCTGGCGTTTCCGACCCCGCCGGCGTACTGTGGGGCGGCGGTTCTGCCTGCGCCGAAGGTGACGGCGGGTTTCGGGGAGGGCGTTGACCCGGGCCTGCTCAACCGGACTGAGGCGGAGGCCAAGAAGTCCGCGGCCGCCGTGTGCGGCGTGGCGTCGAACCGGACGGGCTGGGTGCGGTTCGAGTTTCCTGAAGCGGTCACCTGCCGGTCGGTCAGTATTCTGGGCGGTGGGCGCGAATGCATCGAGCCGGAAGAGCACCGGCCGTCGGTGTGGGCGAGCGAGGACGGGCAGGCGTTCCGCAAGGTGGCGCAACTCGCGACCTTCGTCTGCGTCTACAACTGTGCGGAGGACAGTGTGACGCACGCGATCCCCGCGACGCGGGCGCGGTTCTTCCGGCTCGTATGGGACGGGCCGGTCAAGGTCAGCCTCAAGCGCGTGGCGTGGGGCGGCGAGCCCGTGATCACCGCGCACAAGGCGCAGGTCGGCGACGAGGGGCGGACGATGGTGTCGGAACCGGAGTTGCCGGAGGAGGCGGGCGAGGCGGTCGACCCCGGACAGATCAGGGAGATCACGGGGCAGCTCGACGCGCAGGGCAATCTGGTGTGGACGGCGCCCGCCGGGGCGTGGACGGTGCTGCGCGTCGGGTTTCGCGGGACCGGCAGGGGGAACGCGCCGGCGCCGAAGGAGGCGCAGGGGCCGGAGTGCGACAAGTTCGACCGCGAGACGGTCGCGTTCCATTTCGACAACTATATCGGCCGCATCCTTGCGGAGGCCAGGGCCGCCAAGAGCAAGGCGATGAAGGGCGTGCTGGTCGACAGTTGGGAGGCGGGCACCCAGAACTGGTCGCCGGTTTTCCGAGATGAGTTCCGCAAGCGGCGCGGCTATGAGGTGCTGCCCTACTTGCCTGCCTATGCCGGGTTCATCGTGGGGAGCCGCGAACGCACGCGGCGCTATTTGCGCGACGCGCGGCAGACAGGCAGTGACCTGGTCTCCGAGAACTTCTTCGGGACCCTGAAGACGCTGGGAAACAGGCACGGGCTGCGGCTCTACGCCGAGTCCTGCGGCGGAAACGGCGCGGGCGTGATGGTGGCGGACGGCGTGCAGCACTACCTGTATACCGACATTCCGATGACCGAGGCCGGACGGCCGATGCGGGAGGCGGTGTCCGCCGCGCACCTGACGGGCAAGCCGGTGGTGGCGATGGAGGCGTATACGCAGGGGGGCGGCGCGGACTGGTCGAGCCACCCGGGCAACCTCAAGTCCGGAGGCGACAGCTTTTTCTGCGCGGGTATCAACCGCATCGTCTTTCACACGTACGCGCACAACCCCGAGGTCGACAAGCTATCGCCGGGACCGGCGTTCTGGAAGTACGGTCTGCCGTTCAGCCGCGGGCAGACGTGGTGGGAGCCCGGCCGCGCGTGGATCGCCTATCTGTCTCGCTGCCAGTTCCTGCTGCAGCAGGGCCGGGCTGTCGCCGACGTGCTCTGCTTTTACGGCGAGGAACCGGCGGGACCGATCCCGAACGTTTTTATCAAGAAGAACCGCAACCCCGACGCCTGGAGAGAACTGCCCGACGGATACGACTTCGACTTGTTGCCCGCGGAGTTTCTAATCAAGGAACTCTCTGTGCGGCGCGGCCTGCTTGCGGGGCCGGAAGGCGCGGCCTACCGCCTGCTTGTCCTGCGCGACTCGGACCGGTTGACGCCAGAGGCGGCCGCGAAAATCCGCAAGCTGGTCGCGGCTGGTGCGACGGTATTGGGGCCGAAGCCGAGCCGCAGCCCGAGCTTGAGCGGGTATCCCCGGTGCGACGAGGCCGTACGCGCCATCGGCGAGGAGGTGTGGGGCGACTGCGACGGCAAGGCAGTGACGCGGCGCGCTTTCGGCAAAGGGCGCGTATTCTGCGGCGTGTCGGTGGCGGAGGCGTTGAACCTGCTGCAGGCACCGCCGGACTTCACCTACACGTGCGGTGACGCCAACGCCTACCTGAGGTTCATCCACCGCCGCGACGGCGACGTCGAGATCTATTTCGTGGCCAGCCAAGGTCCCGGCCCCGTGGACGTTCAGGCCAGCTTCAGGATCGGCGGACGGCAGCCTGAGATCTGGGATCCGGTCTCGGGCCGCACGCGCGACGCGGCGGCGTTCCGCCAGGAGGGCGGGCGGACCGTGCTGCCGCTGCACTTCGAGCAGGGCGGCTCGGTGTTTGTGATTTTCCGGAGGCCTGTCGCCGCCGCCGCGGCAGGGGCGGCGCGAAGCAATGAGCCGGCGCTCAAAGAGGCGCTGGCGTTGCAGGCGCCTTGGGCGGTCTCGTTCAAAGGCTGGGGCGCGCCCGAGTCGGTCGTCTTTGAGAAACTCGACAACTGGACGGAGCGTCCGGAAAAAGCCATCCGGTATTACTCGGGCACGGCGGCCTACCGATCGGGTTTCGACTGGAGCCTGCCGGTGCCCGGCGAGGCGCTGCTGGACCTCGGGAGCGTGGGCGTCATGGCGGAGGTCTTCCTGAACGGGACCGCGTGCGGCATCGTCTGGACGCGGCCGTACCGGGTGGACATCGCCAAGGCGCTGAAGCCGGGGCGCAACAAACTGGAGATCCGCGTGACCAACACGTGGGCCAACCGGCTCATCGGAGATGCGCTCCTGCCTGCCGCGGAGCGGAAGACCTGGACCACGTACCACGGGTTTAAAGCCGATACGCCGGTGGCCTGGTTCCGCTCCGGCCTGCTCGGGCCTGTGACCGTGAAGATTCCTGAAGCACACTGAGGGACAAGTTGTCCGGGCCGGGAGTCCGGGTTGATGTGGCCCCGGAATCTTGCGGGTGATTTCGATCGGAATCTTTGTGTCCGCGCGGCGCCGCTACAGCCCGTACTCGGCGAGGATGAAGCGCGAGGTGTCCACCTCCGCAAGCATCCTGTCGATGAACGCCGACTCGCTGTCCGGCAGCGAGTCGAGTTCTTCCGTCATGGTGTCCAGCCAAACCAGTTCCCGTTCCGCGATGCGCAGCGCGCCGCTAGCATGGGCCGAACGCAGTGCGTCCAGGGCGGTACGGGCTGCGGCGCGGCCCGCAGCGTAATGATCGGGCGCGCCCACGATCGACCGCGCGATGTCCACCGCCACGTCCGGGCGCAACACCCAGGCCTGCGGGTCGCCCGGCGCGTCGCTTGCCACCATCCAGTCCCGGAGCGCGCCGGCCGCGGCCGCGCCGTGGCGGGTGGCCGTGTTGAAGAGGCGGCAATCGTAAATCAGTTGTTCCGCATAACAGGTCGGTGCCATGGCGGCGAGCAGTTTCACGTTCTGCACCGACTCGTTGCTCCAAGTGTCGCATGCGGCGCCGGCGATGTTGCCGAGGGGGCTCAGATGGGCGCAGGCGGAAGTCCGCCCCTCCATCGCCATGGGATACCCCGTGATGGCCTTGAGGTAGATGTTTTCGTATCCGCAGTCCTTGCCGGGGCCGACACACCCGCACTCGTAGCAGACCAGCGTGCGAACCGCGCTGACCGCCCGCACGACAGCCGCGAAAACGCGCGGAATGTACTGTTTTTCCGCCAGAACCATCGCGGTGTTGCCAAAGCCGCAAGCCGTGTCGCCCGCACAGAAAACGCCGTGGCGGTCAGCCGTTTTCTTCAATTCAGTCCACAAGAACCGCATGTCCCGCACTCCCAGCACGCAGAGTGCGAAAAGAACCTGCGGCAGGTTGCAGGAGGTGAGCGCCTCGTCGCTCACCTCCTTCCCGCCCGTGGATTCGATGCTCAACAGTTCCGCGCCCGCGGCGGCCGCGCCATCGAAGGTTTCCAGCATGCGCTCATAGAGATCACCGCGGCGCATCAACGGGGGGCGGCGCATTTCGCGGAGGTCATTGGGCGTCATGCGGAGCACGCTCTTCAGGCCGTGCCGTTCCCCTGCAAGCCGCATCCCGTCCAGCAGGATACGGGCGAGTTCGATGCCCCAGTCCGGGCGCTCGCACATCGGGGGGAGCGTCTCGAACTCGATCACCAGTCCGGGCGCGCCGAGTTCCGCCGCGCGCAAGGTCGCCTGGCTGACGATCTCCCCGTACTGCCTGCGTATTTCAGGCCAGTTCTCCCCGTTGATCTCCATCGGGGGCAGCGTGAAGTTCAGCTCCGGGTATACGTCCCCGCCTCCGATAACCATTCCGCTGCGCGTCCGGAGCGGGTGGGGGGCTCGCCCGAAAACGAGATCGTCCGGATTCGGAATCGCGAGTGTCGAGTAATGCTGCATTGTCCGGCTCCTTTGCAATACATGCGGTTAATTTGCCTAATTGGATAAGACGAAACAAACGGTATATGACATTTGCCCTTTTATAAAGGATTTCTATGTGTTCCCGATTATACAATAACATGCTCTTGTTTTGCTAAAACGGTGTTAGTGATGCCGCTCGTCTTCTACCCTCGTCCTTGCGACAGCCAGATGGGTGCGGCAGACTCCATACAGACAAAGGGACGGATTATTTATGATAGGGTGTGGTTACGGATGGGGGTGGCGTGTGGTAAGATGCAGGACGTTGAGTGGAAGGAGGCGGGGATGAGGCATGCTCGGGCGGAGGTTTCCGGACAGGGGGAGATCGGCGAGGCGGAGCGGTTGCGCAGGATGCGGGTTCTGTTCGGGCCGGCCCGCAAAAACGGCGCACGCAGGATGCGTTTCGCCGAGTGGGGGGAGTTGCGGGCCCTGTGTGCGTTGCGGGTTGCCCCGGTGACCGCCCCCGCGACGGGGGGCTGATTCACGGGAACACCCGGGCTTGGACCGGAAGGGAAAAGAAAGGACGGATCGAATGGGTATGCGGTGGAGGAGTGTGCGGATGTGGGGGACGGTCGGTTTGGCGGTGGCGGGTTTCGCCATGGGGTTGCGGGCCGACGGGGTGCCGGTGGATCCGGACCGGGTGATCCTGATGAGCGACACGCACATCGACAGCCGGGGGCTGACGCGCGCCAAACACGACGCGGTGGGGGCATTCAAGGAGTGCGTGCGGCAGGTGGCGGAGATGAAGCCGCGGCCCGCCGCCGTGCTGCTGCTCGGCGACCTGACGGAAAACAATACGGTCGAGTCGTTCCGGCTGTTCCGGGAACTGCTCGCGCCGTGGGACCGGGCGGGGATCAAGTACTTTCTGACTCTCGGCAACCACGACCGGGCCGCGATCTTCTTTAAGGCGCTGCCCGAGTTTCGGGGCCGGACGGCCGTGCCCGGGGGGCCGGTGTCGCAACTCGTGGAGCTGCCTCTGGCCGATTTCGCGGTGATCGAGACCGCGGGGATCGGAAGCCCCGACTGGTTCGGCACCGTGGCGGAGGCTGATCGGGCGTGGCTGAACGGCGTGTTGGCGCGGCAGACGGACAAGCCGCTTTTGATTTGCGGGCATCACCCCGTCGACCGGAATCCCGAGGGGGTGGAGCTGCGGCAGGCGCCGCGCTTCCTGGCGTGGATCTACGGCCACTATCATCAGATGGTTTCGAAAATCACGCGGGACGGGATCCGCACGGCCGCGATCCCGTCCACCGGGTTTCCGGAGGAGACCAGCGGATACGGCATACTCGACATGTCGCGCGCAAACGGGGTGACCGCGTTCCGCATCACGTTCGCGGCAACGGATCCGAAGAGTCCTCTGCACGGCAGGGAGATCGCCCGGTTGGTGTATCCGCCGGTCATTCCGGTGTCCATGACGCCCGAAGGCGATTGGCGGGTCCGGGTGGAGGCCGCCGGGGTGGACGCGAGCGTTACGGTGGAGGGGCCGGAGACGCGCCGCGTGGCCGGGGAGCCAATCCCGCGGCTGCCGCCCTACAACCCGAAGGGGCCGGCTTACGCGCGCGGGGCGAAACTGGCGGGCGTGCGGGCGCAGGAGTGTTCCGTGCGGCATGCGCTGGATCCCGCCTCGCTGGTCCTGAAGGACAGGGCGGGCGCGGTGACGTTTGTGCGCGGCAGGGATTATGAGGCGGAGCTGACTTGGGGGTGCGTGGGTCGGCTGGAAGGCGGCGCGATCGGCCCCGACACGCCGGTCACGGCGGACTACGCGTACGGAACGATGCGCCTGGATGCGGTCGTGCTGACCGCGGAACGGAAGATCGTGCTGCGCAAGGGCGCGCCGCACGTCTCGCTGCCGCGGCCGCCGGATTGTGCGCCGGGCGAGCTGCGGCTCGCGAACATCTGGGTGACTCCCCGGCTGCAAAAACTGGGCGAGGCCCAGCTTTTCCCGGTTCTCGAGCAGGCCTTTCCCGTGCCTTCCGGCCCGGCGCCCGAGGAGGCGGAGCGCCGGCTTCCCAAGACGCTGGCCAAGCTCAGGGCGGGAGGGACGGTGCGCATCCTGGCGTGGGGCGACAGCGTGACGGACGGCGGATATTTGCCCGACCGGGAGCGGGACCGGTGGCAGGAGCAGTTCGCGCGGCGGCTGCGGGAGCGTTTTCCGCAAGCGAAAATCGAACTGGCCACCGAGGCGTGGCCCGGGCGCAACACCGCGAGTTACCGCGCCGAACCTCCGGGCAGTCCGCACAACTACAAGGAGAAGGTGCTTGACGCGCGGCCGGATCTGATCGTCTCGGAGTTCGTCAACGACGCGGGGCTGGATGAGGAGGGCGTGCGCCGGCACTACGGCCGTATCCGGGACGAATTCCGTCAAATCGGCGCGGAGTGGGTCATCCTCACGCCGCATTACGTGCGTCCCGACTGGATGGGGCTCGCGTCCGAGAAAGGGATCGATTCGGATCCGCGGCCGTATGTCAAGGGATTGCGGGTTTTTGCCGCGGAGAGCGGGATCGCGCTGGCGGACGCCTCGCTGCGGTGGGGGCGGCTGTGGCGCCAAGGGCTCCCGTATTCGGTTCTGCTGATGAACGCCATCAACCATCCCGATCCCTGCGGCATGGGTCTTTTTGCGGATGCGCTCATGCCCTGGTTCCCGCGTTAGGGTGCGATTCAACTTTGTTGAATCCGCACCCCAAGGAGGAGGGAGGATTTAGGAAGGAGGAGTTGTGCAGCAATTCT
>JAVEYH010000130.1:0-9113 GCA_034003585.1 Kiritimatiellia bacterium
GAGCGATCTGCAATCCGAGGGCGGCGATATCCGCCTGGCCACGGAGTGGGGGTCGATCACGGTGAACGACGGACTCGCGGACGCGCAGTTCTCGGGTATGGACGGGGTCGGTGTCCGGGCCGCGGGGAATATCCTGCTGGACGCATCGATCATGAACGGCAATGTTGACGGGGACATCACCCTCAATGCGGCGGTGTTTTCGGATGCCGGTTCCGTCAGCGTGCTGGCCAACCGGAACATCGCGCAGAACGTCGCCGGAACGGCCAAGGGCGACATCATCGTGGGGTCCGGAGACGGCACGATCGACGTCGAGGCGGCGGGCGGCGCCATCGTCATGGCGGACGGGACGCTGGGTAAAACCGACGGCGGCCATATCCGGTATGCGGCCTCGGGCGGGATCACGTTGGGCCTGTTGGACGCCCGGACCCAGGAAGCGCGGGATGTGGCGGAGGACGGGTTGGACAACGACGGGGATTCGCTGGTGGATTCGGCGGATCCCGACGAGCAGAACTGGAACCGGGATACGGATTGGGGTCTGGTTTCCGTCTGGGATGATCTGGGTTCGGTGACGGACGGGAATGGCGGGACGTACAACATCATCGCGCGCGGCGCGGTCTTCACCGTGCCGTCGGGCGGCATCGGCGAGGCGGACGGCACGGGCGGCGGTCCGATCGACCTGCGGGTGGGGACCTTGGCCGCGCTGAGTCAGGGCAACCAGTATTTCATCCAGGCCCCGGCGGGCAGGGATCTGACGATCGGCACGGTGGGGGACGGGTCAGAAGAGATCAACTGGGTGACGTTCGACCCGGTTGGCGTCATTCCGTATTACATCGAACGCCTGAGCGATCTGGAATCAACGGCCGGGTCGGTCAAAGTGGGTGTGGGGAACGGCTCGCTGACGGTGAATGACGGCGACGCGGCGGTGCAAAACCCCGGCATGGCCGGCCTCGGGGTCAAAGCCGCCGGGGACGTGCTGTTCGAGTTGTGGGGCGGGGACCTTGTCCTGAACGCGGCGGTGGATGCGGGGAACAACGTCACGGTTTTGACCCTTGGCCAAGTTGAACAGAACTGGATCGACACCGATCTGGACGGGATCATCGACCGGGACAACGGCGACTGGCAGTGGCAGGCCGGCGAGGACGTGTTCGGTTCCATCCGCGCGGGCGGCACGATCCTGGTTGAGGCGTTTGGTGGGGACCTGACCATGATGGAGGGCACGGTCTCGCAGACGGACGGCGGGGAGATCGCTTACGCCGCGATGGGGAACATGACGATCGCGACACTGGATGCCCGGACCGGGGCGGACCGCCTGGCGGGAACACGGGACAACCAGGCGGATTGGGGCAACGTCCTGCTCGTCGGGAACGGTTCGATTCTGGATGCGCAGACGGATACGGTCGAAGCGGATGCCGAAGGCTTCTCCGCGCAGACCGGGAATCCGCGCGAGGTCAATGTTTACGGCAACACCGCGCAAATCATGACGCTGGGGAGTGTCGGGGAGGCCGGAAATCCCCTGGACACCGAACTGGCGACGGTTGCGGCCGAATCGACGGGTGGCGACCTCTATCTGTATGAAAGCAGCGGGATCACGATCGGGGCCGCGGGGCGGCCCGATGATCCCGCGACGGCGGGAACGGATGAGCGCACCTCGATAACCGTCTCGTACATGGATGATGTCCCCCTGACGCTGTATATCGACCCCGTGAGTGATCTCCGGGCAGCCGGGAACGTGAAACTGGAGACGGTTGACGGCGGGATCACGGTGGAGGAGGGCGCATATGATCCGCTGGGCATCACCGGAAATCCGGCTGATCTGCCGGGCGGTGTGCTGGCGGCCGGCGGCGACGTGCTCTTGGCGGCGAACGGCGCGGCTGCTGACGTGATTCTGGACGCGGCGGTCGAGGCCACGGTCGGCAATGTGACGGTGCTGGCCGGGCGCCATGTGGCGCAAAACGCGGACATCGCGGCAGGCGGCACGATCGACGTGGAGGCGTTCGGCGGCTCGGTCACCATGGCGGACGGGACGGTGTCGCGCACGACGGCGGGCGGGAACATCCGCTATGCGGCTAATCGTGCGGTCGATCCGATGGCGGACGGCGTGGACAATGACGGGGACGGATGGGTTGACGCGCTCGACGAGGACGGCGAGGCGCAGCATGTGACGATCGGGACGCTGGACGCGCGCACGGCGGCGGACCGAGCGGGCGACACGCTTACGGATCAGGCCAATTGGGGCGATGTGCAGGTGCTGGCCGGCGGGAGCATCTCGGACGCGCACGCGGACACGGTCGGCCACGATGCCGAAGGGTTCGCGACGCAGACGGGCGATCCGCGGACGGTCAATGTCTATGCGGACGGTTTGCAACTTCAGTCTGGACAGATGTTCGCGTTCGATCCGGAGGAAGCCCATATCGGTTTGGCGGGCAACCCGTTGGACATCGAGGTGCTCACCGCGGCGGCGGAAGCCTATCAGGGCGGCGTGTATCTGTACGAGAGCACGGACGTGACGGTTGACAACGTGGACTACGGCGGCGTCAACCGGATCGGCCTGGATTCCAGCGTGACACCGTTGATCGGCGAGACGGATCAGAGCGACATCCGCGGGTGGTACGGGAGCGCCAAACTGGAAACGCTCAACGGTTCGATTACCGTGAATGAAGGGGTGGAGAACCTCACGGATTGGTGGGGCATGGGCGTCGGCTCGCAATTCGACGACATCCTGCTGGCGGCGAACGGCGCGGGCTCGGACGTGATCCTGAACGCGACGGTGGAGGCCGGGCGTCACGTGACGGTGCTGGCGCGCGACAGCGTGGAGCAGAACGTGGTTCTGAACCCGGACGAAACGCTGCTGAGCAGGGGCGACATCCTGGCCGGATTCACGGACCTGTTTACCCCGAACGATCCCCAGGGGAGCATCGACGTGGAGGCCTTCGGCGGTTCGGTCACGATGGCGGACGGTACGGTCTCGCAGACGCAAGGCGGGCACATCCGCTACGCGGCGCCGATGGCCGATGTAACACTAGGTCTGCTGGATGCGGGCGACGGCATGGTGCAGATCATCGCGGGGGGGAGTATCCTGGATGCGCGTGCGGACACGGTTGTGCATGGCGCGGAGGGCTTCGCCGGGCAGACAGGTGCCGACCGCACCGAAAACATCATCGCCTCGGCCGCGCAGCTTGACGCTGGCGGCGACATCGGCGCGGCCGGTACCTTTGAGGCCGACGGGTACACGGTCGTGACGCCCGGCAACCCGCTTGATCTTGAGGTCGGCACGCTGGCGGTCTCGGCGGGCGGCAGCGTCTACCTGTACGAAAGCACGGACGTGACGGTGGACAACGTGGCATTCGGTGGCGTAAACCGCATCGGTCTGGACTCGAGTGTGACGCCGTTGATCGGCGCGGGCAGCCTGAGCGGTCTGACCGCCGGACTGCACGCCAAGATCGAAACGCTCAACGGCACGCTCACGGTCGGCGGGGTTGGCGCGGACGCTGGCGGCGACGTGCTGCTGGCGGCCAACGGAACGGGCAGCGACGTCGTCTTGGACAGCGACGTGTATTTCGACGGCCACGCCACGGTGCTGGCGCGTGACAGCGTGTTGCAGAACGCCGACATTTACAGCGTGCCGTATGGCGACTTCACCGTTGACGTCGAAGCCTTCGAGGGCAACATCGTCATGGTCGGCGACGCGACCAGCGTGAGCGGGTACGAAGCGGGCGGGCACATCCGCTATGCGGCGGCGGGCGACGTGACGCTCGGGGGGCTTTATGCCCATGACGGCATGGTCTCCGTCTTGGCCGGCGGCGACATTCTTGACGGCAATGAGGCGGCGGTGAACGTCTACGCCAGCGCGGCGCAGCTCGTGGCGGGCGGTTCGGTGGGCGGTCCCGGCGCGGCGGCCATCGACACGGAGGTCGGCACGCTGGCGGCACGCGCGAGCGGCGGCAGCGTCTACGTGAGCGAGGCCAACGCGCTGACGCTCGGGACGGTGGGCGCGATCAGCGTGAACCGGATCGGCCTCGATTCGAGCGTCACGCCTGTGGCGGGCGAGGAGCTGGTTGCGGCGGTTCGCGCGCGCAACAATGTGAAGATCGAAGCCGGTGTTTATGCGGCGGGTAACCTGACGGTTTCGACTGCGGTCGGTGCCGGGGATGACGTCCTGTTGCATGCGCGGCAGGGCGACCTCGCGGTGAACGCGGCGGTTTCCGCCGGGAAGCAGGCCGTCGACGACCTGACGCTGCTGGCCTCGCTGGGAATCACGCAGAGCGCGGTGGGCGACATCACGGCGGGCGGCACGATCGACGTTGAGGCTCAGGGCGGCTCGGTTGAGATGGCCGACGGGGCGACGGCGACGGCGGGCGGAAACATTCGTTACCTGGCGGCGCAGGACATTGTGCTGGGCGGGTTGCGGGGCGCGAACGTGATGGTCGAGGCCACGGGCGGCAGCGTCACGGACGGCGGCGACGCGGACAAGGACGTCGAGGCGCTGACGGCGCAGCTCGTGGCGGGCGGTTCGGTCGGCGGCCCCGGTGCGGCGGCCATCGACACGGCGGTCGGCACGCTGGCGGCGCGCGCGAGCGGCGGCAGCGTTTACGTGAGCGAGGCCGACGCGCTCGATCTGGGCACGGTGGCGGCGATTGATGTGAACCGGATCGGGCTGGACAGCACGACGACGCTGCAACCGGGCGTGGAACTGGGGGGCGCTCGCGCCCGGAATCACGTCAAGGTCGAGAACGGCGTGGACGCGGCCGGCGATCTGACGGTGTCGCGCCGGGTGGCAGCGGGCGACGACGTGCTGCTGGACGCGCGTGACGGGAATCTGCTGGTGAACGCGGCGGTCGACGCGGGGGCGCAGGCCGTCGATGACCTGACGCTGCTGGCCTCGCTGGGCATCACCCAGAACGCCGACATCACGGCGGGCGGCACGATCGACGTGGAAGCCTTCGGCGGCTCGGTCACGATGGCGGACGGGACGGCATCGCGGACGCTGGGCGGGAACATCCGCTACGCCGCGGCGGGTGACGTGACGCTGGGTGTGCTGGACGCGCGCACGGCGGCGGACCGCGCGGGCGGCACGCTCGATGAGCAGGCGAACTGGGGTGATGTCCGGGTCATTGCGGGCGGGAACATTCTGGACGCGCACGCGGACGATATGGGGCATGATGAGGAAGGGTTCATCGATCCTCTCGGGACGCGGATTGTGAATGTCTATGCCGACGGCGCGCAGTTCGCGGCGGGAGGCACTCTTGGAGCGGCCGGCGTGTTCGATGCGGATGGCCATACGATACTGGCCGCGGGGAATCCTCTCGACATCGAGGCGGGGACGCTGGCCGCCGAAGCGGACGCCGGGATGTACCTGTACGAGAGTTCGAACATCCGGGTGGACGGTGTCGTCTTTGACGGCGTGAACCGTATCGGCATGGATTCGTCGACCACGCCCGGTCTGGGCGCGGAAACGCTCAGTGATCTGACGTCCTCCGGCGGGTCGGTGAAACTGGTGGTGGACGACGGTTCGCTGATTGTGACGGATGGTTTGGACGGAGACGGCATCGGGGTTACGGCCGCTGACGACGTGCTGCTCGACTCCTATGTCGGGATGCGCGCTTCGGGAATCACCCTGAATGCGGGGGTCGCGGCCGGCGACAGCGTGTCGATCTACGCGGACGGCACGATTGCGCAGAACGCCGACATCACGGCGGGCGGCACGATCAACTTGGAAGCGTTCTTCAACGGTTCGATCACCATGGCGGACGGCACGGTCAGCACCGCGGCCGGAAACATCCTTTACGCGGCGGATGAGAATGTGACAATCGGCGGACTCGTTGGAGCGAACGTGCGGGTCGAGGCCGGGACGGGTTCGATCCTCGACGGCGGCGACACGGACAAGGATGTGGTGGCGGAGACCGCCCAACTGGTGGCGGGCAACGCGGTCGGCGGCCCCGGCGCGGCGGCCATCGACACGGCGGTCGACACGCTGGCGGCGGAGGCCGGGCTGGGCGGCATTTATGTGAGCGAAGCGGATGCGTTGACCATCGGGAATGTGGCGGCGATTGATGTGAGCCGCATCGGGCTGGACAGCAGCACACTGCCTTGGCCGGGTGAGGCGCTGGCCGGCGCGGCCGCGGACGGGAACGTGAAGATCGTGAACGGCGCGGACGCGGCGGGCGATCTGACGGTGGCCGGCGCGGTGACGGCCGGCGGCGATGTGCTGCTGCAGGCGCTCAACGGGAATGTCGCGGTGAACGCCCCGGTGGCGGCGGGCGACGACGTGAGCGTGCTCGCCTCGCTGGGGATCACGCAGAGCGGGAGCATCACGGCCGGCGGGACGATCGACGTGGAGGCGTTCGGCGGTTCGATCAACCTGACGGCGGTGTCGCAGACCGCGGGCGGCAACATCCGCTATGCCGCCACGGGTGACGTGGTGCTGGACGGGCTGCTGCATGCGGGGGCGGGGAACGTCGCGGTGGAGGCCGGAGGCGACATCAGGGACAATGGCGGACAGATTACGGTCAGCGCGAACGGCTTCGCAAGCCAGAACAACATGGTGAACATTGTGGCGGACACGGTGTCGCTCTCCGCGGGCGGGGATATCGGGGATCCGGGCGCCGGAACTTCCGGGACCCGCTCTTTCAATCCGATTACGGTGCGCGCGAACGGTGTGGCGGCGCAGGGGGACAACATCGCGATCTACGGGAAGCCGAATCTGACGATCGGCTCGGTGGACGCGGTGGAGGTCACCCGGGTAACGCCCGATGATGTTGACCAGACGGCGACAAGCCCGGCGTTGAGCGGGATCCGGGCCGGAACCGGAGATGTGAATCTGATGGCGGACATCTCCGTGATTGACGGCAACGGCGGCGACACGGATATCACGGCGGGCACGCTGACCGTTTCGGCCGGGCACATCATCGGTTCGGGTGGCGGGCAGAACACGATCGATCCCCTGGAGATCCAGTTGAATGGCGGGCACGGACCCTATGACATCTGGGTCAACAATGTGGCCGGGAGCCCGGACAAGATGGTCTACGCCTTCTTCAACACGGTCGGCGGAAACAGTTCGCCGGTCGCGGCGGCGGCCAAGGGGAGTGGCGCGCTGATCTTCGTGAACGGCCAGTATGTCGGCGGGGATCCCACGTTCGTGCAGCTCTTCGCGGCGGTGGAGGCGTTCCCGGCGGAGACGCCGGAGCTGAAGTCGCGGCAGGGCGTGTTCGGCGACCCGTTCTTCCTGCATGACCAGATGGACATCAACGAGCCGGTGGCGCTGGGCCTGATCGATCTGATCCTGGCCGAGAAGGCCACGATCACGGGTGATCCCGAGATCCCGGCCGACGCCTACCGCGAGATCCTGTCCGGCGGCCTGAGCCCGAGCAGTTCCTTCTGGTTCGGGACCGGTACGGACGACAAACAGGAAGAAGAAAAGACGGAGAAGAAGGAGCAGGCGGAGAATTCCCAGCCCGCGCGGATCCAGCTTTCGGCCCTCCGCTGAAAGATGGGTGTCCGGGAAGGTGTGAGGGACGGCCCCGCCGGCGACGGGTTGGCGGGGCCGTTTCCGTTTTTTTCGGAAAAGGTGAAAGAGAAAGGGCCGGAATATGAGTAACGTCTTTTCCCATCTCTCCTGCGCCGCCCTCACCGATCAGGGACGCAAGCGCAAGAACAACGAGGACGCGTACGCGGCTTTCCCGGAAAGCGGCGTGTTCTGCGTGGCGGACGGCATGGGCGGGGCCGAGGACGGCGAGGTGGCTTCCCAGGCGGTGGTCGAAGGGCTCGCCTCACGGTTGGGAGAGCTGGCCGCCCAGGGGTGTCCTATCGAGGGACGCTCCGTGCAGGCGCGGATCGCCCGCACGCTGAATGAGGTCTCCTCGTGGATCTACGCGCGGTCGGAAGAGCGGGGGACCCGGGGCACGGGAACGACGTTTGTGGGCGTCTGTTTCGACCCGGCCCATCCGGAAACCGCCACGGCCCTGCATGCGGGGGACAGCCGGCTGTACCTGTTGCGCAAGCGGCTGTTCACCCAAATCACGCGGGACCACTCCGCCGCCGCGCTGGCCGGGGTCAAGGATGAGAAGGATCTGAACCCGATGTTCCGCGGTATCGTGATGCGTGCCGTGGGCGTCAACGAGACGGTGGAGGTGGAACGCACGCCCTTCGGCATCGCGGAGGGCGATCAGATCCTGTTGTGCAGCGACGGGTTGACGCGCATGGTGGGGGACAAGGAGATCAACAAAATTCTCCGCAAGGCCAAGACGCCGGAGGCGGCGGCGCGTGAACTGGTTGACCGCGCCAACCGGAACGGGGGCGTGGACAATGTGACGGTGATCGTGATCCGCGTGGGTGCGTTGCCGCCCGCCGCGGCGTGCCTGACTCTCGCGCCGGAAGGGGAACGGTCGGCTCAGGAGACACAGGACGAACGGGTGACGCGGGATGCCACCCCCGCGGAGGAGGATACCGGAGCCACACGGAATTTTGCGCAAGGCGCCGCCACCCCGTCTACGCCGGGGTCCGGCGATTTGTTGCCGTTCGAACTCGTTACCCCCACGCCCACCCCGACACCCGATGCGAGAACGCCGGAAACCGTGCCGGAGAAGAAAGAGGCGCCAGGCCCGGTCAAGCCGAAAAAGAAAAGGAGGCGTTTCGCGTTTATGGCGGCGGGAGCGGTGCTGCTGCTCGTTAGCGGAGGATTGTGGCTGGGGCGGCGGGATGCGGGTGTCGATCCGTTGGCTTCGGATGTCCCGGAGAGAAAACCGGCGCGCGGGAGTGATGCCGTTGAAGATCATGCGGTGAGGAACGAAGCGGCGCGCAAAGTTGTGGAGGCCGAAAGGACGGCGACGCGCGAAGCGGAAGAAGCGCGGCGGACGGAGGAGAGACGAAGGGCGGGGGAGGCGGCCAGAGTGGCGGCGGCGGCCGAGGCGGCGCGCGAAGCGGAAGAGGCGCGGCGGACGGAGGAGAGACGCAAGGCTGAGGAGGCGGCCAGAGTGGCGGCGGCGGCCGAGGCGGCGCGCTAAGCGGAAGAGGCGCGGCGGACTGAGGAGAGACGCACGGCTGAGGAGGCTGCCAGAGTGGCGGCGGCGGCCGAGGCGGCGCGCACGGCGGCTGAGGCGCGGCGGTCGGAGGAGTGA
>JAVEYH010000131.1:0-8947 GCA_034003585.1 Kiritimatiellia bacterium
CATCGAGGACTGGATGAACAACCTCCCGAGGGAATCCCTCGGGGGCAAGACCGCCGCAGAGGCCCAACAGGAGCAGATCAATAAACTCGCAGCCTAAAATCGTTCATTTGATCTTGCAAGTCAGCGGCCTGCGGCGCGCCTTGTGAAAACACGGCGTTTCGTGTTGACCCCGCATGCGACTTCACTTACCCTTAGGCGAATTTTTCCGGGACCGAAAGGTCACTTTGTTTTCCCTCGCGACGTATTGGATTTCTCTTTTCATGAATGAACCCTCCCTCACGCTTCTGGCTGTCTCGGACCTGCATTACACCGGACTGGCGCGTCAGACCGCCCAACCGCCGCAACTGCGCGGCGAGTTGGCGCAGGTGTTGCTGAAGAAAGTGTTCGCGCGTCTGGCGCACATGGGGGTCAGGCCGGACCTCACTGTGCTGCTCGGCGACCTGACGGAAGACGGCACAGACCCTCAGGCGAAGCTGGACCTGATCTCGTTGTATGGCGAACTGACGCGCAGCGGCATCCCGGTTCTGGCGCTGCCGGGCAATCACGACACGGCGCCGGCCGCCTTTCACAGCCTGTTCGGTTGCGAGCCCGGCCTCCATGCATTCGGCGGATACGGCCTGGTGCTTTTCGACGACGCGTACGGCGAGAACCATACCTGCACGCGGACGGAAGACGCGCTCGCGATGCTCCGGCAAATCGCCGCCAACCATCCGGAACTGCCGTTGATCGCGCTGCAGCATCCGCCGATCTACCCGGCGATCGATTCACACTATCCGTACCGCCCCACCAACGCCGCCGAGGTCATGGACGCGTTTCAGAAATCGAACGTGTTCCTCTCTCTGAGCGGGCATTACCACAAAGGCCAGAAGGCCCGCATGCATGAGGGCGTGCTCTACCATACCGTGCCCTCCCTCTCGGAAGCGCCGTTCCGCTTCAGCCTGATCCGCCTCACCGGACGCCGCGTCGAGATTGAGGAACTCTCGCTCGCGATGGGCTTGCCCAGCCTCGTCGATGTCCATTGCCACACGGAACACGCCTATTGCGGCACCACGGTCAACACCGCGTCCTGCATCGCCCTCTCGCAGGCGCTGGGGGTGGCGGGGCTCTGCATCACGGAGCACGCATTCCAGCTCTACTTCGACAAAAAAGAGGCGATGGGGTTCGCGTGGCAGCGCAGGCCGGAGATGGCGGAAGCGGTTTGGGCGACACCGGAGCGCAACCGCATGGCCGCATACAAACGGTTCGCGCAAACACTGCGTTCGCCCTTCGTGAGGATCGGCCTCGAAGTGGACCTCTATGACCGCGGCAAACTGCTGCTCGCCCCGGAGGATGCCGAAAGCGAGTGGGATCTGCTGATCGGCGCGATTCACTTCATCGAAGACTATGTCCCCGGACGGACCAGCCAGAAAGAGGCCGAGCGCCTCTTTCTGCGCGACGTGGAACATCTGACCGGTCACGCGATCCAGGTGCTCGCGCACCCCTTCCGTTTCTTTTCGCGCAACCGTCTGGAACGCCCCACGCACCTGTATGCGGCGGTGGCCGATCTGCTGGCCGACACCGGCGTTGCGGCGGAGGTGAATTTCCACACACATCAGACGGACCCGGATTTCCTCCGCATCTGCGTCGAAAAGGGCGTACGGCTGGCCCTGGCGTCCGACACGCACGATTTGGCGGAGGCGGGCGAGTTCTGGCCGCATGTGCAGGCGCTGAAACAGGCGGGCGTCACCCCGAAGCGTTTTGCCGAAACGCTCTTCCGTTTCGCGTGACGCGCGGGCCTTACTGCAGATAGAGCAGATCGGGCGCGAGTTTCAACACCTGATTGCGGCAATAGGTGTAAATCTTATCCGCCGACGTGCCGGTCATGCGCCGCACGGTCGCGGCCATCTTGCGGGCCTCCTCGATTGAGACCTGGCTGATGACCTTCTTGACCAGCGGGATCAGATTCGGCGACATGCTCAACACGTCCACTCCCAGCCCGACCAGCAGAACGGCCATCACGGGATCCGCCGCCGTCTCGCCGCAAACCGAAACCGGAATGTTCCGCGCGTGCCCGGCGCGGACGGTCAGATCGATCAGATGGAGAACCGCCGGATGGGTCGGCTGGTAGAGTCGGGCAACCGTCTCATTCACCCGGTCCACCGCCAGCGTGTACTGGATCAAGTCATTGGTGCCGATCGACAGAAACTCGCACTCCGCGGCCAAGGCGTCGGCGATCAGCGCCGCGGCGGGGATTTCGATCATCACGCCGCGCCGGATCGTTTCGTTGAAGGGGATCCCCTCGGCCCGCAGCGCGCTCATGCAGGCGCGCACCTCGAGGTTCGCGGCGCGCACCTCTTCGATGGTCGCCACCATGGGATACATGAGCTGCACGTTGCCGTGCGCGCTCGCGCGCAAGATCGCGCGCAACTGCCGCCGGAAGACCTCGGGGTTCCGGAGCAGATACCGGATCGAGCGGTTGCCGAGAAAAGGATTGGCCTCCTTGTGCGGCGTGCCGGTATGGCGCGGCATCTTGTCGCCGCCCAGATCCAGCACACGGATTGTGACCGTCTGCCCGTCGGGGAACGCGCGGGCCGCATCCGTGTAGGCGCGGGTCTGCTCCTCCTCGGTCGGCTCATGGTCGCAGGTCAGCCACAGGTACTCGGAACGGTAGAGGCCGATCCCTTCGGCCCCCACCGCATAGAGATCGGTGAGCGGGGTGCCGGGATCGATATTCGCCAGCATCGGGATACGGTAGGCGTCGGACGTGGCGCCGGGCAGGCATTTCCCCTCCTCGATCTTCTCGTCCAGCGTCCGGGAACGGGCCACCATTTTTTCAAAGGCGAGGCGCTCCTGTTGGCCCGGGTTGAGGATGACCTTGCCGCGGGTTCCGTCCAGCAGCAGCGTGTCGCCGGTCCGCACCTGTTCGGAGACCGAACCGAGCCCGACCACCGCCGGAATGCCCAGCGCGCGCGCCAGCAGCGAGGCGTGGGAGGTGTTGCTGCCGCGATCCGTCGCAAACCCGAGGATCAGGTTCCGCGGCAGCGAAATCGTCTCCGACGGGGAGAGTTCGTCCGCCACCACGATACAGGGCTGCTCCACGCGCAGCGCCTGGGGGTCGGCGCCGCCCAACAGGTTCCGCAGAATCCGCTTGGCGATGTCCCCGATGTCTTGGGACCGCTCCTTGAGATACGCATCGTCCATGGCGGCGAAGATCGAGGCGTACCGTTCCGCCACGCTGTTCACCGCCGACTCCGCGTTCACCTGTTTCGCCGTGATCTTTTCCTTGCAGGCGCCGATGAAGGAAGGGTCATCGAGAATCATCAGATGCCCGTCGAAGAGGGTGGCCTCGTCCCCGCGGATCCGTTTCCCGAGCTCCAGCGCGAGCGAACGGATCTGCGCCCGCGTCAGCGTGAACGCATCGGCCAACCGCGCCAGCTCATGGGGCACCTGTTCGGGCCGGATGCCGTATTCCGGCACCTGCTCGGTCGCCGTGGTGCGAAACAGAAAGACCGGTCCCGCGACAAAGCCGCGTGAGGCGGCCAGGCCGGTCAGAACGCGCACCCCGTTGCGCGGGGGCGTCAGATGGTCCGACTCATTGTTCATCGGGGATATCGAATTTGCGGGCGACCAGCGACTCCAACTCGTCGAGCGCCTCACGCCCCTGGGGCCCGCAGGCCGTCACGCGCAGGCTCGTGCCACAGACCGCCTCCAGCGTCATCAGCGCCATGATGCTCTTGCCGGACACGACATTCCCGTCCTTCTCCACCTCGACCTCGGCGTTAAAGCGCGAGGCCACCTTGGCGAAAAGCCCGGCCGGACGGACATGCATGCCGTACTTGTTCAGCAGGACAAACTCCCGTGTCTCCGCATCGGTACCCATTTTTCCCACGACCTATCCCCCTCCGCCGGCATGATGCCGTTTGATCCGCGCATCCAGTTCGCGGACCGCAACGAACCCCGAAAGCCGGAGCTTATGCTCCTGCGCCGCGGTCTCCACCAGATTGACCAGATCCCGTCCCGGCGCGACCGGGATCACCAACTGCGGCACGGTGGTCCCGAGAAACGCCCGCCGCATCGACTCCGCACCCGTGCGGTCGAGTTCGGCATCCGCCTCCCCCTGTCGCTTGAGCGTCACCACCAGATCCACCTGCTTCTCGCCGCGCACCGCCGCCACGCCGAAGATCGAGGGCACATGGATGATGCCGATGCCCCGGATCTCCATGTAATACTGCGTCACCGCCATGGCGGACCCGATCAGATGGTTGTTGCTGTCGCGCCGCAGCATCGTCAAATCATCGGCCACCAGCGCGTGGCCCCGTTTGACCAGACCCAGCGCGGTCTCGCTTTTGCCCAGGCCGGCCGCACCCTCGATGAGCACGCCGACCCCGGCCACCTCCAGCATCGTGCCGTGCACTTTGCAGCGCGGCGCATGCAGGTCCTCCAGCACAAAGGTGGCGGCATGAATGAAATGCCGCGTCACCATCCCGGAGCGCAGCACCGCCACCCCGTCGCGCTCCGATACGCGCAACACCTCGGGGAAGACCCGTTTGCCGCGGGTGAACACCATGCAGGGGATCTTCTGGGCAAAGAGTTCTTCGAACCGCTGCACGCGCAACGCCTCCGGCAGGGAGGAGAGGTAAGCGTACTCCGCCATCCCCACCACCTGAATGCGTTTCCGGGCGAAATGCCCGAAAAAACCGGACAGCGCCAAACCGGGGCGATGGGCCACGGGCTCGACAATCACCCGGTCGAGACCGCGCGCCCCGGAGGCCAGTTCCAGACTCAACCGGTCACGGCCGCTCGTGAGAAACTGGTCGACCGTAACCGTCGATTGCTGGCTCTGTCTGCTGTCGGCCATTACGCTTTGGCGGCTTTCCGGACATGCGCCGTGACGCGCTTGGACAGGGTTTTCCGCAATTGTTTCTCGGCGCGCGCGGCCGCGACATCGATCACCGCCCTCACGCTGGGCGCGTGCTCTTTGGCGCCGACCGCCGTCAGGCCTTTCTGCTGCACGACGAATTCGGCCTCATACAGGTGACGCTGCACATCGATGATCACATGCACGCTCTCCACCCGCGGGAAGGTCTCGATCAGTTTTCCCGCGCGCATCTCGGCATACGTTTTCACATCCGGGGCGGCTTGCTGGTGCCGGACCGTCACTTCAATAGCCATAAGCTCTCTTCCTTTCCCTTGTGCCCGCTTCCGTGCAGGCGTTTTGTTTTGTCACATCCGAAAATGTTTGCCGAGATACAGCCGGCGCGCCGTCTCGTCCTGCACGAGGAACGAACTCGGACCCTCACACAACACCTGCCCGTCATACACGAGGTAGGCCCGGTCCACGATCGAGAGCGTCTCGCGCACGTTGTGATCCGTCACGATAATGCCAAGGCCCTTGTCGCGCAACCCTATCACGATCTGCTGGATATCGTGCACCGCCAGAGGATCCACCCCGCTGAACGGCTCATCCAGCATCAGGATCGCGGGCTTGCGCACCAGCGCGCGCGCGATCTCGAGCTTGCGCCGTTCGCCGCCGCTGAGCGTGTAGGCCCGCTGCCGGGCGACCTTGGTAAGACTCAGGCTCGCCAGCAGCTCCTCGGCGCGGGCCGCGCGCTCGGCGCGCGAGAGGGGCAGGGTCTCCAGAATCGCCAGCACGTTCTCCTCCACCGTCAGCTTGCGGAAAATGGACGCCTCTTGGGCGAGGTATCCCAGACCCAGGCGCGCGCGGCGGTACACCGGCATCCGCGTGATCGGCTCGCCGCGGAACACGATCTCGCCGGCGTTGGGCCGCACCAGGCCCACCACCATATAGAACGTCGTGGTCTTGCCCGCGCCGTTCGGGCCGAGCAACCCCACGATCTCCCCGCAACTCGCATGCAGCGAAACGCCGTTGACCACCGTGCGCGGGCCATACTGCTTGACCAACTCGATAGCCTGGATGTCCGGTGTGCGCGTCTCTCCGTTTCCGACAACGTCTTCCATGTCCCGTCTCATTCCCTTAGGGGATCAGTTTCGTGTCCGCCCGTTTGAACGTGCCGGGCGGCAGGACCACGCGCCCGGGCGAGACTTCCATCCGCTCATCCTCGAGCCAGAAGGTGATCCGGTTGCCCGTGACCTCCCCGCCCTCGTCCCCCTGCCGCATCAGCCGCGCGCTGCCGGTCATCACAATCTGCCCGTCCTTCTTGGTGTACACGGCCTTGTCGCAACTGGCCGACCGGTTCGCGTTCGTGATGCTCACCCGTCCGACCGCCATGATCTGCTGCACATCGTTGGTGCCCTCCATGAACACCAGCAGCCGGTCCGACCGCATGATAAACTGCTCGTCGTCCACCAGCACCTTCTCGTCAAACAGGATCACGCCCTCTTTATTGTCGAATTCGATCCGTTCCGCCGTGATCACCGCCTCGCGTCCCGGTGCCCCGGCCGGATCCCCCGCTGCCGGGGGCGCGGCGCGCGCCACCCCGTTCGTCCGAATCTCTCCCCATGCGGCCCGGCAGATCAGCAGGGCCACGACCCAGCCGGCGATGCCAAACATCCTTCTCACTTGAGCCTCCCGAAGTTATTGCGTATGCGGTGTGTCCGAATCTCGCAGTCGCCCAGAATCTTAATACATTGACGCTCGGTTGAAAAGTACATACCCACGCCCTGCAACCGGTCGCCCCCCTTTTCGACGCGGACCCGCCCCCGGCAATACCCGTGACGGGCCGTGCGGTCGAAAAGGCACCCCTCGGCAGTCAGCAGGCCGTCCGGCTGACCGGTCTCCGTCCGCATCTCGACGCGGACCTCCTCGGCAAAAATCATCCCGTCCGCAAAGAGCTGCGCCTGGCCTGCGCGCAAAAGCGCTTTGACCCGCCCGTTCGCGTGATACTCCAGCGGGAGGGAAAGGTTCCTCGCCGGCGAGGTCATCGCCGCCCTAACCTCGTCCCAACGCGCGGCGAGCGGGCGCCAGAGGTCGTCGCCGTGGCGCGCGAACCAGCGGTCCGTCTCCGGGTCGGCGAAGACGGCGGCCCCGGCCCGTCCCAGCAGCAGACAGGCCCACAGGAGCAGCGCACGCCGCGCCTCGCGCCGCAAGGAATTAACGTACCAGTCCATGAATGCCCTTCAGGGTGCGCCACACCGCTTTCAAATCCCGGAAAGCGATCGCGTTCGCCTTGTCCGAGAGCGCTTCCGCCGGATTGACATGGGTCTCCATGAACACCCCGTCCACGCCCGTGGCCACTGCCGCGCGCGCCAGGGCCGGCGCCCAGCGCCCGTCCCCGCCGCTCATCTTCCCCGCGCCGCCGGGCCGCTGCACGCTGTGCGTGGCGTCGAACACCACCGGATACCCGAGTTCGCGCATGATCAGCAGACTGCGCATGTCCGCCACCAGATTGTGATACCCGAAACTCGCCCCGCGTTCGGTGAGAAGGATCCTGCGGTTGCCGGTGCGGGTGATCTTGTCGATCACATTCACCATGTCCTCCGGCGCGAGAAACTGCCCCTTCTTGACGTTCACCACCCTGCCGGTCTCCGCGGCCGCCGTCACCAGGTCGGTCTGCCGGCAGAGGAAGGCCGGGATCTGCAGGATATCCGCCACCGCCGCCACCGCCGCGGCCTGCCCCGGTTCGTGAATGTCGGTCAGGACCGGCACCCGGAACCGGTCGCGCACCTCCCGCAGAATCGCCAGGCCCTCGGCCAGTCCCGGTCCGCGGTAGGCGTCGCCCGACGTGCGGTTCGCCTTGTCGAACGAGGCCTTGAAGACCAGCGGCACTTCCAGTTCGTCCGCCAGCCTGACCAGCTTCGCCGCCAGTCCGATCGTGGCCTCGGCCGATTCGATCACGCACGGGCCCGCAATCATTGCCAGCTCCGGCCCCCCGAACGTCACCTGTCCAACCTTGACCCTTCGCACCTTCTCCATACGCCCGCTCCTTCCGTTGCGCTTACCCTCGCGCCTTGAGAATCGCCTCCACCGCCGCCGCATCCGCAGGGGTGTCAACCCCCACGCCCTGCTCCGCGGTCCGAATCACCGCGATGCGACCCCCCAGGTACAGGGCGCGCAACTGTTCCAGACTCTCGCATTGCTCCAGGGCGCACGGCGGTTCCGCGACCAAACGCCGGAGGAACGCGCCCCGGTACGCGTACAGCCCCACATGACGCAGATAGAGTCCCGAGGCCAGGTCCGGCCCGCCGTCGCGCCGGCACGGGATGGGCAGCCGCGAAAAATAGAGCGCGCCGCCGTCACGGGCCACCACCACCTTCACCACGCTCCGCGCCTCCAGTTCCGTCACGGACCGGATCGGGCTGGCGGCGGTCGCCATCGCCCAGCCGGGGTCGTCCCGCAGGCGGCGCGCCAGCGCGTCGATCAGCTCGGGGTCGATGAGCGGCTCGTCGCCCTGGATGTTCACCACGATGTCGTCCTCCGCCGCGCGCGCCGCCTCCGCAACCCGGTCCGTGCCGGACGGATGATCCGGCCGCGTCATCACCACGGACGCGAAGCCCTCAGCCGCGCGCGCGATCCGCTCGTCATCCGTGGCGACCAGCACCTCATCCAGCAGCGTCGCGCGCTTTGCCGCCTCCACCACCCATTGAATCAGCGGTTTGCCGCAAAGGGGGTGCAGGCTTTTTCCCGGGAACCGGGTTGATCCCCACCGCGAGGGGATTACACCGATCAGTCGCATCGTCTCTACTCCTAACCCATCGTGAAAACTTCCATTTTCCGTATTCCCACGGAGAGAGTCAAGCCCTCCAGTCCGAAGGTCCGTTTTTTGTCGCGGGGGAGCCTGGCTTTTGCCGGATTGACAACTCCGGCATGTGAAGGCATGATACCCATCGACTTGAACCCGGGGAATGCGGACGGATGTTCGCATCCCGGTGCCGAAAACGGAAGGAGAGAGTTATGGCGCGCGTGTATAATTTCAGTGCGGGTCCGGCCGTCATGCCGCTGGAGGTCCTGCAGGAGGCCCAAGCCGATCTGGTCGATTACAAGGGCTCC
>JAVEYH010000132.1:0-8932 GCA_034003585.1 Kiritimatiellia bacterium
CACTGCACGAGCAGAATGCCGCCCGTCTGCACGCCGGTAAAGTCGCAGCCGGTTGTGGCCCATGCGCCGTCGAAATTGCCGAGCCGCACGCTCCATGAGGTTTCCGGCCGGTCCGCGACCAGACCGCCGTTGAGCGTCAGCGAGGCGTGCCCGCCCGCATTGTAGAACGCGAACCGCCGACTGCCGGGCGCGACCGTGAGCACGCCGCCGTTGACGGTCACGTCCGCCTGCACGGAGCTTGCATACTGCATGTCGTAGGCCCAGATGCCGCCGTTGACGACGAACGGCCGGTTCGCGGGGCCGAGGGTCGCGTTGGTCACGATTGTGTACGCGTCGGGCTCGCCGTCCAGAATAACGGTCGCGCCCACGGCCGGGCTGATGTTGCCGACCATGTGTTCGCCGGAACTTTGAAAAAGCGTGAGCGGCGCGTTGACGTTGCGCTGGTAGACGGTGCCGATCCCGTCGAGCGAGACCGTGATGGGCTCGGTGTCGGTGCTGTTGTAGTTGAACGTGCCGAAGTTGGTCAGACTCCCCGAGATGACCGAGCCGTTATTGAGCGTCAGGGTGCTGCCGGACAAGACGCTGATCCCGCCCGCCACGCTGCCGCCGTCCGACATCGTGACCGTCGCGCTCTCGCCTACGCTCAGTGCGCCGGAGATGGCGCAGGTGTTGGTCAGATAGACATTGCCGCCGGACACGGTGACCGACCCGGACACCGAGCTGCCGGAGAGCATCGCGAGGCTCCCGTTGCGGGAAAGGCGGATATGGCCGTTCACCGTGTCACCGATCGTCAGTTTGCCGTTCGCGAAGTCGATGACCCCGCCCATGTCCACGGGGCCGAGGAATGTGAGGTTCCCCGAGGAACCCTTGGTCAGCCCCGCCGAACCGGTCACGGCGCTGCCGATGACCAGCGTGTTGGTGCCGTAACGGAAATTGAGGATCGCCTCGGCATCACCGAACGCGAGGGTCCCCGGCGTGTTGATGCCGATACCGTTGACGCTCCGGTTGCCGGCGGACATCAGGGCGCCGCTGGTCAGGGTCAGGGTGCCGGGGCCTTCGATGCCGCCCTCTCCCTCAAAGATCAGCGCGTTGATCGTGGTGGGCTGGTTGAGGGTCACCGCGGTGAGGAGCCGGGCGTTGGTGGTGGTGACGCTGCCGTCCAGAATGCCGGAGGCGTAGGAGCCGGTTTTGAGTTGCCGCACGCCGTAACCCGATTGATACGTCGCGAAATAATACGGCGGATCGGAACTGTAGGGATTGCTCACCGCATACGGGATAATACTCGCGTTGGGCGTGTTATAGGCGCCGCCGCCGCCGACCAGTGCCGGCGGTTCGACGAATTCGATATTGGCGTACCGTCCGTCAGACACACCGAACGGCTGATCGCCGGTGTTGCTGCCGTGCAGGAACACAACGCCGCCCGGGTCGCGCTCCATCCGCTGGAACGTCAGCCATACAGGCTTGAGCGGACTCGTATCCGGGATGGCGAGCACTTCCGAAAATCCGGGGCCGATGCGCAGCGGGCCGCTGAAGGTCTCGTGGATGGGCACCGTGCCGGGGCCGGTCAGGCGCAGGCATGCGCCGTTCAGCGTCACTCCTTTGCCGCGGAGGCCGTCGGCAGGGGCGATGCCCGCGGTCCCATTGACCCGGAACTCCGAGCCGGTGCTGACGATGACATCGGCCCAGGCCAGCGACCCGGTGGTGTTGTGGAGCCGGATAAACCCTTCGCGTATATCCAGCGTGCCCGCGAACGTGTTGGACGCGGTCAGATTCCAGAGGTTGTTCTGATCGTTCTTCCCGGTCTTGACCAGCGTGAGCCCCGCGTCGCCGGCAAGGACACCGTTGAGCGTCAGCGCTTTGTTCGCCGCGCGCCAGGTTTGGCCGGCCGCGAGTTGGATGTCGTGGTTGAAGGTAAGTACCTGGTTGGCGGAGGAGGCGTTGATGCCTGACGCGCCAAGGGTCAGGGTGTTGCCGGCCGCGATCGACACCGGGCCCTTCAGGTTATTGTAGAAATACAGGCCGCCAAGGGCAAGGTCGGCGCCCAGAGAAAGGCCCGCGGCGTTGGCCGCGCTGATCACGCTGTCGAAGCGGCCGACGTGCTCGATGGAGGCGTTCGTGCCGCCGACCCAGTCGGCGGCGGTGTTCAGGGTCGCGGTGTCCGTCTTATAGATCGTGTCGGACCGCGCGGTTCCGGCAAAACCCAGGATGAGTAAAAACGGCAAAACAACAACGGAAAAATCCAGGCGCTTTTTATTTTTCATGCCTTCCACTCTCCTTCATTCACCACCACCCTTCAAATCACGTCATTCCTCAATTGTCGAAATTTTACCCCCAACCAAGCCGGAATGTCAATCTTGGGAACGGGTGCGTTCCTGTTTTCTGAAAGCCCTGTTGATAACGGGTGCCCTTTTCTTGTCAGCCACTCCGAATCTTCGGGGCGGTTCCGTTTTAAACAATGCTTGGAAAGGAAGTTACACTATCTACAGCAAGCTGTTGATAACCTGTCGGCCGATTGATCATTCTTTCCCCTTGTCCGCTCCCTTTAATTGTGGTTCAACAATACATGTTGCGGGGGGCGGTTCCGGTGCCTCCGACACCTCTTTTTCCGACCTGTTTTGTGAGTAATGTTATGAATGCTGCGGAATTGTGGGCCAGCGCCTGCGACCACCTGAAATCCGTACTCAACTCCGATGTCTTTTCCCGCTGGATCGAGATCATCCGTCCCACGGCGCTTGAGGAAAACCGCCTGACGCTGACGGTGGAGAACGATTTCTGCCAGACTTGGCTGGAGGATAATTACAAAGGGTTCATCCTGGACGCCTTGCATTCGTCCGGCGCGCCCGCCGGACTGTCCGTTGCCTTTGTGGTGGGCGCCCCCGAGGTGCGGGAGCCGCTGCCGGAGCCGCCGCAGGAAGCGAAACCCGCGCCGCGCCGACGCCAAAAAACCCTGAACGGAAACCCCTCCAACCAACTCAACCCGATTTTCACCTTTGAAAATTTCGTGACCGGCCCGTCGAACAGTTTCGCGCACGCCGCCGCATTGGGCGTGTCGCAATCGGTCGGCCGCGCGTATAATCCCCTCTTCATTTACGGCCAGACCGGCATCGGCAAAACGCACCTCATGCAGGCGGTGGGACATCGCGTCCTCTCTTCGCCCGGCATGAGCGTCTTTTACGTCACCTCCGAAACGCTGCTGAACGAATACGTGGAGGCGATCAAGAACCGGACCACCATGGAGTTCCGGAACAAATACCGAAAAACCGATGTGCTCCTGGTGGACGATATCCAGTTTCTGGCCGGAAAGGACAGCCTGCAGGCGGAGTTTTTCCACACCTTTAACGTCCTGTATGATGCCCACAAGCAGATCATCATGACCAGCGATCTGCCCCCGCGCGAACTCTCCGGCCTCGAACCGCGGCTGGTCTCGCGCTTCGAATGGGGGCTGGTCACGGAAATCGAGTCGCCGGATTTCGAAACCCGCCTGGCCATCCTCCGGTATAAGCACTCGATGTCCAGTGTACGGCTGCCGGATGAGATGCTGACGTTTATCGCCGATAACATCCGCTCGAATGTCCGCAGCCTCGAGGGCGCGCTAACCCGAGCGGTTTCGTTTGCCTCCCTGAACGGCGGGATGACGCTCGATTTGCTGCGCAACCTGCTGAAAGACCAACTCAGCGACGAGCGCCAGAAGGATCTCACTTTTGACGACATCCAGCGCATGGTGGCCGATTACTATGATTTGCGCATGACCGACATGTCGAGCAAGCGCCGCCCGCGCTCCGTTGCCGCGCCGCGTCAGGTCGCCATGTTCCTGTGCCGCAAACTGACCCGCTCCTCCCTTCCCGAGATCGCCAACTCGTTCGGTAAAACCCACGCCACCGTGGTTCACGCCTGCAAGACGATTCAGGACCGCATCCAGATTGAGGACGACTTGCGCGATTCGGTGCGCGAGATCACGCGCAAACTGGGTCGCGATCCGGTCTCCTTCCAAATATGACCGCCTCTTGATAACCTGTTGATTGCCTTATGGTTTTCTTCTCACACCCCCTCATAACTAAGCTCTTTTCAACAGCCCCCTCCCCCGGCACCTTTTTTTTCCTTCCTTTACCGCAGGGTTATCAACACAATTTCAGGTCTATTTATTTTTTCACAACCCTTTCGTTTCAAACCTTTTACAGAGTTATACACAACTTGGATACCCCTCTACTGATAAGACTGTTCTTTCTTTACTTTAACACCTGTAATCGCTTACAATCGCAACCTTTATGGGTCATTAACGCGATGGCCTGACCACGGGAGAGAACGATGAAATTGACGATCATGCGGGCCGCTTTTCTTGACGGGTTGCAGACAGTGCAGAATGTGGTGAGTTCCAAAGGGGCGCTGCAGATTTTGTCGAACGCGCTCCTACAGGCAAAAGACGGGAAACTGAGCATCACCACAACCGACTTGGATATCGCGGAGCGGTGTGAGGTGGCGTGCGAGGTGGAGCGCGAAGGTAGCACCACGCTTCCGATCCGGCGTCTGGTCGGCATGATCCGGGAATTGCCGGAGGGCAAGGTGCTGGTGGAGGTTAGCGAGGAGGATGAGGCCACGGTTCAGAGCGGGTCCTCTTTCTACAAGATCATCGGGTTGCCCACGCGCGATTATCCGCCGGTTCCCGCGACCGAAGGGAAGTTCTGTTACCGTATTGACCAGGGCGCGTTCCGCGAGATGCTGCGTAAGACCAGTTATGCCGTGTCGCAGGATGAGACCCGGCGCGTGCTCAACGGTGTGCTGATGGCGTTCAAGGAAAACAAACTTACGCTGGTCGCCACGGACGGGCGCCGGTTGGCCCTGGTCGAGCATGAGATTGAATTTCCGCCGGAAGCCGAGACGGAGATGATTCTTCCGATCAAGGCGGTCAGCGAATTGATGCGGATTCTCGCCCACGACGGGGACCTGAAAATCTACGCGCAGAAGAATCAGGCGGTCTTTGAGTTGGGGACAACGGTGCTCAGCAGCAAACTCATTGACGGCGTGTATCCCAATTACCGGCAAGTGATTCCCGCGGCGTGCGATGAGCGCGTCGTGATCGAGCGCGAGGCGCTGCTGGCCGCGTTGCGACGCGTTTCGGTCGTGACCACGGACAAATCAAATGCCACGCGCCTGACCTTTTCCGCCAATCAATTGACTGTCAGCATCAACACGCCGGAAGTTGGCGAAGGGCGGGATGTGGTTCCGGTCAAATACGGCGGTAAGGAGATATCGATCATCTTCAATCCCGAATTCGTCATGGATCCCCTCAAAAACATGGACGATGACGAGGTCTTCATTGAAATGAATGACGGGCACAGCCCCGCGCTGCTCAAGTGCGGCATCCCGTTCCTGTACGTGCTGATGCCGTTGCGGATCAGTTGATTCGGGCAGAAATCGGAAGACAGGCGTCCCCGCCTGCAAATTGGTTTCTTGTTCCGGGTTTCTGGTTGAGGTTGCGCGGAGAAACGTTCCGTGACGCGGCGCGCGACTTTTTGAGAGAAACGTTGTTGTGGGCGAAGACACCCGCGCTTCCGTGCCGGACTTTTTATCCCGTGCGAGAATTACCCTTCGCACGTTTCCAGCCATGCGGCCAGGCGGCCGGAAACCGAGGGGTGGCGGAGCGGGTCGATCCGCTCCCGCATTTCGCGTAGCGCGTTTTCCACCGCCGCGCGGAGATCGGGCGCGAAGGTCCGGAAGGCCTGGCACGGCGCGATCAGACGCAGGGTGTTGTATTCGCTCACGGCTGCCATTGCCACGGCGGTTTCCGTGAGCCAGCGCAGGCCGCGCGACCCCCACACGAGGGCGTTGTTGAACGCGAGCGGCACGTACAGCGCCCGGCTCATTCCCGGATGCGAGCGGCAGAATCCGGCGCGCGCCTCCTCTTCCGTCACCACCCCGAACACTTCTTCGCGCGGCGCGGTGCCGATCACCTGCAGATAGCCCAGAAGCCCGTTGAGATTCCCACGCAGCGATTCGCCCTCGCGCGCCAGGATCGCGCGCCGGTCGGGATGCCCGCTCTGCCAGAGCGCGGCCAGGGCGTTGAGCCGGTCCGTGACCGCCACCGCGTCCGCCAGCGCGGTGGCGAGCGCAGCGTGTGCCGCGGGCGTGTCCCAGACCGACAAAGCCTGCATCCAGGCATTGCGCGCATACCGTTCGACGATCTGGCCGGCGAGATCCGCGGCCCGCGGCGGACGGGACAAGGCCTCGATCAGCGCGTCCGCGCCGCAGGTTTCGACTGCGGCGCGCAGCAGCGCGCGACGGATGGCGGCGCGTTCGCGCACATGCCGCAGCAGTCGGCGGTCCAGCGGCTGTTCGTCCACCTTCAGCAGATACCCGCGAACCGCGTCGTGCAGGTCTTTGGAGAAAAAATGCGTCCGGTACACATCGCGCCAGCGGGACGAAACCTCGGCCGCCGGATCGGCCAGCAGCCGTTCGCGCTCGAGATCGGTCAGCCGCCGCATCGCCTCCACCCGGTTGAACCCGTTGCGGTCGCGCAATGCCTGCGCCGCAAGCTGCTCCGGGGTGGCGGAGATATCCTCGCATGTGCCGTAAAACCCCGCGTCGCGGTTGAGGGAGAGAAAGGCGGGGCGCGCCACGTCGCGCACCACGATCTCCTTTTTCGCGGTGCGGAATCTCGTCATGCCCGTTGCCTGTGGCAAATCACGGCCCGCCTCATCCGCGGCGGCGTAGACGAAGGGCAGGGTGAAGAGGCCGCCGCGGCCGGTGCGCGTCTGGCGGAGGGTGATGCGCAGGGTGCGCGCGGTTTCGTCGTAGGTGTGGCGCACGGTCACGCGCGGATAACCGGAGCTGAAGAGCCACTCGCGGCAGAAGGCGTCGAACCCGCTTCCCGCCTCGCGGCGGAAACAGGCGAGGAACGCATCGGTGTCGGCGTTGCCGCCGTCGTAACGGGCGAAGTAGTCGAGCGCCGCCCGCCCGTAGGCCGCCTCGCCCAAGAGTTGACGCAGCATATTGAGCACCTCGGGGGCCTTGACATAGGTCACGCCGTCCACCACCTCGTCCGGATCGTTGAACCCCTCGCGCACGATGCGGCCGAAATCACCGGCCTCCTCCATGGCGAGCGGCCCCCCTCCCGGCGCGCGGATGGCGTCGGTCTCGCGCAGCCGCATGAAGAGCGGGTCAAAAACCTCGGCGCAGAATTGCCGCTCGATGTCCACGGTGTACGCCTCGTTGAGCCACATGTCGAAGGGCGAGGCCATGGTCACGCCGCTGCCGCAGTGGTTGTGCTCATACTCGTGCACGATCACGCCGTGGGCGTAGATCAGCCGCTCGTCCGGTGTGGTTTCGTCAATCAGCGCGGCCTCGGTGATGATCGTGGTGTTGCCGACATTCTCCATGCCGCCGTAATGGGACTTCTCCATGCAGATCGTGCGGTAGGTGTCGAAAGGATAACGGTACCCGGTCCGCTCGTGCTGCCAGAGGATGGCGCGCTTGAGGATCGCAAGGGGCAGGCGCGCCCCCGCGCCGCGGCCCGGCGGCACGAGGTACACCAGCGCGATACGCTGCCCGTCGGGATAAAAGACCTCGTCGGCGACCTCCTCCCAAGTGCCCGCGCCGGCGAAGAAGAGGTAGGGCGCCATAGGAACGCGGTTGACATAGGTGATCCTCTGGCGCGAGGAGTCGCCGGGCAGGGGGACGGGACGGCCTTCGGGGTTTGCGGCGCGGTCGACGTCGCCGTTGGAGATCAGGTGGGTGTAGCGCGCGTCCCCTTCGAGCGTGGTGCGGAAGGTGCATTTGGCCGTGCAGTCGTCGATTACCGGCAGAATGCGCTGAAATCCCCACTGCTGACACTGCGACACGTACTGCTGCGGCGCGCCCGGCGGGGTGACATCGCGGTAAAGGCCCTCAAGCAGTGTGTCGGAGGGCACGCAGCGGCAGCGCGTGAAAACCCGCAGCGACGCGCCGGGCGCCAGCGGCTGCGGCAGCGGGATCACCAGTTTGCGGTGGGTCGCGTCAAGGGTGTGGGCGCACGCCGCAAAGGATGAGTCCGGCGGCAGGGACGCTTCGCCGGCCGGCGCCAGCGCCACCTCGAAGATCTCCAGGTCGCGGGCGTCGAGGCGCAGCTCGGTAAGCGGTTCGCGCGCGGTCAGGGCCAGCACCGCCTCGCTGTCCACATGGCTCTCGTGGAACGCGAGCCGGAGGGTGATGTGGTTCAGTTGCGCGGCGGGCAGGCGCACCGCGTCGCGCCGGTACCGGTAGGTCATGTCGTGTTCCTCTTTTCCGTTGCGCCCGGCGCCTGCCACAGCGGCACGCGAAGCCGCCGCAGGTCGCGTTGCAGCCGGGCGATGGCGACTTCCTTGGCTTTGGCCTCGACCTCGAGGGTCAGATCCATTGTGCGCCACACTGCGGGCAGATCCGCGGGACGGATGAAATCATGATGCGGACCGGGGCGCTTCGATGCATAGCCGTCGCGCGGCGAAGAGAGGTGGACCAGCGGTTCGCGCGTCCACGTCTCCCGCGCGCGCTCCGTCGCTTCCTCCACGCTCAGGCCGTCGGGCAGACAGCGGTGGTGATGCGCGTCGTAGACCAGCGGCACACCGGCCGCGAGGCAGAGCGGCAGCAGGTCGCGCGGGGTGTAGGTGCGGTCGTCGTTTTCGAGCGTCAGCCGCTTCCGCACGGCGGCGGGCAGGGTTTCGATCACTCCGGCCAGACGGCGCAGGGCCGCGGGCTTGTCGCCGTACGCGCCGCCCGCGTGGAGGTTGATCACGTCCGCGTTCACCCATTCGGCCACCTCGGCCTGATAAACCAGTTCCCGCACCGAGGCCGCGACAATCGCCTCATCCCGGGCGCTCAGCAGGATGAATTGATCGGGATGAAAACTCAGGCGTATCCCGAGGGCGCGGGCCGTCTCGCCGCAGGCTTGAAACGCCGAAACGATCGCGTCGGCCTGCGGCAG
>JAVEYH010000133.1:0-8809 GCA_034003585.1 Kiritimatiellia bacterium
GCATCCTTCCCAGCTCGCGGTACGCCGCGGACTCGCCCTCCAGGATCGGGATCTCCACGCCCTCCGCGCCTGCCGCCCGGATCGCCTCCAGCGCCGTCCGGTGTTCCTTTGTCACGTTCGTCGCCCACAGCAGCATGTTCACGCCGAGATTCATAGGATAGGTCTCCGGGCGGGCACGGAGTCCGCCCCCACGTCATGCCTCTTCCGGGATGTTCAGTTCTTTCAGCGTCGCGCGCAGCCACGCCAGCGAGCGCTCGATCAGGGGGCCGCCCGCGCCCTCGCACTCCATGCTGAGCGTGCCGGTATACCCGGCGTCGCGCAGGATGGCCAGACAGGCCTTGATGTTGTCCGCGTTGACGCCGTCACCGATGGCGCAGTGGCTGAGCGCGATGCCCGTGGCGTTGCCGCGCGTCAGCGCGGCCAGCGATTCGGAGACGTCCTTGACGTGCACGTGACGGATCTTCTTCGCGAAACGCGTCGCGAACGCGACGGGATCCTGTCCCGCGATGAAGCTGTTGCCGGTGTCCAGGTTCAACCCGAGCCAGGGTGAGTCGCGAAACGCCAACATCCGTGCCAGCATTTCCGGTTTGGTGGTGAAATAGCCATGGACCTCGATGTTGATGCAGATCCCGTAGGCCTCCGCCACGTCGAGGATCTGCCCATACGAGCGCTTCATCAGGTCCAGCGCCTCCTCATCCGACAGCCCCTCCGGCCGGTGCAGCCCGTCGGTTGTGGCGATGCAGGGGCACCCCGCGTGCTTGGCCCACGGCAAGGTCTTGAGCACGTACGGCACGCCGTAAAGCGGCCCGTCCTTGCCGGAAAGCGGGAAGGCCGCGTCCACCTGCGAGAAGCGCACGCCGTACCGCGCCATCTTGCGCTGGAGCAGAAGCGGATCTTCGTACAGAGCCACGTGCGGCTGGTACCCGAGACCGTGAATCCAGCTCACGCCGTCGATCAGGCCGCACTCGATGTTGTGCACGCCGTTCTGTTGCGCCCACTCCAGGCAGGCGTCGAAGTTCCGGAAACTCGTGTTGAACGCGTCTGTGTGAAACCCGATTTTCATCATCCCGCCTTCCTTTATTCCAGCCCCGCCGCCCACACCGTGCCGCGCCGGTAAAGCGTCCGCACCGCCTCGCCAAACGCCTGCGGATCGTGCCCGAGCGCGCAATGGAACGTCCGCCCCTTGCCCGGCGTCAGCACAAAGGCCAGCGGATAGGTTTTCCGGTCGACCCGGGAGACCGCGTCGGCCAGCACATGAATCACGGCGTCACCGTCCAGACAGGTATACAGCTCGTCACGCGTCTCGAAGTCGCGCAGGCCGCGCAGGATGGGGTGTTGCGGATCGGCGAGCCGTACCGTGAAGGCACCGTGCGGGTCGTGGGCGCGGAACTGCGGATTCCAGACGCGCCCGGCGATCTGGCCGAAAGCCGGGTCAACCCGTTTCCGGGTCCAATCGAAGAACGCGCCGCTGGCGAAATGCACCAGCACCAGGCCCCGCCCGCTCTCGACTGCGGCCTTGAGGGTCTCCAACGCCCCCGGCGGCGCGGACCGCTTGTCGCTGTTGTTATAGAAAAGCACAAAGCAGTCATATCCCGCCAGCGCCGCGGCCTGCGTCATGATCCGCGGATCTTCGCTGACACTCACCTCCAGGCGCGGATCTTCTTTCAACGCGTCGACCAGCACCGGCGTGATCTGCCGCCAGTTGTTGTGATGTTCCAGTCCGGTCAGGATGAGAACCCTCTTGCCGGCACCCTGATTCGCCCGCACAACCGGCGGGGCGATCTGCGGTTCCTTGGGGAGCGTGACGCCTGCGGCGTCCGCGATGCGGCTGATCCACACCTCTCCCACCACGGCATTGCCCGCTGCCTCACGGCGGAAGCGGATTTCGGCCTGGCCGTCCTGGACCGCCGCGGCCGGCACCGCGACCCCCAGCGTTGCCGCCTGCTGCCGCCGCCCGCGCCAAGCGGGCAACGCGGTTTTCGGAATGACCTGCTGATCACCGATCCAGACCGACTGCTCCCGCCCGTTCGCATCGTAGTCCCACCACGTGAAGCCGAGCTGGTAGGCGCGCCCGTCTTGAAGTCCGGATACCGCCACCACCACAGCCGTTCCGTCAAAAACCACCGTGCCTTCGGGCCTTTCGCTGAAGTTCCAGGGCTTGCCCGCCGCCACGCGCAACGTGACGCCCTCTTTGCCCGCAACCTGATTCTGCGGGCCGCAGTCCAGATACGCCAGCGCCGCAACCCGCGTCCACTGCGCGGCCAGCCGGTCGAGCGCGCGGGCCGCGAGCGTCCTGTGCACCGCGCCCGCCGACGGGTCGTTTGCGAGCTTCCTCAGTTCCGGCACCGCCGCGGGGTCGGGACACGCCGTCAACGCACGCACGGCCGCGTCGCGCACGGCCGCATCGGCGCACGCCACGTTCTCCCGGATCAAGGCCAGCGTGTCTTCCCCGCCCAGCGGCGCGATCACACGCAACACGGCGACCCGGACCGCGGCTTTTCCGTCCCGCGCCCGCTCCAAAAGCGGCGCGAGCCGCGCGTCCCGGTCGCCCATGCGCCGTCCCATCAGCCGCACCGCATCCTCGACCGCCTCGCTGTCCGTCCCGCCCAGCAGGGCCACAAGCCGCGGATACGCCGAGCTCTCGCCGCCGCGCCCCAGTCCCTTCAGCGCCGCCGCGCGCACAGCGGGTTCGGCGTCTGTTGCCGCGCGCAATAAGGCAGGTGTCAGCCCGGGCAAGCCGCGCGCGACAGCGGCGTTCATCAGCGCCACGCGCGCCTTCGGATCGCCGCCGCCGATCCCGCGGCGGATCGCGTCGTCCACGCCGTCCGCATGCAGCCGTTCGAGGGCGTCCGCGTCGCCGAGCTCCGCCAGAAGCGCCACACTGCCGGCGTCGCCGACCGCGCCCAGCGCGCGCACGGCCGCCGCGCGCACGGTCTCGTCTTTCGCGCGGGCCAGCCGTGTGGCCGCATCGCGGACCGCGGCGATGCGGGTCTCCGCCGCCGCGGCCAGCGCCAGCGCCTGACGGGCCGGCTCCAGTTCCGGCAGCGCGCGGGCGAGCGCCGCGCCGTCCACAAGTCCGAGGCACCGGATCGCCGTGGCTCCGACCGCCAGATCCGGGTCGCGGAGTGAGGTCAGGCAGGCCGGTGCCGCGCTCTTCGGATAATAGGATGCCAGCGCCGACAGCCCGGCCATCCGGGTTGCGGGGTTCGGCGAAGCCGTCTGTGCGCGATAAACCGCCTCCGCCTCGGGCGGAAGCGGACGCGCCTCGTCCAGTGCCAGCGCGATGCGTGCGCTGGCCGCCGTTGCCGGGTCGTCCAGCAGTTTTCGCAGCCGTTCCGCCTCGGCCTCGCCGCCGATCTTGGCGAGATGCTGACAGAGCACCGTGCGCGCCGCGGCCGTCGTGTCCGGCGCGACGGCCGCCTCGGCCAGGAGCCTGGCCAACGCGCGCCGCTGCTCCGGATCGCCCGCCGCTTTCGGAACCGTCTGCTCCAGCAGATAATGGGGCGGGCGCGGCTGCACGCCGTCACCGGTGCGAATCTGCCGGACCGCGTCCCGAACCTCATCCGGCAGAGGCGCGGCAACACCCTCCACGGTGATCCGCAGCAAGCCGGCGAAAAAGAGTATCCGGCGGAAGGGTCTCATATTCCATCTCCTTACACATGCCAGGGCTGGCGCAGCGTTCGTGACAACATGCGGTTCGCCGGCTCGCCGTCCGTGAACCGCTCCCGGCCCCAGTCCCAGAGCAGCTTGCGGCCGGAGCGGGACGCGATGTCCGCCACAAGCGAAAGCGTTGTGGCCGCGTGGCACACCCGGGCCGGCGCCGCGGGTTCGCGGCGGGAACGCACGCACTGCAGGAAGTTTTCCATGTGGTTGTCGGAACGGTGGAGCCGCTCCTCCCCGGGCTTGATCCGCACGTCGAGAAGCGAAGCCGGCTCGGCCCGGATGCCGCCCCGCGTCACATGCACCCAGCCTTTGTCGCCGATGAAGCGCACGCCGTGCCCCAGCGGTCCGCTGGCATCGTCGTGGAAGTCCATCCTCAGCCCCTTGGGCGTGGTGGCACGCACCTTCCAGCCGAAGGAGACGTCGGCATCACCCTCGGCCAGGAAGTCAGCCGTGCCCTCGACCTCCACTGTTGACGCCATCAGGCCGGGCGCGCCCCACAGGGCGATGTCCAGATGGTGCACACCCCAACTCTGGATCCAGCCGGCGCAATAGTCGGTCAGGAAGTACCAGTTGTAGTTGCACAAATTCTCGCGGTACGGCTTATCCGGCGCGGGCCCGAGCCACAAGTCGTAATGCAAGCCGGGCGGCACCGGCGCCGGCGGCAGCTTCAGCATGCGGCGCCCGCCCGGGACCGCCACGTACACGCTTTGCAGATCGCCCAGATAGCCGTTGCGGGCCAGCTCGCACGCGAAGCGGAACCGCGGGTCCGAGCGCTGCTGCGTTCCGGCCTGCAAGACCCGGCCCGTGCGCTGAACCGAGTCGCAGATCGCCCGGCCCTCGGCCACGGTCAGCGACAGCGCCTTTTCGCAATACACGTCCTTGCCGGCCTTCATCGCCTCGATGGCCATCACCGCATGCCAGTTCTCCGGCGCGGCGACCGTGACGGCGTCCACCTCGGGCCGCGCCAGAATCTCGCGGAAATCCTGTGTGGCGGCGCAGTCGCGCGACCCGGCCTTCGCGCGGAATTTGCCGCAGACCTGCCGCAAGGCGTCGCCGCGCACGTCGCACATGGCGAGCACCTGTACCTCGCTGAAGGCGGAGAGCGCGTTTAGGTGATAGTTGCCGCGGTCGCCCAACCCGATGACCGCCAGCCCGAGCCGGTTGCCGGGCGCGACCGCGCCGCCGCGGCCCAGCGCCCGGGCGGGCAGGATCGTCGGCATCGCCAGCGCCGAGGCCGTGCCGGCAAGAAACGTTCTCCGTGTCAGTGATGGATTCATGCGCATGTCTTTTTTGCCCTCCGGGCGGGTCCGGCGACCGGCCGAAACACGCCCAGCAACCCCTCCACAATGGCCTTGCGCTCTGCGGGCCGCGCGATGTGCGGCTCGAATCCGGCGCGCAGTTTGATGCCCTCCATGGCCTCCAGCATCAGATCCACGCCGCGCCGCGCGTCCCCCTTGGCCAGACCGCCTTCGCGCTGCGCCGCCTCCACGAGACCGACATAAAAAGTGCGCACCACGTCATAAAAGCGCGACCAGCTCGCGCGCACGTCGGCGTCCTCCTGCATCAGCATGAAGATGCCGGTGGTGAAGAGCCGGTTGCGGGTGTCAATGATGCAGGAGTCGGCGCTGAACACGAGCGCGAGCCGCAGGCGCTCCAGCGGCGAGGCGCCCCGCGCGAGGGCGCGCTCCACATCCGTCTGCCACTGGCAATAGTAGTGGTCACAGGCCGCAAGGATCAGCTCTTTTTTGTTCCGGTAGTGCCAGTAGAGGCTGCCCTTGGTGACGCCGGCGCGCGCCGCGATCTGGTCGAGATTGACATTGGCGAAGCCACTGTCCGCGAACAGCTCGAACGCGCTCCGCGCGAGGCGCGACGGCATGTGCGGGGCCGGGGGGCGTGAACAAACAGCATCCATGGTGACCATACTATACGGTATGGTACGGAAAGCTGTCAAGCCCCGGACCGCCGTGTGTGGCGGACGGTGTCGAGGATGCCTGTTTCGGCCAGCGTGTCCAGATAGCGGGCGCGGTTTCGTCGAACAGATGCCGGATGACAGTACATTTCACGACTCTCTCAACCGTGTGGTCTGTCCCCATATATTTTGACTGACGATTGATGGGGGGGCCACCGCGATCAATGCCGGCCCCGACGTTTCCTGCCCCTTATTCTTTACGCGCCGGTTCTATAAAGTGTTACCCGAATGACGAAGACTTCGTTTCCAATCGAGGCTCTGACAAGCCAAGACAGCGAATGACAGGCAACGCAAAAAATTGCGGCTGAAGGGGGACAGACGTAAGTGCTTGGGCCAGAAAGAGAAAACCCAACAATCGGTTGGATTGTAGGGCCTTAGGAAGATGGTGGTAGGGCTTGGATTCGAACCAAGGAAGGCGTTCGCCAGCAGATTTACAGTCTGCCCCGTTTGGCCACTTCGGTACCCTACCGTAACAAAAAAGTGTTGAAAATATCGCAAAAACCGGACCGGATGTCAACGCGGCAAATGCGTTTTTTCCGTTCACGGATTGACGGCGGGCGGGGCGTTCTGCTATTTTATAACTTTTTCAGGCCGAGCGGCTGTGGCACGGGAGGATAACCCGCCGGAACCGCGCCGCAGGCCAGGTTGAAAGGGGGTGAACAGCGTGATCCAACTCCGATTGAAAAAAGGCGAGTCCGTCGAGCGCGCGCTCAAGCGGCTGAAGAAGATTATGGACAAGGAGGGCTTGTTGAAGCAGCTCCGCAATAATCGCTACTACGAGAAGCCGTGCGAAAAGGCCCGCCGGAAATCGGCACGCGCCCGCATCCGCAACAATTCCCGCCGCTCCATGCGCGAGATGTTCTGACGGAACGGGTTCAGCCCTGACGCGACGCCTCCGGAATACCGGGGGCGTCTCTTTTTTTATTTGGCGCAGGAGGGGCAGAACGGCGCCAGCGGGCACCCGTCACAGCGCGGGTTGCGGGGCAGGCAGCGCGTCTGGCCGAACGCGACGAGGTACGAGTTCCAGGTTTTCCAATACCGCACCGGCAGCAGTTCGCGCAGCGCCATCTCCGTCTCGAAGGGGGTTTTCGTGTCCACGAGGCCGAGCCGGTTGGTGATGCGGTGGACATGCACGTCCACGCAGATCGCGGGCTTGTTGAATCCCAGGGCCACCACCAGGTTGGCGGTCTTCCGCCCCACGCCGGGCAGCTCGCAGAGGGCCTCGACCGTATCGGGCAGCGTGCCGCCGAAGCGCTGCGCCAGGACATCCGGCAGGGCCTTGAGGTGGCGCGCCTTGTCGCGGTAGAACCCCACGGGATAGATCAGCCGCTCGAGTTCGTTCTGGGGAATGCGCCGCAGGCCGTCCGGCGTGGCGGCCCGCGCGAAGAGCCGTTTGCAGGCCGCGGCGGTGCAGGCGTCTTTCGTGCGCGCGCTCAGGATCGTTCCGAGCAGCACCCGGAACGGGTCGCGGGTCTGCGCGGCCACCAGATCGATGATCGGGGCGCGCGTGCTGCGGAACGCGGCTTTCAGCAGCCGGTTGACGGAGGGAAGGTCTTCGCGTGTCATACTCCTCTTTCCGGTTGTCGGCCACAAAATAACGGAAACCGCCTAATCGGTCACGCCGCGATCCACCCGCCGCCCAGCACTTCGTCGCCGTCGTAGAGCACGGCCAGCTGGCCCGGCGTCACGGCGAACTGCGGCTCCGCGAAAAGCAGGTCGAACCCGTCGGGTTGCGGCCCGCCCGCGATCCGGGCCGGAACCCCCTTGTGCCGGTAACGCAGGCGCGCGGTGAGCGCGCGCCCCGTTTGCGGCGGCCCGCCCGCGATCCAAAGGAATCCGGTCACGCGGCACCTGTCGGAAAAGACCCCCTCGCGCGGGGCGACCACCAGCGTGTTGGTGTCGGCGTGAATCGCCTTCACATACATCTTGTGGCCGACCGCGATGCCGAGGCCGTCCCGCTGCCCCACCGTGTAGCGGATGATGCCGCGATGTTGGCCCAGCACCCGGCCTGCCTCATCCGTGATCGGACCCGGCTCCATGCCCTGGCCGCGGAACAGGACGGAGATGTCCTCGCCCTCGAAAAAATCCTGGCTCTCGGGTTTCTCGGTCAGGCTGCCCAGCCCCGCCCGCCGGGCGGTCTCGCGCACCTCGGCCTTGGTCATCGCGCCGAGCGGGAAGAGGGTCTGCGCCAGTTGCGCCTGCGTCAGGCGCGCGAGGAAATAGGACTGCTCTTTGGCGGGGTCCGCGCCGCGCAGCAGACGGAAAAGGCCCGACGCCCCGTCCCGGACGATCCGCGCGTAGTGTCCGGTGGCGAAGCGGTCGAACCCGATCCCCATCTCGCGGGCGCGTGCCGGCAGGAGCCCGAATTTCATGAGCGGGTTGCAGAGGGCGCAGGGGTTGGGCGTGCGGCCCGCCAGGTGCTGCTCGCGGAACGGGTCCAGCACCTCGCACCCGTACTCGCGGGTCAGGGACACGGTGTGGTGGGGGATGCCGAGGCGTTCGGCGACCGCGCGGGCCGCCGCGAGATCCTCCGCCTCGCCGGGGCCGAAACAGCCACTCTGTTTCGCGGCGGTCACGCCGAACGACGGGTCCCAGATGCTCATAGTCAGACCGATTACGCGGCAGCCCTGCTGTTGGAGCAGCCAGGCCGTGACCGCCGAATCCACGCCGCCGCTCAGCCCCACCGCAACGGTGGAAAAAGATTGTCCCACTTGGTTCTCCATCAGTGGATGCGGATGTTCGTTCCCCGCGAGGCCTCCGAATCGTCCGTCAGCATCACGTTCCGCAACTCCTGCTCGTCGAGGATCCGGTTGTAAATCCGGAAATTGTCAAGTAGCCCGCTGAAGCCGCGCGAGCCGTCCGACAGGTTCCAGTCGCCGACGAACAGGCTGGTTCCGGAGGCGGGCGTGCCGGTTCTGGCGATCGTGTTGGTGCTGCCGGCCGTCAGGACGGTTCCGGTGCCGTGGTAGAAGACCACGTTGTCCGCGCCGTAGCGTCCGTCAAAGGTCGCCGCCACGAAGATCCAGTCATTGGAGATCGGGATGATGTGGCCATCCGTCAGGGCGGAGTCGATTTTCAGTTCCGGTCTGGCGGTTTGCAGGGTGTTGTTATTCATCGCGACGGAAAATTCAAAACCGCTGCCTTTACAGGCGAGCCGGGTTACGGAATTGCCCTGCG
>JAVEYH010000134.1:0-8805 GCA_034003585.1 Kiritimatiellia bacterium
GCGTCTTTTCGCGACGGTCATACGCGGCCAGCCGCGTGGCCTGCTCGATCAGTTTCCCCAAGCCGATCGAGGCGCCGCGGCGGGTCTTATTCCGGAACGGTTCGAGAAAATCCCGGTCCACCTCCAGCTTGTAGAGGTTGTTGGTGATCGTGATGTCGATCCGGCGGCCGATCTCGCCGCCGACGTTCACCCGACCCAGCGGCAAGGCCCGCATCGCGTCGTGCGCCCAACCTCCAAACACCACGCTCCCTGCGAGCGCCAGCCCCATCGTGCCCTTCCGAAACGGATGCATGTGTTACTCCCCCTTTCTTTGTCCATGCCGTAACCCTGGATCGTCGCCCGTTTTATCCCTAACCTAACGCTTCTTCCTCCTGGCAGTCTTTTCTGAACCGCGTGCGCTGCGCCGTCAAGACGATCATGGAGGACGCAAAATAGACCCCCGCAAGCGCGGAAACCGCGGTCCCCAGGCCGAAGACGCCTTTCGCCCACCCCATCAAGACCGGCGCGAACGCTCCCGCCAGAAACGCCCATGCCAGCATCAGCCCGGTGGCCGAAGCGCGGTACGGGGGCGCAATCACGTCAAACAGCGCCGTCCAGAGATTGGAGTCGTAGACCCCCCGGAAGAATCCGAACAGGCCCAGTGCCAGGCAGCAGACGAAGAGTGTGGACGCCTGCCCCATCAGAAAAATCATGGGGGAGGCCAGCAACAGACTCACCCACTCGAACTCCATGCGGATCGTCCTGCGCCGCGCCACCCACCGGTCGGAGAGCCGTCCGCCCAGCAAGACGCCGCACAGCGCGCACGCATAGTGATACGCCAGCGAAGAGAAGCCTGCCGCGCCCACGGACAACCCGAACTTTTCGTGAAGCAAGGTCGGCATCCAAGTCAGGTACCCGATGGCGACAAACACATGTCCGGCCAGCGCGGCATACAGCATCAGGGCCGTGGGCGTGCCGAGAACCGCGCGGAACACTTGGCGGATCGGCGGCCGGCCGGTCCGATTTCCGGAGGCCGCGCCTGTTTCCGAAACCGGGGGCGTATCCTGCATGCGCACAATGAAGACGAGTCCCAGCAGAATGCCGAATCCGCCGAACAGATAGAAGGCGTTGCGCCAGCCGTAGGCTTCGCCCACCACACCCGCGAGAAAACTCGCGACAATGCCCACATACTGCGCACTCTGATGAATCGCCAAGGCCGTGGCCTTGGTCTTCCGGTGAGCCTGCGTGATGAGTGACGCTGCGGCCGGATAGTAGAACGCCTCGCCGCTGCCGGAGGAGAGTCCACGGAACACAATCAGGCCCAGCAGCCCGGTCGACAGGCCGGTCAGCACCGTCGCGCTGCTCCAGACCAACAAACTGAAGAGCACGATCCATTTGCGCCGCCACACGTCCGCCGCATACCCGCCGATCAGCACGCAAAGTCCGAAGACCGCGGTAAAGATCGAAGCCACCATCCCGACCTGCACATCGTTCAACTGCAGGTCAACTTTGAGTAGCGGCAGCAGGTTGTTGTAGATCTGGCGGTCCGCCTGCTGCAGAAAAAAGGCGAACCAGAGCAGCAGCAGCAGCTCCCAGCGGTAGGGAATCCGCCGCTTCGTGTTGTCCCGCACAAGGCTCTCGGGTTGTTCTGTCATCACGCCCCTTGGGTTATGCGCGCTTGCCGAGCGAGTTGCCGCCATCCACCAGCAGCGTCGTCCCGGTGATGTAGGCTGCGCGTTCCGAAACCAGGAACGCCACCGCATCCGCCAGTTCCGCGGCCTCGCCGAAGCGTCCCAGGGCCGCCCGCGCTTCCGCCGCGGCCCGGCGGGAGGGTTCGCGTTCCATCTGGCGTTGCGCCATGCCGGCATTGAAATTGCCTGGGGCCACACAATTGACGCGGATACCGAACGGCGCCAGTTCAAGCGCCGCGTTTTTCATCAGCATCTGCAAGCCGGCCTTGCTCACCGTGTAGGCCGCGGTACGGGGCAGAGGGAACGCCTGCACCCAGGAACCGATCAGCACGATCGCGCCGCCCACGCGTTCGCGCATGGTCCGCGCCGCGGCTTGGAGGGTCAGCATGGCGCCTGTCAGATTCACATCCAGAACCTGTTGCCAGGTGTCCAGCGGCATATCGAGAAGTGCGTCGCTGTGCGTCACCCCGCACGCGGCCACCAGCACATCCGGCGCGAGCCCATGAAAAGCCGACTCGGCCGTCGCGGGACGGAGGGCATCGAAAACCCGGTAGCCGACCCCTGCTCCCAACAGCGTTTCAGCCTTCGCGCGTCCTTCATCTTCGGCCAGCCGGTCCATGGCGATCAGCCGCGCCCCTTCGGTCAGCAGACTTCTTCCGATCGCCTGGCCCAGCCCGCCCAAGCAGCCGGTGACCACACAGCATTTGTCTTTGAGTCCAAGGTCCATACGTTACCCCAACAGCGGCCGGATCGCTTCAAAACGTTCTTCGAAAAGCCGGTCATACTCCGCGTCACACAGGAATGAGGGATTGCGGCAGACTTCCGTCCTGATGATGCCGCGCTGCATCAGGATCCGTTTTTCGTAGAAGATAATCTCTTCCACATCCTGCCGGATGTGGTTGAGCATGGCGAGCAGTTCGCCGTGCACCCGGAGCGCCTCCGGCCTGTCCCCTTTTCCCCAGGCATGGTAAATCCGGAGATAGACATCAAACAGGGAGCAGCCGGGCATCACCCCCACGGCTCCGCGGTCAAGCCCTTCGATCATCTGAAAACCGGCATTGCCGATGAACACGGAAATCCGGCCTTGGGTCAAGTCCAGCAAACGGCTGATGTAGGCGCCGGGCGGACGGCACTCGATCTTGTAATACCGCAGATTCGGCACCTCGTCTGCCAACCGCGCCAGCAATGCGGGATCGATCGGCACGCCCGTCTGCTCCGGCGCGTACTGGAGCATCACCGGCAGCGAGACCGCCTCGCAGACCGTCTTGATATGACGGAACAACGCCGCGCCGCCGGGTTTGAGAAAGAACGGCGGCAGCAGCATGAGGCACTCCGCGCCCGCGGCTTCCGTGTACCGGGCCTGCCTGACCGCCAGTTCCGTGGCGTGCTGCGTGATCGAGATGATCGAAGGAATACCCGCCGCGCGGCATTCGCGCACGGTCAGGGCGATCATCTCCCGCATCTCGTCCTCGCTCAGCTTGTAGTATTCGCCGGCGATGCCGAACAGCGTCAGCGCATGGCAGCCGCCCCGGGCGAGCGTGCGCAGCAAACCAGTCATGCTCTCGTAATCCACCTCGCCCCGCTCGGTAAACGGTGTGGCGATGATCGGGCAGATGCCCCGTATGTCTGTCATCCGCAATCTCCTTGTCCGTATCGCTCCCCCCCGCTCCGCAGGCGGCGGCGTTAATCGGGAATCACGAATTCCATCACGTCTTCGGTGGGTTCCACGCCCAGCCCCGGACCGTCCGAAATCCGGAAGAACCCGGCTTCGCACCGCATGGTGCCGGTGAGATAGCGCAGGTTCTTGTCGAAAATCGAGTGCTGATACTCGTGGAAAGGCAGGTCGGGAATGCAGGCGGAGACCTGCAGGCTCGCGGCCTGGAACAGGCCGATGCCGATGCTGGCGTGCGGCATCACCGCGCAGTGGAAGGCCTGCGCCAGTTGGCAGATCTTCCAGAACGAAGTCACCCCTGTGCGGCCCATCTCCGGCTGGATCACGTCCATGCAGCTCCGCCGGAAACGGGGCTCGTACTCATAGACGGTCCGGTACTCCTCGCCGATGGCCACAAGGGTTCTGGCCCCTTGCGTCACACGGGCCTGACCTTCGATGTCCTCGGGATGCACCGGCGCCTCGGCGATGTAGAGATCGTCGCGGTCGAGCGCGTGAATCAGCTTGATCGCCGCGCCCGCGCTGTGCTTCCAGTGCAGATCCGCGAGAATCTTGACATGGGGGCCGACCGCCTCGCGGAGGGCCCGCATCTCGGCGATCTCGCCGTCATGCGCCACGGCTGCGGCGAACTTGACCGCCGCGAAACCCTTGTTGACCCACTCCCGGGCCAGTGCCGCCCTCTCCTTGAGCGTGGCCTTGGGCAGGCCTGAGACGTATGCGGGGATCGACGTGCGGCGGTGCCCGCCCAACAGTTTGCCGAGCGGCAGTCCGGTCAGTTTTCCGCGCAGATCCCAGAGCGCAATGTCGAGCGCGGCCAGCGCGTCATGGTAGAAGCCGCCGAAAAAACCGCGCACCCGCATGGCATCATAGAGATCCTCGTAGATCGCCGCCGCATCGTGGGGGTCCCGCCCGAGCGCCAGCGGCGCAAGGATCTCGCGCACAATCGCCGTCGTCACTTGCGGCCCCACAAAGCCGACACACTCGCCCCAGCCTGTGGCACCCCCGGAGGAGGTGACACGAACCAGGACCGACTGATCGTGAATACTGTAGACGCTCCGGTTCCCGGTCCGGACGATATACCCCCTCTCATTCGGAGAGACCCCCTGCTCCAGAGGGCCGAGATACGGCGTCTCCCGCGGAATGCGCAGGGGAAACACATCAATTCTGCTAATCGTTTCGCTCATGACACTTGCTTTCCAACGGGCCGGCTGAATCGCCGCCCTCTCTTTACCCGGTATGATACAGGACAAAGCGCGTTCGGCTTAGTCAGGATTGCGTAAAAAAATTATCAGAATAGCGAACCGGCCGGGAGGTTCCCCCAGTCGGCGCGGTCCTTCATCCAACCGGTCAAGCCCGCACAGTGCAAGTCGTGCCCCTTCCTCTAATGCGGGCGGAGCCCGCAACCCAATTCAATCTCACACAAAGGCACAAAGGCTTCTTTTAAAACGGCATCCACCTTCGTGCCCTTCGTGGCTTCGTGTGAGAAACAACTTGTTTTTTATTGCTGTTGTTGGTTGGTAAGGCACTAAAGCACGCCCGCGCCGGAACGCGCTTGTGCGGGTATACGATCCGAACACGATTCCGGATTCCTAAAAGAATCGGATCAGCGTCCCTGCGGGAACCACGCGCGCGGCCAGGGTCGTCCCGTCGCCCGACAGCACGGCACGCCAGTAGGGATGCCCGAGTCCGTCCAGCGTGACGGCCAAAGGATCGGTCTTCGAAACGGCACCGGAAACCGTCAGCACCGGAATGCCGGCCTGCAGGTCTTCGACGGTGTAACCGGTCAACGCGAGGACCGCGCCGTCTTCGAACACCGCATCACCGCTCACGGACAGCGTGCCGGAAGGATCGCTCTTGTCGCGCGAAAACGCGCTTCCCGCGCGATAGCGCACGCTGCCGTTGACCGTGCCGCTGCCTCCCAGTGCCGCGCCCGCTCCGTTGGTCAGCACCCCGCCCGGCGCCAGCGTGAGCGTGCCGTCGATGCGCGAGGCGGTGCCCGACGCGGTTTCCGCGCTGAGCAGGGTCGCCGAAGTCAGGGTCAAGGCCGCGCCCGCGTCCACCGCGACACCACCGCTCAGATGCGTCGCGCCGGTGACCGCCAGCTCGCCGGCCTCGACCCCTACCTGCCCTGTGAAGGCGTTGTCCGGCGAGGAGAGGGTCACCTTGCCCGCGCCCTTTTTGGTGAAGCTCCCCGCGCACCCGGTTGCATTGCTCAACGCCTGCGGGATCGTCAGCGTGCCGCCGTTCGAATCGATGACCGCGCCGTTGTCCGTCAGCGCGGCATCCAGGATGTTGGCGACAAACGCACTCTCCGTGCCGCCGCCCACGTAACGCAACGTGCCGCCGTCGAACAGGATTTTGGAAGAAGGCGCAACCGACCGGGTGATTTTTTTGGTCGTCAGCACACCCCCGGCCAATTCGAGCAGTCCGGCGGCGGTGGTGCCGTAGCCGACATAGATTGTCGTGTTCGTCACATAGGTCTCGCCCCCCGTGATCCGCATCACGCCCGAGCCGCCGGTGGCTGAAGACCCGCTGCCGCCGATCCTGAAGATGCCCCCCCGGAAATCATTGGTGCCGCCGTTGATCGTCACCCTGCCGTTGGAGCCGGGATCCCATCCCACATACAGCGAATTGACGCTCTGCTCGATCAGGTTGCCGCCTGCGATCACCAGTTCACTCGTGCTCACGGAACTGTAGCCCACGATCATGCCGTGACTCGGCACCTCGTGATAAAACGTGCCGCCCGTGATGACTACGCGTCCCACGCCCGATGCGTGCCGCCCGATACGTAGAACGGCGTTGCCCGCCACAATCAGCGAGCCGCCCGAGACCGTCAGATCACCCATCGCGCCGGCATTGGACCCGAAGTTGACCTCGTTGCTGATCACCACCTCGCCGCCGGCAACGACCAGGCGTCCCGTGCTGCCGCCCGTGTACCCGAGTTGCATGATTCCGGGCGTCTCAAACCGGCCGCCCGACACACGGATCTCCGCCTCCGCGGCGGCGGAATTACCCACGTAAACCGTGCCCGGCGTGCGCAGCACCCCTCCCGTCTGTTCAATGACGGACACCGTTTTGGATGCTTTCCCCATTTGAAGCGAATTGACTGCGAATACGCCGTCAACCAAAGCGACCCGGCTTGTTGCCGCCTCGTCGGACGATAAGCCCATGTAGAAAGAACCGGTGTTGGACACCGTCCCGCCGCGGATCAGCAGAGTGGGCATCTGACCCGTTCCCGGCCGGTAATTGAAAGACCCGGCACCGGAAAAGAAGGCGTTGGTCCGGACATCGATCACGGAATTCCCGTAGAAATTCACCGCCCCGGAATGGCTGAAGGCGCCCCCCTCGAAAAGTGCCCGTGCCGTCGTGAATAGCGTCAGGCTATTGCCGTTGGCATTCCGCACCGCCTCGTAGAGCCCGTTGGTCATCCAAAAGGAGGGTTTGTTCTCCGGCGGCGCCCACAGCACCAGTCCGACGCTCTGATGATCGCCGCCCAGGACTTCGATGGTTCCGCCGTTGCTCATGGGATCGGCCCCCAGCGATTTGCGGAAGCGTGTGACGCCGCTCTCCAGAATCAGATTCCGGCCGGCGCCGAACGTCGACACCGCCTCGCCCACCTCGAGCATGCCGTTGCGGAAGCGCACCGTGCCGGCCTCCGAAAACGCGAAGGCGCCTGTCCGCCAGGTACGGCCCGCCAGATCAAAGGTCACGTCCGCGCCCACCGTCGCCGACGTGTTGGTCGCGTCGTCGGAGAAGGAAACCGCATAAGGCCCGGTTTGCGTGAACGCGACCGGGTCCGCCCCGCCGGGCACCCCGGCAGGCGTCCAGTTTGAATCGGTTTGAAAATCACCCGACACCCCGTTCCACGAATACTCCGTGGCCGACGCGGCACCGGTCATCAGCACACCCAAAAACAGGACTAGCGCTTTTTTCATTTTCAACCCCTCTCACACGAAACGCTTCATGACACACCCCATTCACGAGTGAAGTGTAAGCCGCCCGCCAGAAATCCAAAAGTCAGGTTTGCGGCATTTTTTTATCAGAATAACGAACTTGCGCTTTACTCTCCGACGCGGGTGTGGTGTAATCGAAAAATGAAAACCATACGCACGCGACTGCCGCATGTGGTGTTGTGGCTGCCGACCTCCATCAAAGCCTGCCGCGAACTGATGCGCGGGGTCCTGAATTTCGTGCATTTTCACGGACCCTGGGCTTTGTATCTGCTCGATGAGCGAACCAGCCGGACGGGCGGTTTCGATCCCGTGGCCTGGGGCTGCACCGGCATGATTGTCGATATGCGCAACCGGGAACAGGCCGAACGGCTTCTGGCGATCGGCGTGCCGGCCGTGCTGTCGCATGTGCCGGACGACCTGTGCGACGCGCGCAGCCCGTTGTCGGCCTACAGCCGGCTGCAGTGCGAAAACAGCCTGATCGGAATCCGGGCCGCGGAACATTTGATAGAACGGCGCTATCGTCACTTCGCTTACGTCGGTGATCCGACGAACGCCTCCTGGTCGGCTGCGCGGCAGCACGCCTTCGGCAAGCGTCTCCGGCAAAACGGCTTCACCGGCTTGCTCTATCCGTGTCCGACGCGAAACGAGTGCCTCAACTTTTCCGAGGAGCAGAATAAACTCTGCGCCTGGCTGACGAAACTGCCCAAGCCTGTCGCGCTCTTCGCGGCCAACGACGCACGGGCGCGTCAGGTGCTCGACTCCTGTCTGAAAACCGGATTCGCGGTGCCGCAGGAGGTTGCCGTGCTGGGGGTCGACAACGACGAGCTGATCTGCGAGACCGCCCAGCCGCAGCTCTCCAGCATTCAGATGAGCACGGAACAGGCCGGATTCGAGGCGGCGCGCCGGCTCGACCGGATGATGCGCGGGAACCCCGGCGGCACAAGCCGCCAGCCCGTGATCTCCTTCGGCTTCTCGCATCTCGTAGTGCGGCGCTCCACCGAGATCGTGCAGATTGATGACCCGCTCGTGGCCCGGGCCGAAGAGTTCATCCGCATCAACGCCGCCACCGTGATCACGGTCTCCGACCTGGTCCGCCATCTTCGCGTTTCCCGGCGCTGGCTGGAAAAACGCTTCAAATCGCAAATGGGCCACACCCTATACGCCGAGATTCAGCGTGTCCGGCTGCAGCGTGTGCAACTGCTGCTGCGGGAATCGTCCCTGCCGATCGAGGAGATCGCGGTCCTCTGCGGCTTCTACGGCGCGAGCCATCTCGGCACGCTCTTCAAGCAACACGTCAAGACAACCCCGGGCGCCTATCGCCGCGCGGTGCGTCAGCATGGACTATGAAAAGCCCCGGGCACCGCCGCTTGCCTTCCGTTCCGGCCGCGGCACATCCGCGGCCCTGACCCGTTCCGTCAACCGCTCCAGAAAAACACGCAGGGCCAGCGAGAGAATGTGATCCCGGTTTGTGTTGTACCCGAACCGTACCGGAAGGTTCCGGTCCAATTCACGG
>JAVEYH010000135.1:0-8650 GCA_034003585.1 Kiritimatiellia bacterium
CCGCGCGGGGTGGGTTCGGTGAACCGGTCGATCCGCGCCGGAAGTCCCTGTTTGCGCAGGCGGTCGCGGATCCAGCAGGCCGCCTTCTCCCCGCCCGGCGTGCCCGCATCCCGCGGGGTGCAGTCCCGCACCAGACCCTCGACATACGCGAAGGCGTTGCTGGCCCGCGCGGCCGTCCACACCTGCGGCGGAGGCGCGGACGCGGGCTCCGTGTCGGTTGTCCGGACGCCGCACCCCGTGAGTCCCAGCAAAACCCATCCCAGCATCATCCGCATTCCGGTTCCCTCGCGCCGTTCTCCCGGTTCAATCCAGCGTGATGCCGAGCAGGGTCAGCAGCCGGTCCAGGTCGTCGTTGTCGTAGAAATCGATCTCCAGGATGCCCTTGGTGTGCTTGCCGTTCGCGTGCGTCACGCCGGACGTGAGGCGGATGGCGGTGCCGAAGTGCTTATGCAGGCGGTCGGAGAGGTCGCGCACATAACTCTCGGGCAGGTCCGGTTGGCCGGGGCGGCGGAGCCCCGCGCCCGCGTCGCCTTTGTTGCGGCGCTGGACCAGTTTCTCCAGCGCGCGCACGGTCAGCCCTTCGGTCACCGACTTGCGGCCGAGAAGCGTTTGTTCAGTCACCTCCGCCACACCGAGCAGCACCTTGGCGTGGCCGGTGGAGAGCAGTCCGCTGCTGATGAGCTGCTTGACCTCGTCGGGCAGATCGAGCAGGCGGAGGGTGTTGGCCACGCTGGCGCGCGCCTTGCCGACGCGGTCCGCCACCTCCTGTTGGGTTAGGTGGAAGGATTCGGACAGCGTGCGGTAGCCCTCGGCCTCCTCGATGGCGTTCAGGTCCTGACGCTGGATGTTCTCGATGATGGCCAGCTCGGCGGCGCGGCGGTCTTCGGCATCCACGAGGATCACGGGCACGGTGGCGAGGGCCGCCTCCATGGCGGCGCGCAGGCGGCGCTCACCCGCGACCAGTTCGTACCGGGCGTCGCCGGTCTTGCGGCAGAGGAGCGGCTGGATCACGCCGTTGGAGCGGATCGAGTCCGCCAGCTCGCGCAGCGCCTCGGCGTCAAAGGTCTGCCGCGGCTGCCAGGGCGAACGGGAGATCTCCGCGACCGGCACGTCGAACACGCTCCGGCGCGGATCCGGCGCGGGCGCGGCGGAATCGGCGCGCTCCGGCGCATCCGCGCGCGGCGCGGCGGCCGGGGCATGGGCCGCGCCGCCAGAGGCGTGGCCGATGAGCGCGCCCAAGCCGCGGCCGAGGCCCGGTTTGGGGTGTTTGTGCGGCGCGGCGGAGGCCGGTTTGCGGCCCGCGGGGGCCGTAACCTTTTTGGGGGCGGTCTTTTTGGTGCTCATGGATAGATCCCCGGGCAGTCGAGTCCTGCGGTTTCAGGTAACCCGAACATCAGGTTCATGTTCTGCAGGGCGGAACCGGCCTGCCCTTTCATGAGATTGTCGATGTGCGCGACCACACGCAGACGGTTCACGCGCGCATCCACGCTGACCACGAGATTGCAGAAATTGGTGCCGCGCACGTTCAGCGTGCCGACCGCGGCCTGGCTGCCATACACGCGCACAAAGGGGCTCTCGCGGAAGAAATCCCGGTACAACGCCACCAGCCCGGCCTCCGGCACGGAGCGCGTCAGGGTCCCGTAGAGCGTGGAGAGGATGCCGCGGCAGACCGGCACCACCTGCGCGGTGAAGGTGATCCGGACCTCCCTGCCCGCGAGCAGGCTGAGTTCGCGCTCGACTTCGCACACATGCTGGTGGCCCGCGAGTTTGTAGGCGTTCATCTGCTCGTAGCGCGCGGGATAGTGGTAGGCCGCGTTCATTTTCTTGCCGGCGCCCGACACGCCGGTCTTGCAGTCGCAGATGATGCTGTCCGGCGCGAGGAGGCCATCCCGGACCGCCGGGGCCAGGCCGAGGATGCAACTGCAGGCGAAACAGCCGGGGTTGCCCACAAGGGCGCTCGCGCGGATCGCGTCGCGGTGCAGCTCGGCCAGCCCGTAGACCGTGCGCCCGAGCAGTTCGGGGGCGCCGTGCGCCGGATCCTTGCCGATCCGCGTGGCGTAATCGGCGTACGCCTCCGCGGAGGCGAACCGGAAGTCGCCGCTGTAATCGATGACTTTGGCGCCGCGGGCCAGCTCTTCCGGAGCGGCGCGCATGCCCACTTTGTCCGGGGTGGCGAAGAACACCACGTCGGCGGTTTCCCGCGCGCGCGGATCCTCCGCCGCCAGAATCGGCAGATCGCAGAAGCCCGCCAGATGCGGATATACGGCGGAAATCGGCTGCCCGACATCCTCCCGCGCGATGAGGGAAACCAGCTTCGCCTCCGGGTGCCGCAAGACCAGTTCCGTGATGCCGACGCCGCCGTATCCGGTGGCGCCGACCACTTTGACTCGAATCATGTCCGACCTTTCAGAAAAAGAGAATGAGATAACATACACGAAATCCGCTGAAACTTCAAAAGGGGAATTCGCGCCCGACGGCCGTTTTTGCGAACCCACTTACGGACCGATTACCACCTTGATCTGCTATTGATTATTCTGTATGTTCACTTCCACGTTACAGGGAGGCACCCCGAGATTCATCATCACGACCGGGCAAGGAGGAAATCATGGAAAAATCACTGGTTTTTTGGGCGTCAGCCTTTTTCGCATGCATGGCATTCGCCGACGTTACCGTCGTCAGAAACGGGAACCCGTCCGCAGTGATCGCGCTTCCTAAGGACGCGAGCGCTAACGAGGAATTCGCCGCGGGACAGTTGCGGTACTGGGTGAAGGAGATCAGCGGCGCGGATCTCCCGGTTGAGGAGGGTGAGCGTGCTGAGAAGGTCGGGGGAACGAAAATCCGCATCGGACGGCGGATGGCGGAAGGGAAGTTCGATGAGGATTTGAAGTGGCTCGAGGGGACGGAAGGGTTCGCGGTGAGGGAATCGGGCGGCGACCTGTATCTTTTCGGGGCGAAGGGGTGCGGCAACGTGTTCGCCGGGTATGACATCCTTGAAAAGAACACGGACATCATCTGGCCGGCTCTGGAAGCGGGGATGGATCGCGTGTTCACTCCGGTTGAGACGCTGACGGTCAAAACCGGTTACCGTGAGAAGCCGGCGATCGCGAAGCGTCTTTTCATGCACGACCACGACGCGCGAAACTTCTATTTCTTTCTCCGCAACCGCGCGTATTCGAGCTGGCTCGACTTCCAGCTCAAGACGGCGGGATGTCCCGAAGACGATTTCGCCTGTCACAACACCTGGGTGTACGTTCCCTACGAAAAGCTCAAGGACACGCATCCCGAGTATTTCGCGCTCGTCAACGGTAAGCGCATCAAGCCGGGCGGGTTCGACGGTAACCTCTGCTTCTCGTCCATGGAGTGCGCGGACGAATATGCTAAAAACTTCATCCGCGAGCGGATCGAGAACGGGCTGGAAACCGGAACCTACGGCATCGGCGCGGAGGACAACAACATCCTGTGCCTGTGCGAGAAGTGTCGGAGTCCGATCAGTCTTCCGGACGGGAAAGTCCTGAAGATCGGGGATGACGAGGAACTTTTCCGCTCCACCCAGTTCTTCATCTGGCTCAACCGCATTGCCGAGAAGGTGAAGAAGGCGCATCCGGAAGTGAAGATTGCGACGATCGCCTACATGTACGCGACGCGTCCCCCGGCGATCCGACTCTGTGACAACATCACCGTCAATTACGGTCCGATCGGCAAGAACATGAAACAGGACTACTTCGGCCCGACGAACGTGAAGTGGAAGAAGTACCTCGACGAGTGGTCGGAGCGCTGCAAGGAGCTCAGCTTCTTCGAATACTGGGGGGACGGCTCGCAGTTTCCGCGTCCGATCACGAAAATCCTTGCCCGCGACATCCCGTACATGATCGCGCACAAGACGACGCGCGTCAATTCCGAGTGGGGACACGGCAAGGGCTCGCAGTACGTCTCGGCACCGGAATTCTGGGTGGCCTGCAAGCTCATGTGGAACCCGGAGATCCCGCTCGAAGAATACCGGGAGCGCTATTTCCGGCGGGCTTTCCGAGGCGGGGCCGCCGACATGCGGGTGTTCTACGACGCCCTTCGGGACGCATGGTACAGAGACGGTTCGACGAGCTTCTACTACGACAATCCCGTGCGGCTCTGCGGATACTATTTTCTCGGGGACGAAGGGCTGGGCTTCCAATGTTTCCATGCGCTTTCGAACGCCTACGCGAAGGCTGACCATCCGGCCTCGAAGCTCCTCATCGGCAAGATCAAAGAGACGATGGAGAAGAACCTTGCCGAAGCGCGTAAGACTTTTGTGAAGGGCGGGAGCGCGGTGGTTCCGTTCGTGAACGACGCGTCGCTGACGACGATCGAAGGCGGCGCGTGGGCGAACGCGCTCGTCCTCGAAGGGAACCGGGAACTCGTTTCGATGTTCAAAATGAAGAAAGCCCTTACGGTTCCGGTCGAGGTGCGCGTCGCGCACGACAGGCGGAACCTGTACGTCAAATTCCACGCGGGCTGGAAACCGGAGGTCTTCAAGGCAACGAAAAAGGAGATGTGGTCCAACGAGCACTGGGAGATGTTTCTGCAGTCGGACCGCAATGATCCGGCCGTGCCGTACTACCAGTTCGGACTCGATCCGAACGGGAAGCAAGCGACGAATATCGGTTTCGCCAAGGCGGAAAACCCGCCGGAGTGGTCCGCCATGACCCGCCGCGGCAGCGACGCATGGGACGCGGTCTGCACGTTTCCGTTTGCGTCCCTCGGCATCAAGCCGGGTATTGCTCCCCGACTTCATTTCATGCATCATGCGCAACTGACCCCGGACGAATGCGAGTGGGCGAGCTGGGGTTCCCGCGGCGTTCACGACGCCGCCAGCTTCACCGAAGCCAAACTCGGAGAGTGAAAAGAACGCATTCATGAACAACATCCGCACATGCGATCCCCCCCCCCTGGTTTTCGGGGTTCTGTACGGATCGGAAAAAAAATGAAGCCGCTGCCATTCAAGATCGACCGGACGAGCCGGACGAGTTTAATCAGGCAGATGACTGCGGGAATTTCCGCGGCGATCCGGTGCGGGGCGTACAAGGGCGGCGAGATGTTGCCGACGATCGCGGAGCTTTCCGCTGCGGCGGGAGTCAGCCAGATCGTGACGCGCGCGGCGTTGAAACGTCTCCGGGACGAGGGGCTCGTCAATTCCCGTCCATTCCACGGCACGGTCATCCTCGGCTCCCGTCGTTCGCTCAACAAGGGAGAGGTGGTGATTGTCACCACCGAGCTCCGCGACACCTTCATCGTGGCGACGATTTCCGCAGTCTTGCGCGAAGCGCTGATGAAGGCCGGTTACATGACGACGCACGTTTCGGTGGTGAAGGGGGCGGACAATAAGCCGGACTTCACGCAACTCGACGCCATGCTGGATCAGCCGGTCAAAATGGCCGTCGTCCTGCTCGACCGCTGGGGAGTCGGGACGCATATCGCCAGGAAGAAGCGGACGCCTCTTGTCGTATTCGGCAGAGAGCCGGTGAAAGGCGCGAAAGGACACATCCGCTTTTTACCCAATGCCGGCATCCCGGATTTCATCGCCCACTGCTGTGCGCGCGGTGTTGACCGGATAACCCATGTCACGACCTCGGTGAACGGCGTGAAAATCGACGATTCCGTCTTCGAAAAGGCGGGGATCGCCGTGGACAAGATCACCTTTGACCCCTTCGGTTCCCTGGATGCCGTGGAGATGGCCGTCATGGGCGCGTGTTCGGTCTTCGAGCGGCTGCTCGCCGGGAAGGGGAGGTCGGAACTCCCGGAACTTCTGTATTTCTCGGACGACTACATTTTCTCGGGAGCGTTGATCGCCTTGATGCATCACGGCGTCCGGATTCCGGAAGATGTCAACGTCGTGACGCTCGCCCACCGCGGGAACGGGCCTTTCTACTGGAAGCCTCTCACGCGGATGGAGCTCGATCCGTACGAAGGGGGCCGTTCGGTCGCGAATTTCGTCCTCTTGGCGCTCTCCGGCAAGCGTATTCCCGCCGACGCCGCCGTCCGCAGCGTCTACCGCATCGGCGAGACGTTCCCGGCCTGAATCCCAGCGGCCTTTCATTGGATTCTCCACATCTTCGTCTCGCCGAGTTTCATCTCGACGTCGAGGCGGGTGACGTTCTCGCCGTATGCGCGCCCCTCATAGACCTCGACCGGCGTGCACGGACGCTTGAAGTGCACGCGCTTGACGCCGTCCGAGGACGCGTGGACCGCGACGTGGTTCTCGTTGGCAAAGAGGACGTCGTCGCTGCGGAGATAGAGATGGCAACCCGCGTACTCGGCGATCGAGGCGAGCATATCGCTGCGGAGAACCGGCGCGCCGCAGAATACGCTCGTGAAGCCGCCCTTCTTTACGAGCGCCATCGCCGGCAGCCCGTTGCCGCAGTACCGTCCGAGAACGGTCGCGCCCGCGTCGTCGGCGTAGAAGCCGGGGTTGGCGTAGGGCGGCCGGAGGACGCTCGTACTTATCCACACGCAGGAGTGGACGTCGCGGTCAATCACGCCGTAGCGACGCGTGGCGGACGCGCCGGCGACGGCGGGATGGCTGGCGGGATCGACGCGGAAGTGCGGGAAGAACGTCTTGTCGATCATGCCGACCTTCATGCCGACCGTCTTCGCGATGTTCTCGACCGACATGACGGTCGCCGCGTCCGGATTGATGAATCCGGGCGCGTAGAGCCAGAGCACGGTCGCGCCGTTGCGGCGCGCCTTGGCGTGGACCGCCTCGCGCTCGGCGTCCGTGAGGTAAAACTGGTTGAGCATCACATAGAGCTTGTAGTCCGGCATGTCCGGACGCGCCATGTCGTTGTGGAAATAGAAGTCCGCCGGCGCGCCGATGCGGTGGAGGTCGGAGGTGCGGTAGAAGTCCACCACCAACTGGCTCGCCGCCTGCGAAACATGGTGCAGCGACTCGGTGTCGTAGATGAGCGCGATCTCGTTTTTCTTGGTGCGGTCGCGCGCGTACGCCTCGCGGAAGATCTCCTGCTGGCGTTTGAACAGCGCGAGAACATTCTTGTCGTCGTACCATCCGGGACCCATGTCGAACCACCAGCCGCGGACATCCTCGCAGAGGTTGCGGGCGAAGTCGCGCTTCAGGGTGTTGACCGAGTCCTCGGCGGTGTAGAGCGCCATCGCGTCGCGCTGCACCCACGGCTGCGTGAGATGGGTGCGCGAATCGTTCTCGCAGATGTACATCATGTTGCGCAGACGGATGGAGTCGTGCATCTCGCGCTGGGCGAGCGCACCCCCGGGCTCGCGGTTGTTATAGACGTCCGGCGCGGCGAGAAAGTCAACGACGCCGGAGTCCAAGATCACCGGCGTGCCGGTCGCCGTACCCATGTCGAAATAGCCGGTGTTGCCGCACGCGCCGTAGAACGCCCCGACGAGCAATGTCGGATACAGGTCTTTCAGCAAGCGCGCGAAATGGATGATCGTGCGGGCGGTGCCCTCGTGCCACGCGTCGAAGAAGTCCGCCACGTGCTCGTATCCGTTCGAGTTGAGGAACACGCCGAGGTTCGCGCTCTTTCGCCCGTCCATATCGATCTTGAGCCCGATTGTGCGGTCCAGCGTTTCCCAGTTGTTCAGGGCTTTGAGGATTTCCACATCGACGTCGCCGATGAAGGTCGTCTCCTCGAAATTCGGGATGCGCGGATGCTCGAAAGTCGCGTCTGGACGCTTCCAAACACGGCGCAGCGTCTCCACGTCGCCGTACTTGCGGCGCAGGAACGACTCGAAGAATTTGCGGAACGGCTCGGAGAAGTCGCCGTAGGTGCGGTCGGCGTTGCGAATGGCCTGCGGATAGTACCATTCCGATGTTCCTCCGGAGCAGAGGAAGGTGCCGATCACTCGCTTGAAATGGGGCGACGCCGAGACTTCATCGAAAAACTCCCTCACCGCCTTGTCCGCGTCGCGCATCCACGCCTCGGAGCAGAGCGAGTACATTCCGTCGATGGGGGCCTTGCCGACGGAGGAGCAGATCACCTTGCGCGTCTTGCCGTCGTTGAACCGCACCTGCTCCTCTGGATGAGAGTTCACCCAGTCTGCTGGCGGGCTGACGGTGAGCCGGATGATCGCGTAGGCGTCCGGAACCGCCTCGAACAGTTCGGCGAGATCCCGAATTGTGGTCGAGACTCCGTCGAGAATCCCGCTCTTCGGGTCCCCCGGCGTGTTCCACCGCGTCGTCACGCGGATGTAGAATATTTTGATGCCGGACGCGCCGAGTTTGCGGAGATAGTCCTTGCGCCGCTCTGCCGTCCATGTGCCCCGGTCAAGGATTGTCGCCGACATTGGCGGCAAGACTTCGCCGTTGACAACGACGGTCGGCGCACCGTTGACGCGTTCGATTCTGGCGTCGGCGATGCCCGAACCGGCCGCTAGGACCGGTCCCGTCATCAACGCGTAAAGGAGCGCCGCGGCGGAGAATACGGCCAACAGAACTTTTGTCATGGTCTTCCCTTGCCAGGATCACTTGCGTTTCATAGGCTTGCCCAGGAAACGTTCCGACACCCATAATGGAATCCCATTATGTGGGGGGGGATGGAAAGCGTCAACCCCGAAAACCCGGACAAAAAGAGGGCTTGCGGTTTTTTCTCTTTGACCCATAAGTGATTATTCTGTATAAGATTCGAGACGCTGGATAAGG
>JAVEYH010000136.1:0-6625 GCA_034003585.1 Kiritimatiellia bacterium
AACGCTGAAGTTTTACTCCGTTTCCCGTTCTGAGTTCGAAGTTCAGCGTTCGACGTTCATTTCCCATGTCCCGATCCCATGTCCCGATCAAACAATGCGCTTGAGGGTGACGGGAACAATCCGCTACTGTAAATCATTCTAGAGAGGTTCACGAATCCGGAAGGGGGTCGGAATGCGTAAGATGCTCGCAGGGGGCATGCTGCTGGTGTGCTGGGTCGCGGGATTGGCGCAGGCGGGGCCGCTGGAACAACGGGAGGAACGGTTCCTCAAGGCCCGGCTGGTTCCCGCGCCGCAGTCCGTCACGTTCACGGACGGGCCGCGCGTGGTGCTGGACGGGACGCTGCGGGTGACAATCGCCTGCGCGACGAACGGCGGGTCCGCCGTGGCGGAAACGCGCCGGGTTTTCAAAGAGTGGTTCGGGCACGCGCCCGGGATCGTGCCGCTTCCGGCGGGTGCCGACGGGCTGCCGCGGAAACCGGATGCCTACCGGATCGCGGCTTCCGCCGGAACGCTGTCGATCGAGGCCGCGGACTCCGGCGGGGTGCGCAACGCGCTGCGCACCCTGCGGCAGTTGGCCGAGCCGCTGCGGGGAACGCGCGAGGTGGAGGCGTACGCCCTTCCCGAGACGCGGATTGAAGACGCGCCGGCCATGGCTTTCCGCGGGTTCCATATCTGCTGGTTTCCGGAAAACACGCCGGTGGAGATCGAGCGCTTCATCCGGCTGGCGGCCTACTACAAAATGAACTATGTGGTGATCGAGCCGTGGGGCATGTTCGTTTCGGGCCGCAGGCCGGGACTGGCCTGGCCGGAGGCGGGCATGACCCGCAAGGCGGTCCGGCACCTGGTGAAAGTCGCGGACTCGCTGGGGGTGACCCTGATCCCGCAATTCAATGTGTTGGGGCACGCCTCGGGGGCGCGCAGTTGCTGCCACAAGCATGCGGTCCTGGATCTGAACCCGGCGCTGCAGCCGCTCTTCGAGCCGCTGGGGTGGAGCTGGTGCCTCAGCAATCCCGAAACCGTCCGGCTGATTGAGGAGCGGGTGGCGGATCTGCACGAGGCGTTTGGCCGGCCCCCGTTTTTCCATGCGGGGTGCGATGAGGCCGAGGACATGGGCACGTGTTCGGCCTGCCGCCGGACAGACTATCCCGCGCGGGTCCGGGACTACCTGACGCGCCTCCGCGACCTGTTGGCCGCGCGCGGATGCCGGATGATGATCTGGCACGATATGCTGCTCCAGGCCGGCGATCCGCGTTGGAAGGGGTTTTACGCGAACGGCAAAGAGTATGCCGAACCCCTGCTGCAGGGGCTGCCGCGCGACATCGTCATCTGCGACTGGTATTACGGCGCGCCCAACAAAGAGGGGACGTGGCCCACGCTGCGGTATTTTAAAGAGAAGGGGTTCGGCGTGCTCTCCTGCCCCTGGGAGGATCTTGAGGGATACCGCGGGCTCAGCCAGGCCGTTGTCAGCGAAGGGCTTGACGGCATGCTCTCCACGACCTGGCACCACCTCTACGGCCGGGGCATGATGGGGATCTATTTCCGGGCGGCGCATGCGATGTGGGGCACGCGGCCCAGCGGCGGGCACGAGACCCTGGTGTTCGCGCATCACCTGCGGCAGGTCGGGTGGGATGTGCCGGTGCGGACGTATGAGGAGACAGGCACCTACCACACGCAACTGCCGGCGAAGACCGCGTCGCCGTATTAGCCGATTCGAACTCCGAACGTCGAACGCCCAACATCCAACGCTGAAGTTTTACTCCGTTCCTCGTTCGGCGTTGGACGTTCGAAGTTCTGCGTTCGACGTTCATTGTCTCTGTCAAACAATGCTCTTGAGGGTGACGGGGGCAATCCGCTACTGTACGTGACGGAAAAAGGAACAGCGCGCCGTTTCTTCTGTGTGCCCGCACGGGCGGCGTTGTTGAGGTGCGATTTCCGGCAACACAGGTGGCGATGGCTACACCCCGCATAACGAAAGAGGCGCGCGCGAGCTGGCTGCGGCTCTATGAGACCGTCGATCGGATCGGCCGGTTGTCGCCGTGGCCGTGGATGGAGGCCTCGTCGTGTTTCGGTGTGGCCGTGCCCGGACAGGAAGAGCCCTGCTTTGTGTTGTTCGGCGAGCCGGGCCGGGAGACGCGCGCCATCCGGATTCTGCTGGGGTGGAAGGCGTTTTACGAGATGATGAGCCGCCTCGCCGATCCCGCGAAGCAGAGTCCGGCCTGGCTGTTGGAAATCCGCATGATCGAGGTGCTCTGCGCGCCCGAACCGTTGCTGTTCCAACACGAGAAGGATTTCCTGCGCGCGATCCGGCGCGAACCGGACGGCAAAGGCGAGTGGCCGGTCTTCCGGTCCATCGTGCCGGGCTATCACCCGTGGCTTCCGGATGCAATGGAACGCAAGCTGCTGGAGGATGTGCTGTATCAGGCGTTCGGCATGGCCCTGCGCGCGGAAGCCGACCCCGGCATGCTGCGCAGCCGTTTCCCGAGCGAGATCCTCATCCGAACACCGGACGGGAAGGGCGGGTGGCGGGACGGGTGGACGCGGGTCAAAGAGCTTTCCGGTGAGGAGATCGAGGTCCGCATCGAATCCCGGCGGCTGCAGGCGCTGGCCGCCAAGCCGGCGTGTCCCGTCACCCTGCAGGTGGATCTGCTGTTCACCCCTTTTTCGATCCGGCCCGGCCGCGAGCGCCCGCAAACCGCGTACGTGCTGCTGGCCGTGGACGCGAAGAGCGGGCTGATTCATTGCGGCGAGCTGTTTCAGGCGACCGGAGGGATCGCCGCCATGTGGTCAGAGATTCCCGACCGGCTGATCGCGTTGTTCGAGCGGTTGGGCGGATGCCCCGGAGCGATCGAGGTGCGGGGGGACCGCATGGCGAACCTCATGCGACCGCTCACCGAGTTTCTGCCCTTCAAGCTGGTGCGGCGCGAGCACTTGAAAATGCTGGATGAGGCGCGCGCGGGGCTCAGCGCGTTTCTGCGGAGCGGTGAGACGGAAGCGTAGCGCGGTTCTGCCCGCGCCGCCGCAGGGGCAGGTACAACGCGCCGGCCAGCAGCATCGAGGCCCCGAAAGCGGGCAGGAACGAGTCGGCGAGGCGGCCCCACGCGCCTACCGCGGCGTAAACGGCCGAGACCGCGGCGTTGCCCAGCAGCGTGACGGCGAAGGCCCGGCCGAACGGTTGGCGCGCGAGGCCGCTGAACACGACGGAGGCCTCGGCCAGGACCGGCACGGGGCGCAGGGCCAGCAGCAGCCAGATCCCGTGCCGCGCGTGGAAGGATTGTAGCAGCCGGACTTCGTCCGCTCCGATGAGGCGCTGCGCCGCGGGCGCCGCCACCCGTCCCGCCAGCAGGCCGGCCAGCGCGCTGACGCTCATGCCGGCGAACGAGGCGCAGGTTCCGGCAACAAAGCCCAGCGTCATGCCGCAGGCGGTGCTGACAAGGCTGGAGGGCACGGGCACCGCGATGTCCACCGCCAGCAGTCCGGCCAGCAGCAGGCCGGTCTGCAGCGGGTGGGCCTGCGCGTGGCGGAGCAGCGCGTCGGTCCAGGCCTGGATCGCATCCGCGAACAGGAAAAACGGCAGGATGACCGCCAACAGCACGAGCGTCAGCAGCGCCAAAGTCCGGTAAGGCAGATTCGGCATCACCCCGCAACCATACTAAACCGGTATGCCGCGCGCAAGCGGCTCCGGCAAGGCGGGTCGCGGCGGGGACGGCCGCGTTGCCGGCTTGCCTGCGCCACCTTTGGTTTGGCGCCGCTGCGGGTTGTGTGCGCCCTTGCGCAATCCCGGTCACGGCCCTACACTGGATTCCCAACCGGTTGAACGGTCGGCGCGGCGGGTCACGGCTTGAGCCGGCAGCGATCGGTTTCGGAAGGAGCACAGGGAAACGCATGAACATCGCGGTTATTCACCAAACGGTTCCCGATGACGCGGCGGCCGACGAGCGCGACGTGCTGGATCAGGCTACGGCTGTGCGCGCCGCCTTGGCCGCGCGCGGCCACGCCGTCGCGGTGCTCGCCTGCACAGCCGACCTCGGCAACGTGCGGCGCAAGCTGGAGTTGCTGAAACCGGATTGCGTCTTCAATCTGGTCGAGACGCTCGACGGCTCCGGACGGTTGATTCACCTCGCCCCGGCCGTGTGGGAGGCGGCGGGGATCCCGTTCACCGGCAGCTCCGCCGAAGCCCTCTACCTCACGACCCAGAAACTGCTCTCGAAAGAGCGCATGCGGGCCGCGGGACTGCCGGTGCCGGAGTGGATCGAAGGGGGGGGAGGGAACGCGCAGCCCGCAACGCGCGACGTGCCCCGCCCAACGCAGGGAGCCGACTGGATCGTGAAGTCCGTCTGGGAACATGCCTCGGTCGGACTCGGCGACAGCAGCATCCTGCGCGGCATGACGCCGGAGGAGGTTGCGGCACGCCTTCCGGAAGGAAGCTTCGCCGAACGCTTCATCGACGGCCGCGAGTTCAATCTCGCCCTGCTCGCCGGGCCGGACGGCCCCGTGGCGCTGCCGCCCGCGGAGATCGTGTTCGAGGATTTCCCCGCCGGCAAACCGCGCATCGTGGGGTATCCGGCCAAGTGGGACGAGACGTCGTTCGAATACGCGCACACGGTGCGGCGGTTCGCCGATCCGGCCGCGGACGGCGCGCTGCTCGCTGAGATGGCGCGCCTCGCGTCGCGCTGTTGGAACCTCTTCCGCCTCGGCGGGTACGCGCGCGTGGACTTCCGCGTGGATGGCGCGGGCAGGCCGTGGATTCTTGAGGTCAACGCCAACCCTTGCATCGCGCCGGACAGCGGCTTCGCCGCCGCGCTGGACAGGGCGGGCATCGCCTATGCCGACGCCATGGAACGGATCGTGCGGGCAGCGGTGAAGGCGGGTTGTCCGTCCGGGACCCCATGTGGCACGCCGCACGGGAACGCGCCCCGCGGGCCGTGTGCGGAGCGGCCGTCCGTCACCTTCCGTTACGAAGTTCTGCCCGCGGATGTGGAAGCGGTCCGCGAGGTCACCGCCGCGACCGGGTTCTTTCACGACTATGAGATCCCTGTGGCGGTGGAGTTGGCCGAAGAGCGCCTCGCCAAAGGCGCGGCCTCGGGATACGAGTTCGTGCTGGCCGAGTGCGGCGGGAAGGTGGTCGGGTACACCTCCTTCGGCCCGATCCCCTGCACCCGGAGCAGTTTCGACTGGTACTGGCTGGCGGTGCGGCCCGAGTTTCAGGGGTTCGGATTCGGCCGGCGGCTGCTTGAACAGGTCGAGGCGCGGGCCCGCGCGATGGGAGGCACGCGCCTCTATTGCGAAACCTCGGGCCGTCCGCAGTATGCCGCGACCCGCGCCTTTTACGAGCGCATGGGCTTCGCGCTCTGTGAACTGCTCGACGACTATTATGACGCCGGCGACGGCCGCGCCACATATGTGAAACGGCTCGGCCGTGCATGAAAGATACAAAGCCCTCAAAGCTTTTTCCTGTGCCGAGGACGAGAACAACGAGGAAGTTTGCCGGTTCGTTCGTGTATGCGTGCATGAGTCGGGAGCGCGGGCATCCCCGCCCGCAACAGCGTTTTGCTCAAACGGTCCCGCGCCGCGTCGTGGAACGATCCGCCGCGTAACCGCCTGCGTAAAACCTTTCACAATGCGGGCGGGGACGCCCGCGCTCCCAGTGCCGGTCCGCCCCGTAGTGAACGTTGGACGCTCTCTCCCGGGCGTGTACGTGTGCCGGTTTGGGGTTGAGTTGGTGCCGGAAGCGTCGTAAGCTTTGTGGCATCACGCAATTGGTAAGGAGATTCGGAATGAGAACAAGAAACAGGGTGTGGATGGGGTTGGTCATGCTGGCGGCGGGGTGTTCTCTGACCCCTCCGGGGAAAACCGGCGCGGACGCATGCTGCCCGAAGGCGGAATCGTGCCGGGCGTGTCCGGCGCGCGCGGCGGAACCGGCGCACCCGGATTCCCGGAACTGGCGACCGCTTTTCCACCTCAATCTGGCGAATGCCGTGTTCACCCCCGGCGTCTGGCTCATCGACGGCAAGGGGGATCTGACCGCCACGAAAGACGAGGCGATCTGGACGGATCGCGACTATGAGAATTTCGTCCTCGATCTGGAGTACGCCTGCGACCCGGCCGCGAACAGCGGCGTGCTGCTCTACTGTTCCGACATGAAGAACTGGATCCCGAACACCGTCGAGGTCCAGATTCTGGATGACAACAATCCCCATTGGGCCAAAGAGGCGCCCTTCGCCAAAAACGGCGGGCTGTACGGCCATCTGCCGCCCAAGGTCAACAACGTGAAACCCGCGGGTGAGTGGAACCGCATGACCGTGACCGCGCAAGGGAAGCGGATTAAGGTTGCGGTCAACGGCGAGATCACCGTGGACACGGACCTTTCCCAATGGACATCGGCCAAGAAAAATCCCGACGGCACGGACATCCCGCCGTGGCTGAGCCGCCCTTGGGCTGAGCTGCCGACCAAAGGCCGCATCGGCCTGCAGGGCAAGCACGGCAACGCGTCCATCCGCTTCCGCTTCCTCCGGATCCGCGAGCTGTAATAACGCCAAAAAAGGCCGAGACTGTGAGGCGCCTCCAGGGGCTTCTTTTTTATATCGGTCGCCCGACACACGGACGGCTCGGGGAGCCGTCCCTACCC
>JAVEYH010000136.1:6725-8645 GCA_034003585.1 Kiritimatiellia bacterium
TTGCGGCAGGCCGCGCGGAACGCGGAGGGGGTCATCTTGAAAGCGTCCTGAAAACGCCGCCCGAGATGGCTTGGGCCCGCGAACCCGCAGGTGTCCGCGATCTCGCTGACGGTCATGCGGGTGTCCCGGAGCAGGGACTGCACCCTTTCCAGTCGCACACGCAAAATCTCGTCGTGAATCGTGCACCCGAGCGTCTTGCGGGAGTGCATTTCCAGCAGGCGGCGCGAAACACTCAGGTGGCGGGCCACGTCGGCAACGGTCATCGGCGCGCCGGCATTGAGCCAGATGAACTCCAGCGCCTTGACCACCAGCGGGTCTCCGATCCGGATGGCTTCCGTCGAGCGACGGTTCACCACGCGCACCGCGCCGTAAAGAATGACCCGTTTCCGCGGCGGGCCTTTGCCGCGCATGAGGCTGTCGAGAACCTTGGCCCCCTCGTAACAGGCCTCCTCCGCGTCCATCTGGATGCTGGACATGGGCGGGTTGGTGGTTTCACAGAGGATCTCGTCATTGTCCACACTCAGCAGGGCCGCCTCCTGCGGCACGGCGAGTCCGGCCTTCATGCAGGCGTCCAGTACCTGACGCCCCCGCACATCCCACGCGGCCAGGATGGCCACGGGTTTGGGCAGGGCTTTCAGCCACGCGCAGAGCCGTTTCTGCTCAATGCCGAAGTCGTTCCGCTCGCGCAAGGTGAGCGTGGGGTAGACTTGGCACGCGAAGCCGTGCTCCGCCACGCGGGCGGAAAAGGCCGCCGCACGGTCGCGTGACCAGTGGATGTCATTGATCTCGCCGACGAACGCGAAGTTCGTGTAACGCCGCTCCAGAAAATAGTCAGCCGCCGCGCGCCCGACCTCGCGGCTGTCGCACGCGACGCGGCTGAGGCGCGAGATCGGATGTGAGGCGACGAGGTACTCTTTGAGCGGGTCGACGATCACGGCAGGCACATCGGCTGCCAACACGGCATCGGCGTGGGCTTTGTTGTGGACGTAGCCGATGATGCCTGTGACGCCCCACGTTTGGATCTGCCGCAGCTTCTGCTCGCCCTCGCGGTCCTCGATGATGTGCAGCTCCCACGGGCCGTGCTGGTGGACATAGCGCAGGATGCCGCGCAGCATCCAGCGGCAGGTCTGGATGGAGGTCGGGAAAATGAGCAGCACGCGCGGCATGCGCGTCTGGAGGCTGTGGCCTGTTTTTTTTATGGGCCGGATCTCCTGGCCGTCCGAGTCCGGTAAAGCCGTTCGGTGAAACCGCCTTCCTTTTCGAAAGCCGCCGCTTGAGAGGCGAGTTGCCGGTCCAGCAACGTACAAGCCACGCCGAGGAGGACGAGTGCGGCGTTCGCGGAGGGTTCGGCGTAGGCGGTGCGGATGGACGCGATGGACGGACTGGACTGCATGGACTGTCCATCTTGTCCATGCTGTCCATATCGTCCATTCTCTCTGTGGCATTCCTTCACCCACGCGGCCACTTCATCGGCGGAGGCGCACCGCCGTGCCACGAGAAGGGCGCGGCGCGGGTCGTCCTTCGCCCAGAGCGGGATGTCGCGCTGCCGCAGGAAGTCCCCGTAGTCGAGCCGCAGTTCCTCCAAGCTTGCGCGTGCGACGTTCGTCAGTTTTCGTTCGGTCTTTTTGGAGGTGCCGGATGCCTGGCTACCCTCGGCGATGTTCTGGACTCCGGACCGCGCTGCCTGCACCATCTGGTCGCGCGCGCGGCAGCGCCGCGCGATATAGAGGTCACAGAACCGGACCGTCACGTCATACACGAGCTGAGCGACTTGAAAACTCTTCAGGTGACGGTATCCGCCGTGTTTGGGGATGAGGATCGAACTCATGTTCCAAGCATAGTCCCTTCGCGTTTTTCTGTCACTCAGAGAAATTAAAGGTTTCGCAGTCCATCCATTCTGTCCATCGTGTCCATTTCGTC
>JAVEYH010000137.1:0-8644 GCA_034003585.1 Kiritimatiellia bacterium
CGGCACATCCGCGGCCCTGACCCGTTCCGTCAACCGCTCCAGAAAAACACGCAGGGCCAGCGAGAGAATGTGATCCCGGTTTGTGTTGTACCCGAACCGTACCGGAAGGTTCCGGTCCAATTCACGGCAACGAATCTCCCTTCGGCTCTCCGGCGACCACGCCACCAGATATTCCGGCACCACAGCCACGCCCATGCCGGATCTCACATACGCCAGGACCGTTTCCGTGAAACGGCTCTTCACCACCGTGCGCAGGGAGGCGAGCGGATACCCGGAGAGGAAACGTTGCCAGAGGATGTTATCCTCCGGATACGCCACGAACGGCAATCCCGCCAGTTCCGCTGCCGACACCCGTTTCGCGGTTGCGCGTCCCCGCATGGCGCTCGCCTGGATAAAGATCAGGCGGCTCTCGATCAGCGGAGTGAAAATCAGTGCGGCGTCGCCGGTCATCTCCAGGCCGATGGCCACATCGATCTCCCGGTCCAACAGTTTGTGGTGCGCCTCGCGCCAGTCCATCTCCTCCACCGCCACATGCACATCCGGATAGTCGGTCAGCATGCGTTTGAGAACCTCCGGCAGGATCTGGCGGGCGGAAGAGGCCGAACACCCGACCGTGATCCTGCCGCAGACCCGGCGGGTGCGGGTATGGAACAGATCGCGCACCGCACCGGCCCGCGAAAGCAGATCGCGCGCGTTCCGCTGCAGCAACACGCCCTCTTCCGTCAGCATCAGCCGGTTTTTGCTGCGCACGAAAAGCGGGCATCCCAACTCTTTTTCCAGCAGTCGCACTTGCTTGGAAACGGCCGGCTGCGTCACATGGGCCGCGCGCGCGCCGGCCGAGACGTTGACATGTTCCGCCGCATGCAGGAAATACTCAAGTTGAATGAGCGTCATGCGTCACCGACACCTTCTGAACCGGACACCTTCCGCCTACGGCGCTTTTGTCTCATATGCCGCGTTTCGAGTCAAGCGGCGGTCCTGGCACCGCCTTTTCAGAAAGAACGTTACCCGCGCACCCAGACCCGCCTTGCCGCTATCGGCGGAACCTACGGTACGGGTCGCCACGCCGTCATTCGAACAACCCGATTTCCCGGATGGCGTAGCCGTATTTGGACACGCGGCGGATGAGGTCGAAACGGACGAATCGCGCCGTTGCCGGGGCGATCGTGACCGTGTCTTGCCGGTTCCAGCCGGCCCCGTTTGTTAGACTGTGCACCTCACGCCAGGCTTGTCCGTCAGGCGAAACCGATATTGCATACGCTTCAGCCGGGGCCTCCCAGTGCAGGCTGATCCGTGAGACGGTGCGGCGCTGCCCGAGATCAACTGTCACCTGCTGAGGATCGCTGAACCGGCTGGACCAGAAGGTCTCCGGTTTGCCGTCCAAGGCGTCTTGGATCGGATAGGTTTTGCCGTTGCCAGCCACAAACGTGCTGGAGACCGTAACGTGGCCGGCGGCCGCGAAATTCACGAACGGCCCGAACTTCGCCGCCAGAAGCTGTTCGCGCGGCACGCCGGACAGGCGCGGAGATTCGCGGAACCACTCCGACGTGAACCTGACGCGCAACACGCCGTTCGAGGCGGCCTCTGTGGAACCGTCGCCGTAGTGGACCGCTCCGGACAGCGCTGGGATCCGGAGTTCGCCTCCGTACGGCAACGGTTGCTCCAGCCACAGATAAGCCTGTTCCGCGCCGTCATCGCGGCGGAAGCTGCGGCCGGAGACAGGGCCAACGGCGAACAGCGTTTCGCGGACCGGCCGCCGGTCCCCTTTCAGCCCGATTACCCATTCTGTTTTTCCAGCCGGGACCTTTTCCATCACGGCCACGCCGTGAAGGTTCCCCGAGGAGCCGTCGGTCACCGGAATGAACCGCGCCCCTCGCGGACAGGATTTCACCTTCACGGTGTCGGCGTCGAACGGCAGCTTCCAGACCGCCACGGGCAACGCGCCGAGCGGGTCGGGCGTCTCAAGCGTGATCCGGATGTCGCGGTCAACCTGCTTCACTTCGACGCGGACTTTGCGCAGATCGACGGTTCGGGGAACGGTGTTGTCCGGGGTGAGCTCGTCGGGCGAGGGCTGCCCGTACTTCTTCCGGATCGGCTTCTGATCATCCCATTCGGGCTCATTCCAAGGCCGGGCGAAGTCCCAGAGAAACTTCGGCAGCGCCTCGCCCTCGACATGGAGCGAATGGAAAAGGTGGTTACTCAGTTCGATGTTGTCTGGCGCGCGGTGGGGCTTGTGCCCCGCCCGGAGTCCCGCGTAGACATCGGGCCAGTAGAACCAGTTTTCGGGCTGGCGTTGGAAATGGCGTAGGTAGTATTCCCCGATATCCTCGCCGCGCACGAAAACGATGCGCCGCGTCTTGGCTTTCCGCGCGAGGTACCGGACGCCGAGACGGTTGGCGCCGTTCCAGTCGTCGCTTCTGACGAAGTTCTCCAGCCCGATCGAGACGAACATCGGCCCGTTCTGAAAACGGACTTCGTTCAGCCACAGGTCGACGGTCGTTTCGAAACGGTCGATATTGTGCGTCTCCGCCATGTCCTCCTTCGGACGCCGCCGCTGGTAATTGAGCTGTGGCTGGCCTTCCAGAAAGTTTATATAGTAGAGGCGGATCGAAGAGGTCGTGCCCTGCGTGAACGCGACGGTCGCTTGTCCGGGCGCGACCTTCCGGAAATCATCGGCGGCGGCAAAATAGGGGACCGTCGGCGCGCCGCAGTGGTTGATGAGCCAATGGTTGTCCGTTCCGCCGTCGCGCCAGTTCTGCCACTGCACGAGCGAGTCGATCATGATCCCCCCCGCCTCGCGCACCGCCTTCGGGACGGAATGTTTGTAGGTGTAGCTGCCGAACGTTTTCATCGGGCCGATGCCCAGCAGGTCCCAGAGGCGCGAAGTCTGTTTCACACCGCGGGCAAGGAGCGCGTCGTCAAAGCTGACGAGATTGAAATCGGGCGAGTGCGGAAACATCCAGTTCGCGTTGCAGAGCGGAAACGAGGAGTCGCCCCAGCGGTTGCGATGGTTCGCGAAGATCCGGAAGAGATCCAGCGTGGCATTCGGCGCCGCGACTCCGGGGCACCCCCACTCCGACCCGCCCCAGTAGTCCACCGGAAGACCCTGCTCGTGCGCCGCATCGGCGGCGGATGGTTTCCCTTGCCGGAGGTATCCGTCATTCGTCACGAGCAGGCGGCAGACCAGATAGCGCTCGTCGATGACCGCGAACGTGCGGGAGAGTTCCTTTCCGCCGACGGTCCAGCAGAGCCGCCACATGCCGGTCCGATCCGGCTTGAGCCTGACGGACGCGCGGCTGCCGTCCGCCTCTTTCCGCCACTTCAGTTTCAGCGGGACGGTCTCGCCAGGGCTCTCACTGAGGAAATCCGGGGTCATCCGCGCGTTGCTGTCCGCAGGAAGATCACCCTTGAGGGAGAACGCCAGCGTGACGCTCTCGCCCGTACGGATCAGGGCCGGAGACACCTTCACGTCAGCGGCAGCGCCCCAACGCCCTGCGGCAATTTCCCCGGCGATGTGTTTCTCGAGCGCATCGAGCCCCTTGTCGGTACGGTCCAGCGCATGCGCGGCCCACCGCTGGGTTTCGGCGCGGCGTTCGTTCTCGGTCAGCGGCTTCCGCGCACCCGCGTGTTCCAGGCTGAAGCCGCGGATCCGCACCGTTTCGCCCCACTTCTGCTGAAAACCGGAGGCGGACATCGAGAAATAACCGGCGGTGAGACGGACCTTGTAGACGCCGTTCGAGGTGAGGACGATCGATCCTCTGCCCGCCTCGGGACGGTCCCATTCGAAGGGCTTTCCCCAGACGAGCGTGAGCTTCTGCTGCGGTTTGTCGAACAGGACGTCGATTTCCGCCGCGGCGCCTTCGAGGTTGTCCGGATGGACGGCGGTCCCGCAGAGCGTGACCTCCGGCTCGCGCGGCATGAGCTGGAGCATGCCGTCGCGGACGGGCTGGAGCGAATTGCCGTGCCGCCACGCGGCGGACGGTGCGGCGAACGACGCTGTAAATAGTTCCGCCGCGGCTGCAAGCGGAAAAACCAACACTGCCAGTTTAACCATGAATCCCCCCATGTTTCGTGTTTCGTTCTTACCGGTTCCGGTTCACTTCCGAGCGCGCCGTGACCGCCAGAATAAAGAAGGCGTTGTGCGGCTCCCAGGATTCCGCCGTGCTGTAATCCGGCAGAGTCTCCGGAGGAACGTCCAAGTCAAACCACGGCTCGTCGGGTCCCGGATGTCCGCCTGCGCGCGTGATGCCGTTCGCAACGGCGCCGGGCACCTTCCCGGTTTTCGGGTCCATGCCCCATGCGTGATGCCAGCGCGGCGGATTGAAGCTGCCCCGGCCTTCCATCATGCACAGGTTCAGCTTGTTCAAGCCCAGCACCCAGTCCATCTGGCGGTCCGCCAGACGCCGGGCCGCGGGATCGTCCAGAAGCCGTGCCGCCTGATAGAGCGCCCATGCGTCCGACAGATACTGGCTGTTCTGACCCCACAGGTAGCAATTGCCCTTTCCGTCGTTTCTCTTGACGCGCGGGCAGAAGAAAACCCCTTTCGCGAAGGGCACAATCCCGAAAGGGCTGTCGGAGAGTCCGATGATGCCGTCCGTCCACTTCCTCAGCATGGCTTTGGCGTTTGCCGCGGCCTCGGTTTTCGGGCTGTTCCGGCAGTACAAAACCAGCGCCGCGGCCGGCACCCCCTGCAAGACCATCCGCGAGTACGCATCCGTCGGCCACAGCCCGTCGGAACCCTGTTCGGCCTGGAGGATGCCCAAGCAGCGCTTGGCCGATTCCACGAACCGCGCTTCTCCTGTCAAGCGCTCAAGCTCAACGGCGGCAAAAAGCAGATCCGCCGTCCGCCGGACCGTGCGGCCTTTCACATCCTGACCCAGATCCAGCGCATGCTGCCCCTCCCAACCGTTCCAGATCTCTTCCGTGTCCTCCTCCAGATGTTCCGACGCGCCGCGCCAGAGATCAATGGCCGCCTCACGGAAATCCTTGCGCCCGGTCTCACGCGCCAGGGCGGCCAGCGCGGCGGCGGTCATTGCGGAGTACCCTTCCCCGCGCAGCGTGCGGTCATCGCCGGTGCCGATCACGTTGTCCGTGGTCAGGTCGGGAGAGGCGCGGTGTCCATAACCGAACCACACGTCCTGATAAACCTTACCTTTGCCCGGCTGCCACATCTTCAGTAAAAACTCACACCCCCACACGGCTTCCTCCATGACCCTCAGCCGGTCGGCGGCGGACAGCCCGGTGTTCCGGTTGCGCGCCGCCTCCGCGAGCGCGTAAACCGACCGGCAGGTGATCAGGGTGTACTTGTTCCAGTCACCGGCGTTATGCCAGCCGCCGGTCCTGTCCCGATGGACCCGGGCTCCGTCGTTCGTCAGCGCCGCGTCGTCCAGATGACACGGCGCGTGCCAGCCGGCCACCCGATCGCCGCACCGCTGGAGCCGGAACCAATTCACCGCCGGCATCATGGTCTCACGGAAGACCGCATCCTCCCCCACGGTGAAGGGAAACGAGCGGGAAACGCCGTGTTCCGTTGTCACCTCAACCGTATAGCGTCCCTGCCGCCGCACCCCGCTGAAGTCGCCGGTCCAGTAGCTTGCCCCCCACATCGAAGTGGCCGCGTGAGCCACGCCGGCAAGGACGGGGTTTTGACCGGCGTCCAGAACGCGGAACTCCACGCGCGTGAACCGCCGCTCCGCCGGCGCCTGGAAGACGAACGTCTTCGGCGCGTCCGAATCATAACCCACCTGATTGACCAGCACGTCGGCCTTCGTCACGGGAACCGCCTCATAGCGCCCGGCAGACGCTCCTGAAACGGGCAACCCGAACAACGGCGCGGACAACAGGACCACGAGGCAAAGAAGCGTTTGGTTCATGTCGGGTTCCCTTTCCTTTCTTATCCGCCTCTTCGCAGGGTTCTTGCGCTCCCGGCCCACGGGCCGCCTTTCTCGGCGAGGGCAGAACGGTCAAATCATGGAACGTTCCATACGGGCAAGGCCACCTGCCCACTGCCGATCTGCTCGAACGGTCCGGGCGACGGCTGCGGGCCACCTCTGGGCTTGCCCAGATAATCGGTATCGAGCACCAGGGGCGACCCGTCCGGATGCTCGAAAGGCAAGTCCGGGATCCGCGCCCTTCCCAGCCGTTCGGTCGTGACCCGTGCGGTGACCGCTTGGTCAATCTTGGGAAGGTGGTTGAAATGAAGGACGACGCGGTTTCCCTCTTCAACCAGTCTGAGACCGGGATTCGCCCCGTCAAACACCCGCGGATTCGCCTCCTTGGTATGCGGTACCGCCCCGTTCAGATACACATTGCCGCCCGTTTGCAGCGGCAGGGCGCTGTTGTTGTAGACGCCAAGCCCATGCTTCTGTCCTTCCCCGCCGACGAACAGGTTGTTGTGGAAGCGGTTGTCGCCGCCTGCGATCTCGTTCGTGCCGGCGAGGGCTGTCGCGTGCGCCGTATGGTAGGGCGTGACCCGTTTGTCGGGCCTTCGGGCAATGCTTCCCGCGAACAGGTTGTGGGCGTAACCTCCGCCCTGCGACCAATCGGTCAAACTTTGGGCGGACAAAAACAGGTTGTTGTCGACCAGATACGGTCCGTGGCTCACCTCGACAAACAAGTCTTCGCGGGGATGGTTATCGTGCAGCAGATTTCCCGTAACCCGCGTGCCCTGGGTCATCCAGTCCAGCCAGATCCCGCGGCAGGTACGATAGATCCGGTTCCGGCTGATCTCGGCGTCAATGGCCGCGTGGAGTTTGATCCCCGCCATCTCATGGCCGGTAAACAGGCGGCGCACGTGAATATCGTGGATCGTGTTTCCGGTGATTTTGCTGAACACGGCGCCCAGACTGCCTGCGATACCGGCCTGCTCACAGTGCGAGATAATATTGTTCCGGACGATGTGGCCACCGATGTTATCCCGGTTCCAGCCCCGGGCGTGGGCACGTTTCGCATACTCGATGAAGATGCCGGCCTTCCGGTTGTTGTCCCATTCGTCACCGTGTTTGCCCAGCGTAATGCCGGCGCAACGCGAATGGGAAATGACGTTGTTTTCGATGATCCATCCCTTGCTCCAGTGCGTGCCGATCAGGCCGACCTGCTCTGCCCGCGGAGCCGCCCACTGCGTGGCCGCATGTTGTAGCGTGAAGCCGCGAACGGTGATGAAGTTGCAATGCGGCGCTTCGGGATAGAACACCGCCCAGCGGACGTTGATTTCCACCGTCTCCTCATTCGGGTGTGCGTTCCGGAACTGTGCGAAGAGGGTGGTCTGGCGCCGATCGACGTGGGCGAACCACAACGGGACCGCGCCGGACGGTTCAAACAGCTTGTCGAGCCCGTCGGCCTCGTCGAACCCCTCGCCGTTCAGGTAGACGGCGCCGGTGTGGTGCTCGCGGTCTTTGGGGTCGAACCAGCCCCCGCGGAGCTGTTCCCGGTACGGGTTGTCGCAGCCGAAGAGCGTATTGGGCAGCGCGACTTTCCAGACACCGTCCTGAACGTGAACCCAATTCTTGATGACTTCTGATCCCTTGATCACGACCCTTTCGCCCGGCATGGCCCGGTACACAATGCGTTTCGCGTCCGACTGGCCCCCGCGCGGCGGATTGACCCGTTCGCGGTAAACCCCTTCGCGGACGGTGATCGTATCGCCCGGTTGCGCAAGATCGGCCGCTCGCTGAATGGTGCGCAGTGGCGCCTCGCGCGTGCCCGGGTTCGAGTCGTCACCGTTGACGGCGACATGGAACTCAGTCGAGTCCCGGTGTTCAGCGGATGCGTTGCCGGTGCCGGCGCTGGCGGGCCGGGACGGTGACGCAGGCGTTGGAGCGGCATGGATGGCCGACATCGCGGCAAACCCGGCCAACCATTTTGCAGCATTCAGGTTCCGCATGGTCATGTGCATACGTTGTGTCACTCCAGTTCTCACATGGCTTTGGAATAAGCTTCCGACAAGAATCAGGTCAATCTCCGCACACACCGTACCGATTTCGCGGATGTTTCTCAATGCTTAACGCCGCATCATGCTTACAACACGCACTCACAGGTGCAAGAACACAAGAAGAACAGCGATGAAAACGGGTAGCGTAATCGGCATGGTTATGGGAGACAAAAACCACAAGGCGGTCGGCGTTTCGGAAGACGGGGAAGCCGTCTGACGCGCCCGCTTGGCCTCGAAATAGAGGTAAAGCGACGGTCACGCCACCGTGTTCAGCGCGCCTCCCCCAACAGCGCTTCGACCGTGCGCGCGAGGAACGCCTCGCCTGCGGAATCGAAACGGAGAGCGAAATCCGCGAGCGACGGTTTCTCCCGCGTGAGCACGTACGGGAAGAACGCGAGCGTCGGCATGTACGCGAACACCGGTCTCTCCTTCGGATACACGACGCCCATCAGGAACGTCCGGTCCCGTGCGCGCAATTCCATTACCCCTTTGGCCTCGGGTGGCAATTTCGCCGGATCAAACGCATGGCGACTTCCCTGCCAGAACCAGCCCGCCATGCCGGTCGGACGCCGCTTGTAGTCAAAGGAGACCGGGTCGTCCCCTGTCCAGGCAACCGTCGCGCCGACCAATTCGCGGAGCGGCACCGGATACGTCTCGTTGCAGTAGCCGTCCGGCAGGGGATGGGGTTCGCGCTGCGCCGCGGTCACCGCGTCC
>JAVEYH010000138.1:0-3913 GCA_034003585.1 Kiritimatiellia bacterium
GCGGGAGTCGGGAGTCGGGAGTCGGGAGCGCGGGCGTCCCCGCCCGCAACAACGTTTCGCTCAAACGGGCGCGTGCCGCGTTACGGAACGTTTCGCCGCGCAACCAGAAACCAGAAACCAGAAACCAGAAACCAGAAACCCGGAACCAGAAACCTTATTGCGGGCGGGGACGCCCGCGCTCCCGGTGGCTGCGCGCGAACCGTGCGCCACACGCGCATCCCCCGGTCACCAACCGATTACAACCGATTACAGGGATTGCGCAAACCCCCCTGTTCCGTTACTCTATGACCCCGTTTCACCAAAGCAAGCAAAGGGGTCGCGAATGAAGCAGTACAGCGTGGGTCTGGTGGGCATCGGCGCAGTGGGGACGGAAATGGTCAAGGTGCTCCGTCAGCGGAAGTTTCCCGCACGGGAGATCCGCATCCTCGCCACCCGCGAGCGGGATGAGGAGGTGGCGGGCGAGACCTTCCACGTGATCGAAGCCCGGCCCGAGGCTTTTGACGGGTTGGACATCGTGCTGTTCGCCGGGACGGAGGGCTCCAAGGGCGCGTCGAAGCAGTTCGGCTGGGAGGCGGTCCGGCGCGGGTGCGTGGTGATCGACAACGGCGACGATTTCCGCATGGACGCGCGCGTGCCGCTGGTGATCCCCGAGATCAACGGCGAGGCCCTGACCGCGCACCAGGGATTCATCGCCAACCCCAACTGCAGCACGATCATCACCCTGATGGGCATCGCGCCGCTGCACCGCCGCGTGCCGCTGCGGCGCATGACCGCGGTCACCTACCAGTCCGTGAGCGGCACGGGCCGCGCCGCGGTCGAGGAGCTGGAGCAGCAGGTCCGCGCCTACGCCGCGGGCAGCGAGCCGCAGGTGCGGGCCTATCCCCACCCGATCGCCTTCAACGTGCTGCCGCAGATCGGCGGCGCCAAGCCGGAGATGCCGGGCTTCACCTCCGAAGAGGCCAAGCTGACCTTCGAGACGCGCAAGATCCTGGGCTGCCCCGACCTGCGCATCGCGGCCACCTGCGCGCGCGTGCCGGTGTTCTACGCGCATTCGGTGGCTGTGCACGCCGAGTTCAGCGCGCCGCTGGCGCCGGAGGAGGCGCGCGCCATCCTGGCGGAAGCCGACGGCGTGCGGGTGATCGACGATCTGGCGGCGTCGCAGTATCCGATGCCGCTGTACACCGGCGGCGGCGATGTGGTGAACGTCGGCCGCATCCGCGCCGATCCGAGTGTGGAGAACGGGCTGGCGCTCTGGTGCTGCGGGGACAACATCCGCAAGGGCGCCGCGCAGAATGCGGTGCAGATCGCGGAAGAGCTGATCCGGCGCGGTCTGCTCTGAGGTCGCGTGCGGCGGTCAGGCCGCGCGGCCCGGTTCCCGGAAGCGGGGCGCGCCGGCGCGGAGGGGAGAGCGTCACATGGCTGGTGCCGAATTGACCCCGATGATGCGGCAGTACCGCAGAATCAAGGCGGAGCTGCCGCAGGGCGTGCTGCTTTTGTTCCGCCTCGGGGATTTTTACGAGATGTTCTTCGAGGACGCGCGCGAGGCCGCGCCGATCCTCGGCGTGGCGCTCACCCGGCGCACGGGCACGCCCATGTGCGGGGTGCCCTACCACGCGCTCGACGCCTATCTCGCCAAGCTGATCCGCGCCGGGCGCAAGGCCGCGATCTGCGATCAGATGGAGGACCCCGCCCAGGCCAAGGGCATCGTGCGGCGCGAGGTCACGCGCGTGGTCACCCCCGGCACGGTGACGGAGGACGGGATCCTGGATGCCGCGCGCAACAATTACCTCGCGGCGGTCTATGCCGGCAAGGGGCTCGGCCTCGCGCTGCTGGACCTCTCGACCGGCGCGTTCACGGTCGAGGAGGCGCCGGACGCGGCCGCGCTGGCCGAACAGCTCCGCCGCGCCGCGCCGAGCGAGTGCCTGGTGGGCCGCGACCAGCGCGGCGATCCGCGCCTGGCCGGCCTCTTCGCGCCGGGCGCGCCGGGCGCGGTCACGGAGATCGACGACGGGACGCTCGAATACGACTGCGCGTACGACCGGCTGCTGCGCCATTTCGGGGTCCACTCGCTCGAAGGGTACGGCTGCGAGGGCCGCGCCGCGCAGGTCTGCCCCGCCGGCGCGCTGCTGCTCTACGTGCATGAGGAGCTGCGTCATCCCGTCGGCCACATCCGCACCCTGCGCGTGCGGCACGCGCACGAGTTCCTGGCCCTGGACGAGAGCACCTGCCTGAACCTCGACCTGATCCCGCCGCGCGGCCGCGGCCCGCAGGCGACCCTGCTGGGCGTGCTGGACCACAGCCGGACCCCGATGGGCGCGCGGATGCTGCGCGCCTGGCTCACGCGGCCGCTGAGTCAGGCGGAGGCGATCCGGCGCCGGCTGGATGCGGTGGACCGCCTCACGCGGCAGCGCGCGCTGCTGAACGAACTGCGCGAGAGCCTCGGCGCGGTGCGGGATCTCGAACGGCTGATCGCCCGCCTCGGCGCCGGGCACGGCAACGCGCGGGATCTCAACGCGCTGGCCCTCTCCCTGCACCCCGTGCCGGGCCTGCGCGAACGGGTGGCGGCCTCGGGCGACCCGCTGCTGGCCGGGCTGGCGGAACGCCTCCACGCTTTGCCGGAGCTGGTCGGCCTCATCACCGCGGCCATCGCCGAGACCCCCGCCGTGGGGCTGAAGGACGGCGGCCTCATCCGGGCGGGGTATCACGCGGAACTCGATGAGCTGCGCCGTCTCGCCACGGAGGGGCACGCCTGGCTCGCCGCGTATCAGGCTTCGGAGCAGGAGCGGACCGGGATCAGAACCCTCAAGGTGCGGCACAACAAGGTGTTCGGCTTCTACATCGAGGTCTCCAAAGGCCAGGCCGGCGCGGTGCCGCCCGAGTATGAGCGGCGCCAGACGCTGGTCAGCGCGGAACGGTTCATCACGCCCGAACTCAAGACCTACGAGCAGAAAATCTTCGGCGCGCAGGAGCGCGCCACGGCGCTGGAGTTCGAGCTGTTCTGCGGCATCCGCGAACAGGCGGTGGCGCAGACCGCCGCGATTCAGGAGACCGCCGACGCCCTGGCGCACCTGGACGTGCTGGCCGTCTTCGCCGACCGCGCCCTGGCGCTCGGGTACGTCCGGCCCGAGATCACGGAGGACGACACGCTGGCGATCCGCGACGGCCGCCATCCGGTGGTGGAGCAGCTTCCCGACGCCGGGCCGTTCGTGCCCAACGACACGCGGCTCGACGGGCACCGCAACCAGATCATGCTGATCACCGGGCCGAACATGGCCGGCAAATCCACCTACATCCGGCAGGTGGCGCTGATCGCGATCCTGGCGCACGCGGGGTCCTTCGTGCCCGCGCGCGAGGCGCGCATCGGCCTGCTCGACCGCGTTTTCACGCGCGTGGGGGCCGGGGATGATCTGGCGCGCGGCCGCAGCACGTTCATGGTGGAGATGCAGGAGACCGCCAACATCCTCAACAACGCCACGGAGCGCAGTCTGATCGTGCTGGATGAGATCGGCCGCGGCACCAGCACCTTCGACGGCATCAGCATCGCCTGGGCCGTGGCGGAGCACCTGCACAACACGCCGCGCGTGAAGGCCAAGACCCTGTTCGCCACGCACTACCACGAGCTGACCGACCTGGCCCTGACCCTTCCCGGCGTGAAGAATTACACCGTGCAGGTGCGGGAGCACGGCGACGCGGTGGTCTTCCTGCGGCGCATCGCGCCCGGCACGGCCGACAAGAGCTACGGGATCCATGTGGCGCGGCTGGCGGGCATGCCGGACGAGGTGATCGACCGGTCGCGCGAGATCCTCGCGAATCTGGAGGAGGGCGAGCTGGAGTCCGGGCTCCCCAAACTCGCCCGCCGCAACCGGCGCCGGAACGGCAACGACATCCCCGGCCAGCTCACGCTGTTCGAGCT
>JAVEYH010000138.1:4013-4532 GCA_034003585.1 Kiritimatiellia bacterium
ATGAAACGAAGCATACAGATCGGATTCATCGTTTTCGCGTGCGTCGCGGGTTGGGTTCAGGCGCAGCCGCCCCCGGGAACCGGACGCCCGCGACCGCCCCGGACCATCAACCGCAGCAATTGGGTCGGGAAACATGTGCTGACCCCTGAGTTCATGGAACAGGTGGGCATCCGGGGCGCGCAGGCCGAACAACTGAAAGCCGAACTGGAGGAGGTCCAGTCCCAGTCCCAGCGGCTGGAGGAGGCGATCAACCGCGAGGCGCTCCGCCAGGGCGAGCTGGCCCGGCGCGTGCTGTCGGAACCCGGCGCGAGCGTGGACGAGATCATGGCCATCATCGAACGCATCGGGCAGCACCGCACCGAACAGGCCAAGCTCGCCACCCGGCAGTTGGTGGTGATCCGCGACCGCCTGACCGCCGAACAGCGGCAGAAGGCCCGCGAGCTGATCACCGCCGAGGCGCGCCGCAGGATGACCCATCGCGCCTCCGAACGCGCCGCGCGCGAGCGCGCGCCCTGACCG
>JAVEYH010000138.1:4564-8627 GCA_034003585.1 Kiritimatiellia bacterium
CGCGAATTTCACGAATAACTCCAGTTCATTCGCGTTCATTCGCGTGATTAGCGGTTCAAAATCTGTCGCCGCGCCTTTTTTCGTTCTGGCCGGATCTTGCGGCGGAGGGGGGTTGCGCCGTATACTGTCCGGTCGGTGATGACCATCCTGCACAGTTGCTGGCATGCCTCCGATCTGCACATTTGGGGAGAGGTCGAGGCGCGCGCGTCCGGATTGGCGGACGGACCGTTTCCCGCGGCTGCTCCCGTAACCGCGGTTTCCCCGTTCGATGCCGGCGCGGAGCGTCTGTGCCGCCTGCTGCGGCCCCTCATGCCCGGGGCCGGGGAAACGCCGCAGCCCGCGCCGCTCGAACTGGTTCTGCCGAGCCGCGCTTCGGGCAACGGGTTCCGGCCCGTGCCCTCGCAGCCTTTTTTCGATGAGGCGTTCGGCAGCGCGGGGGAAGAGGACGCGCCGGTTTTCCCGCATCCCTGGCGCGTGACGGCCGTGGCCCTGCCGTGGCGCGCCGCCCTGTCGCTGTTGGGGCTCGCGCGCGAGCCGCGTCTGGGCGACGGGCTGTTCGCGGGCGAGAGTCTGCTTGGGTTCGCCACCCTCTTCCGTTTCGCGGGCGCGCTGGTGGCGCGCGGGCGGTTCCTGCCCGCGCTGGAGCGCGCGCCGGACGGCGCGTACGAGGCGCGCTGGATCCCGGCCCTGGATGCGGCGGACCGCAGGCGGCTGGAGAGTCTGGCGCCGCGTCTGCCCCCGGCGGCCTTTGCCGCGGGGGACGGCACGCCGCACGAGGCGCTGGAAGAGCTGGTCGACCGGCTGGCGCGCGCGAGTGTGGTGACCACCCTTTCGCGCGCGCATGCCGAACGCGGCCCGTGGTACAGTCCGCACGACGCCTGGTTCGCGGCCTTGCGCGGCGAGACGCGGCGGGTGCGCTGGGAGACGCGGGCCGAGCTGGAGGCGCTGGCCGGGGCTTTGCGGCAGTGGCGGCAGCCGGTGGAGGGCGTCGGGCCCGGCAAGGTGCCGCGTTTCACGCTGGAGGCGCCGGCTTGCGCTGGCGCGCCCTGGTTTCTGCGCGCGCGCGCGGAAGAGGGTCCGGAAGGGGAGGAGCCGCCTTTCGCGTGGGACGCGGCGTTTCTGCTCTCGCTGGGACAGGCCTCCCTGCTCTTCCCGCCCCTCGCGCGGGCCGGAATGCGGGAGGGGGGAATCGGGTGCGAACTGACCGAGGAGGAGGCCCACGCATTTCTGACGGTGGCCGCGGCGGTGCTGGAGGCCGCCGGATATGCGGTGACTCTGCCGCCGCAGTGGCGGCCGGGTCATGTGCCGGCGCTCGCGCTCGAAGCGGAGCTGACCCCGCTCGCGCACGAAGGCCCCGCAACCGGGGCCCTAGCGGAAGAGCGCGTGGCGGTGACGTGGTCGGTGACGCTCAACGGCACCCCGCTGACCGAGGAGGAGGCGGCGCAACTGGAGCGCGCCGGAACCCCGCTGGTTCCATTGCGGGGGCAGTGGCAGACTCTCGATCTGAAACGCGTGCGCGAGGCGCTCCGCGCGCGGCAGCGGACCGACACGGTGCCGGTGCGCCAGGCGGTGCGGCTGGCGCTGGGCGCGGAACCGGGGGCGGGCGGTCTGGAGATCGCGCGGGTGCGGGGCCGGGGTTGGCTCGACCCGCTGCTGGACGGTCTGGCGGGCGGGATGAGCGGGATGGAATCCCTGCCGGTGCCCGCGGGTTTCCGCGGCGTGTTGCGGCCCTACCAGCTCCGCGGCTTCCGGTGGCTGGTCTTTCTGCGCGCCTGGGGCTTCGGGGCCTGTCTGGCGGACGACATGGGGCTCGGCAAGACGGTGCAGGCCCTGGCCTTCCTGCTGCATGAGAAGGCGCGCGGCGAACGCCGTCCGGTCCTGCTGGCCGGGCCGATGACGGTGCTCGGCAACTGGCTGGGCGAGGCGCGGCGCTTCGCGCCGGAGCTGCGGCTGCTGCTGCACCACGGGCCCGGCCGGGCCCAGGGCGAGGCCTTGGCGCGCGCGGCGGCGGGCGCGGATGTGGTGGTGACCAGTTACGCGCTGCTGCACCGCGATTACGCCGCGCTGCGGCGGGTCGGCTGGTCCGGGATCGTGCTGGACGAGGCGCAGAACATCAAAAACCCCGACACGCGGCAGGCGCGCGCCGCGCGCGCGCTGCAGGCCGATTACCGGATCGCGCTCACGGGCACGCCCATGGAAAACCATGTCGGCGAGCTGTGGTCCGTGATGGATTTCCTGAACCCCGGACTGCTGGGCCGGCGCTCCGTGTTCCGCGAGACGTTTTTCCGGCCGATCCAATCCGGGACCGATCCCGGGGCGCGCGCGCGGCTGCGGCGCGTCACGGCCCCCTTCATCCTGCGCCGCCTGAAGACCGACCGCCGGGTGATCGCCGACCTGCCCGCCAAGATCGAGGCCAAAGTTTTCTGTCCGCTCACGCGCGAGCAGGCCGGGCTGTACGAGGAGGTGCTGGAGTCCTTCCGGCGCGATGCCGAGGCGAGCGAGGGCGTGGCGCGGCGCGGGCTGATCCTCGCGGTGCTGACGCGGCTCAAGCAGGTGTGCAACCACCCCGCGCACTTCCTCGGCCAGTCGGAGAATCTGGCGCGGCGTTCCGGCAAACTGGAGCGGCTGGTCGAGCGGCTCGAGGAGGTCTTCGCGCGCGGCGAGAGCGCGCTGGTCTTCACCCAGTACGCCGAGATGGGCAAGCTGCTGGCGCGCCACCTGTGCCGGACCTTCGCGCGCGACACGCCGTTCCTGCACGGCGGCCTGCCGCGTCCGGAGCGCGACCGGCTGGTGCGGGCGTTCCAGGACGGGACGCAGCCGCAGGCGTTCGTGCTCTCGCTCAAGGCGGGCGGCACGGGGCTGAATCTGACGCGCGCCAGCCATGTGTTCCATTTCGACCGCTGGTGGAATCCGGCGGTGGAGAATCAGGCCACCGACCGCGCGTTCCGGATCGGGCAGACCCGCGAGGTGATGGTGCACACCCTGCTCTGCAACGGGACGCTGGAGGAGCGCATCGACGCGCTCATCGCAGGCAAGACGGGGCTCGCCGACGAGGTGGTGGCCAGCGGCGAGGCGTTTCTCACGGAGCTGTCGGATGACGCCCTGCGCGAGGTGCTCAAACTCGATGCCGCGGTGGTGGGCGAGGAGGAGGCCGCGCCGGAAGGGGAGTGGGGGGGCTGGGCATGAGCGGAAAGAAGAAACGGTACGCCGCGCGGCTTCCGCAACAGGTCCGGGGCGGGATCCGCGCGCAGGCTGCCGGGCCGCAGGGCGGTCCGGCGCGCACCTGGTGGAGCCGGCGCTGGCTGGCTTTTCTGGAGAACTTCCGGCTCGGCGCGCGGCTCGGCCGCGGCCGCAGCTATGCGGTTGCGGGACAGGTGTCCGCGCTGCATGTCGGGGCGGGCGAGGTGACGGCCTCGGTGCAGGGTTCGGACAAGGCGCCCTATCGCGCGGAGATCCGTTTCGCGACCCTGCCGGAGGCGGCGCGGGCGCGGGTCACGGCGGCGTTGCGGCAACAGCCGATGCTGCTGGCGCGCCTGCTGGTCGGCGACCTGCCGGAGCGGATCGAGGGGCTGCTGCGGGAAGAGGGGTGCCCGCTCTTCCCGCAGCGCGGGCAAGACCTGTCGAGCCGCTGCACCTGCCCGGATTACGCCAACCCGTGCAAACATCTCGCCGCGGTCTACTGTCTGCTGGGCGAGGCGGTGGCCACGGATCCGCTGCTGCTGCTGGCGCTGCGCGGTCTCGGCCGGGAGACCCTGTTCGGGCCGGAGGCGGCGCGGGCCGTCCGGGCCCCGGCGGAGAGGGCGCCGCGAGGGGAGGGCACGCCGGAGGGAGGGCGCGCCGCGGCGGGGTTTTACGGCGCGCCGCAGGCGGCGTTCGAGGATTTCGGGCCCGCGCAGCGCGCCGTGCTGCACGCGCCGCTGGTCAGCCGGCTGGGGCCGCTGCCCTTCTGGCGCGGCCAGGAGCGTTTCGCCGACACGCTGGAGCATCTGTACGCGCGCGCGGCCTCGCGCGGGTGGACCGTCTGGTCCGGCGAGCCGCTCGATCTGCGGCGCGAGGAGGAGAA
>JAVEYH010000139.1:0-3035 GCA_034003585.1 Kiritimatiellia bacterium
GACTACACCGAAGACATCGCCACGATGACGAACGCGTGCGGGTGGATGGCGGCAGACGCCGGTCTGGAAGTGGTGAACATGGCCGATCCCACGCTTTATCCGCTCGTTTACAAAGAGTGGGCAACCGTTTTAGAGAAGCCATCCTTGACGAACCAGGTCTTTTCGCCGATCTGTTGCGCAAAAGCGGGGCAGGTGGACGGCATGGCGAACGCATCGGCGTTTCATTTCGACAAAACGGCGAAGAACTGGTGTGACGTCACGCTCCCCGAAGGGTGCATCGTCTCGACGAATTTCACCGCGGAATGCATCTTTAAAAGCGATGGACTCTCCAGCGGGGCCTTGTTCCGTCAGCGTGTCGATGGAAGCACCACTCAGATTTCGTGGGGGATTCGTCAGCATGCGTCCGGGGTTGGCTTCGATTACGGCATTGTGGAATCGGGCGGAACCTGGACAGGGCACACGACCGTCCTCTTCCCCGGTGTTCCCGCCACGGTGTGGTCGGATCAGCAGTGGCACCATGCCGCGGTCGTGTACGATCGGGCCGCCCTCACGGCAGAGCTGTGGTTTGACTATGTGCTGCGCGGCACGATTGCGTTGCCAAACGCATTGCCGTCGCCGACGGCAAACCTGAATCAATTCCTGATGGGCATGACGACCGGTGCGGCCGAGTTCTACAATGGTGTAATCGACGAGGTGCGCGTCACGCGGAAGAAACTCGGGAAGGACGATTTTCTGACGTTTCCGTTGATCGCCGAGGACGCGCTGTTTGGGCATTGGCGTTTTGACGGCGATTTCGCCATTGCACCGGATGCGGGTGTCGCCCTCGATGAGGGCACGCCCACGGGCGGGGAGGTGTCGTTCAGCGATCAGGTTTACCGCGAAAAGGTCTACAACGGGGCCGAGATCATCCCGGAACATGTGCTCTCGACCAATCAGGCCACGGCGGTTTTCACGGACGGCGTGGTGGATGTGGCCAGTAAGCAAGGCCTTTTTGCGGGGAAGGGTATCGAATGGCGGGCGTTCACGGCGGAATGTTTCTACAAATCAGGGGCTTTCGAGACCGGGATGGACGCCTATCGATGGCTGCTCTTTTACCAAAACCCGGACAACGCCGATCGACCGGTCTGGGCGTTGCGGGAAAATGAGAATGGGTCGTTGCAGCTCTTCTTCCGGAGCAGTTGGGATCCGTTGCTTGGCCATCATCTCCCGTCGGGCGAGGCCCTCGCGCTGGGGAAATGGCGTCATGTGGCGGTCACGGTCGAGGAGGTCGTCAAACCCGAAAACGTGACCAACATCTCGGCGCGCCTGTACGTCGATTACAACCTGTACCAGTCCTACGACGGCACGGGCAGTTCCCAGGAGGCGCTGAACTATCCCGTCATGTACGGCGCGAACGGCGGAACGCTCCGGATCGGCGGTGGAACAGCGACAACGCAAGGGTACCGCGGTTCGATCGACGAAGTTCGCGTGTCGTCCGGAATTCTCGTCCCAAGCCAGTTTTTGCGCCAATCCAGCAGGATGGGGTTGCAGGTCATTTTCCGCTGATGGCGTCGCGGAGGCGTTTGCTCTTTTCGGCGGTCCGAAATCGTCCGCAAGGTCGCGGGGCGTGATGGAGGATCCCGGGGGGGCGAAGGGTTGATTTGAGAATCGCGGACCGGCATAATCCAATAATACAAAACATTCATAAAAAGGGGGGGTATGCGGGACAGAAAACCGTTTTCACGGCGCGCGTTTGTCGCGGCATCCGGTTTGGCCGGAATGGGGAGCCTGTTTCCCGGGGTCCTTCCGGCGGCGACGGCGGGCGAAGCCGCGTCGCGGAAACCGATCCGGATCGGACAGATCGGCACCGGCAACCAGCACGCCTACAAGATGGCCACGCTGCGCAAGCTGCCGGACCTGTTCGAGGTGGTCGGCCTGGCGGGTGACCGTCCCGGCAAGCCGGGCAAGGCGCCGGGGGCGGCATGTTACAAGGGACTCAACTGGATGAGTCAGGAGGAACTGCTCGCGATTCCCGGGCTCCAGGCGGTGGCAGTGGAGACGGAAGAGCGCCTGAACGTGCCGGTCGCCTTGAATTGCATCCGCGCGGGCAAGCACATTCACCTGGACAAGCCGTGCGGCGAGTCGCTGCCCGCGTTCAAAAAACTGCTGGACGAGGCGGAGGCCGCGAAATTGACCGTCCAGGTCGGATATATGTACCGCAACAATCCGGCCGTGCAGTTCTGCATCAGGGCCGTGAAAGAAGGATTGATCGGCCGCGTGGTCGATCTGGACGCATCGATGGGGCGGTACGACGGGCAGGGCTACCGCACCCTCATCAAACAGTACAAGGGCGGCATCCAGTACATTCTGGCGTGTCACTTGATCGACCTGATGGTTTCGATCATGGGCGCGCCGGAGCGTGTGACGCCGTATCAGCGCTGCACGCGCGGCGACGGCGTGCTGGACAACGGCCTGGCCGTGTTCGAGTTTGACGGCGGCCGGCTGGCGACCGTGCGCACTTCCATTACCGAGGCGCAGGGGTTCTCGAACCGCCGCCTCAAAGTGATGGGCGACAAGGGCACGATCCTCATCGAACCGCTGGAGTCCAAGGGAAATAGGTCGGGAGGCGTGCTGAAGCTCTTTCTGGAAGAGGCGCACGACGGGTATAAGAAAGGGGCGCAGACGGTCAACATGCCGCCGCCGAAAGACCGCTACGAGGACCAGTGGCGCGAGTTCGCCGCCGTGGTGAACGGTGAGATCGTCAACCCCTACACCTATGCGCACGACCACCTGGTCCACAAATGCCATCTGCAGGCGTGCGCGATGCCGATCGACGTATGAGAGGGAAAAATGAAGAGACGTGAGTTCATCAAAGCGGCCGCGGCCGGCGTCGGCGGCTTTTCAGTACTGGGGACGCGCGGACAGGGTACGCCGGCTGCGACAAAGCCGCTGCGCGTGGCGCTGATCGGCTGCGGGGGCTACGGCACCTATGCGCACATCCCGGCGATCTTCGGGCGCGGCACGAGTGTCGATACGGTTGACGGCAAGAAGACGCA
>JAVEYH010000139.1:3135-8552 GCA_034003585.1 Kiritimatiellia bacterium
CGCCGGCTGCGACAAAGCCGCTGCGCGTGGCGCTGATCGGCTGCGGGGGCTACGGCACCTATGCGCACATCCCGGCGATCTTCGGGCGCGGCACGAGTGTCGATACGGTTGACGGCAAGAAGACGCATGTGCCTGTGACCGGCGGCGAGCGGCTCGTGGCGGTCGTGGATCCGGACGGCCGCCAGATCGCCCGTGCGATGAAGCGGGTCAGCGAGGTGTCTCCGGGGACGGACACCGCCGCGATCCGGAAGTACGCAGACTATCGCAAGCTGTTCGGCGAGATGGGGAGCGACTTGGACGCGGTGATCATCGCCACGCCCACGCACCATCACGCGCTGCCCGCGCTGCTGGCCATGCGCAAAGGCATCCACGTGTATCTGGAGAAACCGCTGGCTCACACCCTGGCCGAAGTGCGGCTGCTCACCGAAGAGGCGCGGCGCTGCGGCGTAGCCACGCAGATGGGGAACTGGGGACAGTCCACCGAAGGTCCCCGGCTCCTGTGCGAATACCTTCAGGCCGGCGCGATCGGCCCGGTGCGGGAAGTGCACTGCTGGAGCGACCGGGTGGACGGGCTCCCGCCCGACACCCCGCGTCCGCCCGCGCTTCCGGTCCCGAAAGAGCTGGATTGGGATCTTTGGCTCGGGGGGGCGCCGCGGCGCGAGTTCCACAGCGGTCTGCTGAATTTCTACTGGAACGCATGGCGCGACTTCGGCAACGCGACGATCGGCAACATGGGCTGCCACATCATCAACCACGCCTACTTCGCGCTGAAGCTGGCGCGCCCCGTTGCGGTCGAGCTGGAAGAGGTCTACGGCGGCGGCAAAGAGAGCTGGCCGATCCGCAGCCGCATCCGCTGGGAGTTCCCGGCCCGCGGCGGGTTGCCCCCGCTCAAACTCTACTGGTACGACGGCATCGCGCCGGGAGCGCCCTACAACGAAAAGACCGTGGGCGGCGGCGGCCACCGGCGCATGTCGCGCGCGACGGCCTACGCGCCGCCGATCCGCACGGAACTGGAAAAGAAGTACAACCGTGAGTTCAGCGGGGAAGGCTCGCTCTTCATCGGCGAGAAAGGCGTCTTCACCATGGGCCGTCACGGCGACGGGTTCCGGATGGTTCCCGAATCGGCGCACCGCGCCTTCCCGAAGCCGGCCCGCGTGCTGCCGCGCGTCAAGGGCACGCATCAGGAGGACTTTTTCCGCGCCTGCCGCGGCGGTGCGGCGGCCAGCTCGAATTTCAATCACGCGGGGCCGCTGGCGGAACTCGTGCTGCTCGGGAACCTCGCGGAGCGGGCGGGAGTCGGCAAGCGCGTGGAATGGGACGCGGCGAAGTTGCGCTGCACCAACAGGCCGGAACTTAACCGGTACGTGGCGAAGACGTATCGCGAGGGCTGGAAGCTCTGAGAATGGCCAGACGGTGACCATCGTTTCTGAGCCAGGATTACAGGATTCACATGATTGATCCTGTCAATCCTGTAATCCTGGCTGAAAAGAAGAGGGGGAAAGAATAATGAACAGACGGGATTTCATCAGAACGGCGGCGGCCGCGGTCGGCGGGCTGTCGGTTCCGGGTGCGCTCGGCCAGGGCGCGGCAGCCGCGGAAAAACCGCTGCGCGTGGCGATCATCGGCTGCGGCGACCGCGGCTGTCACGCGCTCCTGCCGAACATCGCCACGTCGGGGATGGCCGAGTTCGTGGCGTTGGTTGACCCCGACGCGCGCGCCATCGCCCGCGCGCGAAAGCAGGTAAAGAAATTCCGGCCGGACGCGAAGACGGAGGCCATTGCCGCCTTTGGCGACTACCGCGACTTCTACAAACGGATGGCGGGCGGTGTGGACGCGGTTTTCATCGCGACGCCCAACCACCAGCACTGCCTGCCCGCGCTGCTCGCGTTCCGCAACGGCATCCACGCCTATGTCGAGAAACCCATGGCCTACACGGTCGAAGAGGGACGCCGGATGCTCGCCGAAGCCCGCGCCCACAAGGTGATCACACAAAGTGGCCACCACGGCCATTCCAACGAGGGCGCGCGCCGGCTTTGCGAGTACGTCTGGGCGGGGGCCATCGGTCAGGTCACCGAGGTCTACTGCTGGACCGACCGGGTGAACGCGCGCGAGCAACCGCTTTCCAAAGAATCGGCCTGCCCGAAAGAGTTGGACTGGGACAAGTGGATCGGGCCGGCGGCGTGGCGCGGTTTCAACCGCGGACTGCACCCCGTCGGCTGGTATTCCTGGCGCGGGTTCGGCAGCGCGACCATCGGCAACATGGGCAATCATGTCATCGACCCGGTCTTCTGGGCGCTCAAGCTCGGCAGTCCGGAGAGCGTCCGGCTCGCGGATTTCCGCCCCGGCGCGGAAGAGTCCTGGGGGCTCCGCGACCACATCGTCTGGAAGTTTCCCAAGCGCGGCGGCCTCGCTCCCGTCGAGATGCACTGGTTTGACGGGCTCAAAGGCGACCTGCACTGGGACGACAGCACATGGACGCCGGGCACGTACAAGTACATCGTCAGGAAAGAGAACCAGAACCTGCCGCCGAAGTTGGTGGAGATCGAAAAGAAGTACAACGTCGACCTCGGCCGCTGCGCCTCGGTTCTGATCGGCGAGAAGGGCATTCTCTGCATCAGCGTGTTCGGCGAGAGCCTGCGTTTTGTGCCGGACAGCCTCCGCGCTGAAATCGCGCCGCCGCCCAAGACGATCCCGCGCATCCGCGGGTCACATCAGGTGGACTTCATGCGCGCGTGTTTGGGCGGTCCGGCGGCCTGCGCGAACTTCGAGTACTCCCAGCCGCTCAACGAAATCATGCTGCTCGGCGTCGCCGCCATCGAAGAGGGTTCCGGCAAACGGCTGGATTGGGACGGCAAGGCCGGGCGGTTCACGAATGACGACGCGGCCAACAAATTCCTGAGCCGTCCGGACCGCGAGGGATGGAAGCTCTGAAAACGGCCAGACGGTGGCCATTGTTCATGAGCCAGGATTACAGGATTTACATGATTGATCCTGTTAATCCTGTAATCCTGGCTGAAAAGAAGAGGGGGAAAGAATAATGAACAGACGTGATTTTATCAGAACGGCGGTGGCCGGGATCGGCGGGCTGTCGGTTTTGGGCGCGCGCGGCCAGAGTGCGGCGGCTGCGAAGAAGCCGCTGCGCGTGGCGCTGATCGGCTGCGGCGACCGGGGCGTCGCGCAGTTACTGCCCGAGTGCTGCAAAGAGCGGGTCGTGGCGCTGGCCGATCCCGATCCCCGGCGCATCGCGGCGGCGCTGCGGCAGGTGCGCAAAACCCTGCCTTCCGCCGATACAGGCGCGATCAAGACCTTCCCTGACTACCGTTCGCTCTTCGAAGCGATGGGCAAGGAGCTGGACGCGGCGGTGATCGCCGCGCCCAACCACCAGCACGCGCCGGCGGCGCTACTGGCCATGCGGCGCGGCATCCATGTGTACGTCGAGAAACCGCTGACGCACACGATCCACGAGGCGCGGCTGCTGCGGGAAGAGGCCCGGCGCACCGGCGTCGTCACGCAAATGGGCAACCACGGCCACTCCAATGAAGGATGCCGCCGTCTCTGTGAATACATCTGGGCGGGCGCGATCGGCCCGGTGCGCGAGGTGCATTGCTGGACCCAGCGCTGCAACGGTTTGCCCGACGGCCACGTTTCGCCGGCCCTGCCGCTGCCGCAGGGATTCGACTGGGACGCCTGGATCGGCCCGGCGCCTTTCCGCGATTTCCACGCGGACCTGCATCCGCACAATTGGCACCTCTGGCGCGACTTCGGCAACGGCTCGATCGGCAACATGGGCTGCCACATCATGGATTCCGCCTACTGGGCGCTCAAACTCAAGTCGCCGGAGGCGGTCGAGGTCGAGGAGATGCGCGGCGGAACCGGGCCGGTCTGGTCGATCACCACCCGCATCCGCTTTGATTTTCCGGCCCGCGAGGGGCTGGCGCCGGTCAAGGTCTACTGGTACGACGGGCTGGCAAAGGATCAGGAGTACAGCGAGCGGACGGTGCAGCGGCGCTGGCGCTGCGTCAACAGGCGCGAATGGCAGTATGTTCCTGCGCTGGCGCTCGAACTGGAGAAGAAATACGGCCGCGATTTCGGCACGAACGGCTCGCTGTTCGTGGGCGACAAGGGGATCATGACGATCGGCGAATTCGGCGACGGCTGCCGCATCGTGCCGGAGGAGGCGCACCGCGCCTACCCGGCGCCCGAGAAAAGCCTGCCGCGCGTCAAGGGCACGCATCAGGAAGATTTCTTCCGCGCGTGCCGCGGCGGCGCGCCCGCCTGCTCGAACTTCGAGTATGCCGCGCCGCTGGCGGAAATCGCCCTGCTCGGCAACATCGCGATGATCGCGGGACGCGGCCGGCGCGTCGAGTGGGACGGCGCGGCGATGCGCTGCACGAATTTGCCGGAGCTCAACCGTTTTGTGCGGACGACTTACAGGGACGGGTGGAAAAGTTGAAAAAAGGACAATCCGGCGCGGGGGGCCGTTCAACCCCCATCATGGGGGCGGGGAGATGGGGCCGATGCCTGTGGGGCGGCGCGTGTTTTCTGCTTTTGGCGGCAGAGCTTCCGGCCGCGGAAAAAAATCCGGTCTCGCTGGATCTGCGCTCCGATTTCTATTCGGCGTATATCTGGCGCGGCAGGGCACTGGACAAACACGGCGTGGCGCAGCCGAGCGTGATCGCCACATACGACGCGAAGGATATCGGTTTGTTCTCCGCCAAGATTTGGTCAAACTGGGATTTGTCGCAGCGCTCGGGGGATTCCAAGGCGACGAGGACGGGCGGGGGCATCAATGTGCTCAGTTTCACGCCGTCCTACCGGAAAGCCTTGGGCCCGGTCGATTTCACGCTCGGCAACACCTGGTACGTTTTTCCGGGCGACGGGTTCCCGGAGTATTCCCGGAGCACGCCCGAGCTGTTCGTGATTCTGGCCTATCCGAACCGCTGGGTCACGCCCTCCCTCAGCGTCTGGTACGACTACGGGCATGTGGGGGATGCGTTTCTGGAGGACAACCCGCTCAAAGACCTGTACGGCCGCGCGGCGCTGGACAAATCGGTCGTCTTGACCGACCGCCTCCGCGCGGGCGGGACGGTTCTGATCGCGGCGGGCTCCAGCCACTATAACAACGTCCGGTATTGCGGTTCGGAAGAAGGGTTCGCCGATTACCTGATGTCAGTCAACCTGACCTATGCGGTGACGGATGCGTTTTCGGTCGGCGGTTCGCTGGATTATGTCGGGTTGATCGGCGGCGCCTGGGGACTCGACCGCCACGCCATCTCCCCGGACGAAATGCTCCGGGGCGGCATCCATCTGCGGCTGCTCTTTTAGCGCGTTTTACGTTATTTTGTGGCCGACGTTTGATTGTCGGTAGGGACGGTTCCCCGAACCGTCCGCGGACGCCTCGGGGAGGCGTCCCTACC
>JAVEYH010000140.1:0-8502 GCA_034003585.1 Kiritimatiellia bacterium
AGGGGGCGCGGCGTCAGCCCCCCCGGAAAGCCCTTGTCGGGCTCTCCGGGTCCCGGGGCTTCCCCGCCACTGCAGCGACCTTCCCCACTTTTCGAGAAGCGTGCATTTCATTTTGCACTTCGCAGTGCCTGCGCACCTGCGAGAATGCGCTTGCCGGGCGGATCGGCAGGGAGTACCCTGACAAAAAACGGGTCGTTTCAAAGGGGGGCACTCCGCCTCTTGACAGACCCGAACCCCGGAAAGGGCGTGAATCATGAACGCGACAGCAAACGTAGAGGCAATGGGCATGTTTCCCGTGATGTTCGCACTGGCGTTGGGCCTGCTGATGCTGGTGTCGATGTGGCGCGTCTTCACCAAGGCCGGACAGCCGGGGTGGGCGATCCTGATCCCGATCTACAACACGTATGTGATGCTGAAGATCGCGGGCAAGCCGGGCTGGTGGCTGTTGCTGATGCTGGTCCCGGTCGTCAATCTGATCGTCACGATCCTGATGCTGGCGGGAATCGCGCAAAACTTCGGGAAGGGCGGCGGGTATGTCTTGGGGCTGATCTTCCTCCCGTTCCTTTTCTATCCGATGCTGGCGTTCGGCGACGCCCAATATTGCGGGACGGCCGATTGAAAATAGGCAAGAAGGCTTCATGAAACTCGATGCCGAATTCTGCGAAGCGCGGTGCCCGGTCTGCGTCAACGCGCGCAAGGGCAACAAACTGGCGGTGTGGCTGCAGAAACTGGAGATGCTCCTCACCGGGGGCGGGTGCCCCGCCGGCCGCGACCGTCTGAAAAAGTACGGCGTGCGCCCGAACGAGAAGCGGCCGGACGGGGCGGCGTCGTGACGATCCCGGCGGCCGAACGGCTTCATCTTCGGGAAGAGGAGGGCGGGGTCCGCATTCCGCTCGAATGGAACCGCAACGACAAGGGCTGCCTCTTCGCCGGATCGATCTACGCGGGCGCGATCATCGCGGCGTACCGGGCTGCGGAGCAACGGTATGCGGCGCTCGGCCTGGAGGGCGGGCTGGTGGCGAAGCGCGCGTCCGTCCGGTACCTCAAGAGTTTGGTCTCTGACGGGCGCGCGGCGTCAACCGCGTGCGGCGAGCCGCAGCGCAAGCCCAACGGCAATTGGACGGTGAGCGTCACGGTAATGGTGTCGGACCCGGACGGTGTGCCGTGCGCGGAACTCGATGCGGAAATGGTCCTGATGCGAAAGCGGGACGCTTGCCCGCCATGACCGCGACAGGGCTGGGGGCGCGGACGGGACGGGGAAATCCATCCGTTCGCGCATGAGTCGGGAGCGCGGGCGTCCCCGCCCGCAACAAGGGGTCGCTCACACAAAGGCACAAAGGTCACAACGTTTTTTGCTGTGTCGAAAACGAGAACGGAGACGAGGACGATACAACGATTCGGTATCGGAATCGGGGTCGAGAACCCCTTTGTTTGACGATGCCGGCCCCGACGCCGATGGTCCCGTCTCCAGAATCAGAATTGGCGGCCGCAACGCAACCGGAATGGCATCTGCGTGCTTCAAGCGGAAAAAGGGGGGTAAGTCCGCGGGCTTTCAGGATTGACCCGTTTTGCCCCTGTCCGCATAATACTAATTTATTCGTGGCATCTGTGTATTGCCGGGGAAGCAGACGGGATGTCCGTGAACGCGGTTTGGGGGAATGCACATGCTACGGCGCGAGTTCTTGAAAATGGCCGCGGGGAGTGCGGCGGTTCCGTTGTTTTCCATCGGGGGGCAGGTTGGCGGCCGCAAGAAAATCCGGTTGGGACTTATCGGGTGTGGCGGACGCATGGGCCTCGGCATCGGCTACGGCATTTTGAACAACCTGTGCGGGCCGGACGAAAAGATCGTCTGCATGGCCGAGCCGGATCCGAGTCACTGGGACAAGGTCCGCGCCGTGGTGAAGCATCACCAGCCGGCGGCGGACAGCTCGAAGATCCGGGCCTTTTACGACTATCGAGAAATGCTGGAAAAAATGGGGGGCGAAATCGACGCGGTCGCGATCGCGACGCCGAACCACCACCACGCTCCCGCCGCGATCCTCGCGATGGCAAAGGGCCTCCACGTCTACGTCGAGAAGCCGATGGCCCTCACGGTCGAGGAAGTGCGCCTCATGCACGCGGCGCAAAAAAAGTCGGGCGTCGCGACGCAGGTCGGTAACCACGGCCACAGCGACGAGGGCATGCGCCGCCTCGTGGAGTACATTCAGAGCGGCGCGCTCGGGCAGATCCGCGAGGTGTGGGCGTTCAATGACCGCCTGAACGCGATGATGTACCGCCCGCCGAAGGCCGAGCCGCCGAAGGGCATGGACTGGGACTCCTGGTGCGGGCCCGCGCCGGTGTGCGACTATTATGCGCCGACCGCGGATCACAACGGCCTGCATCCGCATGACTGGCACTCGTGGATCGGCTACGGCAACGGCGCGATCGGCAATATGGGCACACACATCCTCGACCCCGCGTTCTGGTCGCTGCGCCTCGGCGAGGTCCCTCCCGCGAGCGTGGAGGCCACGAATCTCAAGTGGGGTGTGGAGGGGAGCTGGACGTGGCGCAACACGATCCGGTGGCGTTTCCCCGCGCGCAAGGGCCTGGACGCGCTGACACTCCATTGGTACGACGGCGTGAAGGACGGCATCCCGTACGATAAGGCGCATGTGAACAAGATCGGCGTTTGTCGCAAGCGCGACTACCAGAACCTGCCGCCGGTCATCGGGGAACTCGAAAAGAAGTACGGCCAGAACCTCGGCTGCCTCGGTACGGTGTATGTGGGGGAGAACGGCGTCATGGCGATCGGTCCGCACGGGGACGGTCTTCAGTTCGTGCCGAACGACCTCAGGACGAAGCTCCCGGTTCCGCCGAAGACGATCCCGCGCGAGAAGGGCATGAACCATCCGGAGGATTGGCTGCGCGCGATCCGTAACCCGAACCGGCCGGCGGGGTGCAATTTCGATTACTCCGCGCCGCTCGCGACGACGGTGCTCCTCGGCAATGTGGCGGCCCGCGCGGGACTCAAAAAACTCGAGTGGGACGGCACGAAGGTCACAAACGACGAGACCGCCAACGCGTTCCTGAAAACGACCTATCGGCCCGGCTGGGAAATCAAAGGGTAGGGGAAACGCTGAACGCTCAACGTTCAACGCTCAACGCTGAAGTTATGGACAAGAAAGGGACGATCATGCAGAGAAGGGATTTTTTGGCGGCGGGGTTGGCGGGCGCGGCGCTTGCGGGATGCGTGACGGGGGCGCCCAAGAAGGTGTCCACCGCCGTCGTCAAGGCGGACGGCGGCGGCGACAAGCGGATGCGCGGCCCGTTCCCGATCCTCTCCACGCCGTATCACAAAGACGGCAGCGTGGATTACGGGTCGCTCAAACGCGGTGTGCGCTTCACGGCGGACGGCGGGTGCCCGGGCGTGATCTGGTGCCAGTCGAACGACGCGGTCGACCTGCTGACCTTTGAGGAGAAGGTGAAGGGGTACGAGGCGTGCGCCGAGGCGATGCAGGGCGTCAACTGCATGATGACGTTCGGCTGCAACGGCGTGGACACGGCGCAGATGATCCGCGAGACCGAGGCCGTCGAGGCGATCGCAAAGAAGTATCCGCGGACAAACATCGCGGTCATCACGCGCCCGCCGAGCGCGGGCAAGACGCTCGACGACGTGCGCGCCTACTACGAAGCGCAGGCGAAAGTGGCGCAGCGCCCGGTGATCATCCAGACGGTCGTGAACAACACCTGCCCCTCCCCGACGGTCGAGATGCTGATCGACCTCGCGCGCAGGTATCCGGCGATTTTCGGGTACATCAAAGAGGAGTCGGGCGGCGCAAAAGCGAACGAGAACATGATCCGGGAGAACGCCGCGAAGCCAATCATCCACACGGTGTTCAGCGCGTGGGGCGGCTGGCAGTGGCTCTACCAGAGCCGCCGCTGCGGGTCGGAGGGGCTCATCACGGAACGGTGCGCGTACGCGCCGTTGCTCGGGTACATCTGGAAGCAGATGGAGAACAACGACCGCGACGGCAAGCTGACGCTCGCTTACGCGCTGTTCCGCCTGCTGATCGACCAGCGCGACTTCCCCGGCGGCCTGCGCGGGTATTCGCTCTATTACCTCCAGCGTCAGGGCGTGTTCCAAACCACGGTCTCGCGCGTCTACCTCAAGGCCGAGAACAAGGAGCAGGGCATGGTGGCGACCGGCGACACCACGAAGTGGAAGCTCCATGATTTCACGCTCACGGACCTCCAGAAGGCCGAGCTCGACGAGTGTTATGACGATATGCTCCGCTTCGTGAGGGAAAACGGCGGGAAGCGCAAAGGATAGAGAGAGGGAATCATGCGCGGCTGGATCTTGATGGGTATGGGTTTTCTCGCGTGCGGAATGGCGCGGGGCGCGGAGATCCATGTGTCGCCCGCGGGGTCGGACGAGGCCCCGGGCTCCGTTCGCGAGCCGGTGCTGACGCTGGAAAAGGCCCGGCTGCTGGCGCGTGAGGCGCGCAGGCTCCATCCGGCCGAGCCGGTGAGCGTTCTGCTGCACCCCGGCACGCACCGTGTGATGCGGACGGTCGCGTTCCGGGCGGAGGATTCGGGTACCCGGGAGGCGCCGCTGAGCCTGTCGGCGTGGCGCGGTCCCTCGGCGCCGCCGGAAACCCGGCCGGTTCTGGCGGGCGGCATGCCCGTCACCGGATGGAAGGCCTGCACCTTCAACGGCCGGGCCGGGGTGTTTGAGGCGGATCTCAAGCCGCTCGGCATCACCGCGCCGTTCCGTCAGGTTTATCTCAACGGGCTCCGTCTGGTCTGGGCGCGGTACCCCAATGAGAATCCGGCCCTCCCCTATTCCGGCGGGTGGGCCTACGTCGACGGGGTCCGGCCCCCGATGTACAAGGATATCGAGGGCGAGCGCACGGACACGGTGCGGTTGCGCGAGCGGGACGCGCGGGCCTGGTCCCGGCCGGAGGAGGGCGAGGTGTGCATTTTCCCGCGGTACAACTGGTGGAACCGGATTGAAAAAATCGCGGCCTTTGATCCGGGTTCGCGCACGTTGACGCTCGCAAAGAAGATGCCGTACGCGGCGCGGCCCGACGACCGGTTCTGCGTGATGGGCCTGCGCGAGGAGCTGGACGCGCCCGGCGAGTGGTATCAGGATGTCGCGGGGCAGCGGCTGTATCTGATCCCGCCCGCAGGGGCGGACCTCTCCCGGGATGAGGTCACGGTCCCCACGGTCAACGATATCCTCTCGTTCCACGGCACGCACCACGTCCGCATCACGGGATTGGAACTGACCTGCGCCGAAACGCACGGCATTCGTTTCCAGGCGTGTGATCAGGTGACGGTCGAGGCGTGCCGCATCCACGATCTCGGGTTTTTCAACGGTTCGGCCATCGCGATCCACGGCGGACGGGACGGCCGGGTGCGCGGGTGCGACATCTGGCACATCGGCGGGCACGGCGTATCGGTGCATGCGGGCGATGTGGATTCGATGACGCGCTGCGGTCATGAGGTCGAAAACTGCTACATCCATCATGTCGGCCAGTTCAACCGCCACGGCCTCGGCGTGATGGTCGGCGGCGCCGGGGTCCGCGTGGCGCACAACCTGATGCACGACCTGCCGCGGAGCGGCATTTTCCACGGCGGGGTGCTCCACACGCTGGAGTACAACCGCATCCGGCACTGCAACCTGGAAATGGAGGACACGGGTTGCACCTACACCGGCGGCTGGTGCGGCGGCTGGCACACGATCCGCTACAACCACTGCTCCGACAGCATCGGCCTCAACAACCACGGCAAGTTTTTCGTCTTCGCCTGGGGCATCTATCTGGACGAGAGCGGCTGCGGCAACGATGTCTACGGGAATCTCGTGGAGCGCTGCCAGGTCGGCGCGATGCACCTGCACAACGCCCGCGAAAACCACATCTACAACAACATCTTCGCCCACAACGCCGGACCGGAGGGCAAGACGCACCAGTTTTCCCTGCAAACCTGGAACAACTCGCCGACCGCCGCGTTTCTGAGAGACCGCCAGCCCAAGATGCTCAAAGCGTATGAGCGCCTGATGGCCAACCCGGAGTGGGCCGGGATGCGCGGGATGCACGTTTCGCCGGCCGATCCGTTTCTGCCGGACGGCACGATCATGCGGGGCAACCGCATCTTCCGCAACATCTTCCTCTATCCCGCGCAGCCGGACTCCCGCTATGTCCGCGAGAACGGGGTAAACCTCATGCACAACCTCATCAATTCGAATGTGGTGTGGAACGGCGGCGTCCAGCCGGTGAAGACCGGCAAGCAGGCTTTCCGGAAGCCGGTCGCGGATCTGACGGAGCGCATCCCCAATGCCGCGTTCGCGCGCGCGGCGGCCGCGGCCGCGCTGGCGGCGAATCCGGACCAGACAGCGGCGGCGGAGTGGTTCTGGTACCAGAAAATCAAACCGGACCTTCAGGCGGAACGGGTGGAGCGCGGGGACGCGAAGGCCCTGCGTCTGCCCGGCGCGTTTCAGGAAGAGCGCAAGTACATCAAACACGCCTGCGTCCGGTCCGCGCCGTTCGCGCTGCCGCACGGGAAACACTACCGCCTGACATTCGCGCTGCGTCACCAGGAAGCGGACGGCGAGGTCGTGGCGCGCCTGGTCTGCGAGAACAAGGGGCTGTGGAAGGCTTTCGGCTCACGGGGGTTCCTCAAGCGCTCCGACATGTCGGATGTCAACACCGCCTCCGAGGCGCTGGTATGCGAAACCGGATTCTATCTGCCGAAACCCGGGGAGGCCGGATTCGACGCGCGGCTGGAGACGCTCTCGCTGCACTTCCAGTTCCACTCCAAACAGGGCTGGGCCGAAATCAGCAATCTGCGGCTGGAAGAGGTTGAGCCCGCGAGCGAGTGGGAGGCGTGGCAGATGGCGGGCGCGGACCGGGATTCGGTGGTTGCGGACCCGCAGTTTGTGGATGCCGCGCGCGGCGACTTCCGCCTCAAACCGGATTCGCCTGCCCTGAAACTGGGCTTCGAGCCGATCCCGTTCGATAAAATCGGTCCCTATGCGGATGCGGCGCGCGCGACCTGGCCGATCGTTGAGGCGGAAGGCGTGCGCGAGCATCCGGAGTGGCTCACTTCGGTGCCGATCCCGAAGTAAGGCCCGGCGCGGCCCGTTTTCTGTTTTTCCGCCTGTCAGCCCTTCAGCAGCGCGAGCACCTTCATCCGGCCCCGCTTCGAACCGAGATAGTCGCCCGTCCTGTTTCCGAGGAAAACGCCGGCGCGACCCTTCCCGGGATCCGCGAAAACCGCCGTTCCGGTCCAGCCCGTATGGGCGATGGTGGCCGGGGAGAAACCCATGTCAGGCGTCATCGGCGTCTTCGAACGTTCGGCCGGCATATCCCAGCCGAACGAGCGGCGGACCCCGTCCTTCTCGAAGCTCGGGGTGAAGAGCAGATCGTAGTACGTCTGCGGAAAGCGCCGCCGGTGCAGCAGGTCGGACGCGAACAGCCGCATGTCGCCGACGGTCGAGAAGGCGCTGCCGCTGCCGAGCGGAACCGGGCTCACGTGGCAGGCGAGGTCGTTGTGGTCACCGATCCGACGGGAGCCCGTCCCCGCGTAGGAAGAGGGCGGGAACTCGACCACATGTCCGTCGTCCTTCACGGGGTTCCAGGTGGTGCGCATCATGCCGAGAGGGCCCCAGAGCCGCTGGCGGGCGGCGCGGTCGAGGTCGAGCCCCGTCAGTTTTTCAACGATCTTTCCGAGGTAGATGAAATTCGAGCAGGCGTAGTCAAAGGCCTCGCCGCGCGGGCGCACGGGGCGCTTCGCGTAGAGCTTGCGCAGGAACACGGCCGGATCGCGTTCGGCCCAATACGCCTTGGAATTGTCGAAGCCGCCCGAATGCGTGGCGAGGTCGCGCACGGTGATGCGGCAGTTCTCCTTCGCGAGGACGTGCTCCGGCAGATACGCCGTGAACGGTGCGTCGGGGTCGAGCCGTCCTTCGGCGACCAGCAGCGCGCAGAGGGAGGCGGTGAACGTCTTTCCTACGCTCGCGAGGTCGCAGAGCGAGTCCGCCGTCATCGGGATCTGCTTCTCGCCAAAGCACTGCAGGCCTTCCGTCAGCACCGGGCCGCTGTCCGCGTCCGCCGCCACCGCGCCGGCGAAGAACCCGGCCCGGACCAGGCTCCGCATCTCCTCGCGGGCGGCGGCAAAACGCGCCTCTTCCCGCGGGAACCCCGCGCAACCCCCCGCGACGCCGCCGGCCGCACACGCGGCGAGCGAAAGCACCCCTCTGCGCGTGACCGGCCTGCCCCCCGCTCTGTCCGACGCGGCATCGCGGGACCGATATTCCTCCGCTGTTTTCTTTTTCATTCCCGCCCCTTTTAAAAAAGCAACCGATAGCGATATCGACTGTGCCTCTATGCAAAATTAGAATTGCTGTACCGCGTCAGCCGTACGCGCCGAAACCGAAAAACCAGTGTTTTTTGGCGAAGCGGTAAGCCCAGGAGGTTTCGGGCAGGGGATCGCCGCCATGGTTGTGGCAGCCGAGAATCGGAC
>JAVEYH010000141.1:0-8327 GCA_034003585.1 Kiritimatiellia bacterium
GTCCGTGCGCTTCAACCTGAAAAAAGGCTCTAACGCCTCGGCCTCCCTCACGATCGGCGGGATCGCGCGCGCGGACGTTTTCCCCGGTACGCTTTACTTGGCTCCAAGTGGCGGCACGAACACGCTCGGCGTCTCCGAGAAGTTCTTCCTGACCGATCCGTCCGCGCTTGTCCACGCGGGCTCGGGCATGGTTTCGCCGGTCGTCACCCTCGGCGGGCCGAACGCCACCGGCACGCCGGTGTGCTTCGCGCGGTATGACGCGTCCAGCGGGCTCGTGCCCGCCGCGAACCTTTATCGCGAAGGCTTCGCCGGCGCGGACGCAGACTCAATCGTGCGTGTCACCGCCAACACCACGCTCTCCGCCGACACGGCGATCCACGCGCTGGTCATCGACGGCAACGCGGCGCTGACCCTCAATCCCGGCGTGACACTGACGATCGGCGACGGCACGGCCCCCGCCGGCATCATCCTGCAGGGGTTCACGACCACCAAGACCTGCATCAGCGGCGGCGCGATCGATTTCCGCGGCTCCGAGGGCATCGTCTGGATGCAGGACAACAACAACCGCGTGCAACAGACGATCGATACCGAAATCCGCGGCACGGCGGGCGTCACGTTCACCGGGCGCAACAACGTGTATCTCGTCAACACCGTGTTGCAGGGCACCTATGACAACAGCGGCGACCTCCGGGTCTACTGGGGCCGGATGCAGCTTTACGCGGGCCTCTCCTCCTCGCCCTCAGTCCGCGTCTTCGGCGACCGCCTCTGCGGCGGCCAACTGCTGAATTACACCCAGACGTCGATCAGCGAGCTGAGCCTGGCCGGGTTCGGCATCAGCGGCTCCCACGGACCGTCCGCGCTCACCGGCACCGGCGAGGCCTATTCGACGAACATCGCCCGGGTGGTGCTGGCGGACGACGCCGGAATCCGTTTGAACTCCGACCTGCGGCTCGACTGTCCGGTGACCGGCCCCGGCGGATTGGCCATGCTGCAGGACACCCATACATTGATTTTGAACGGTGCCAACACCTATCTCGGCGCGACCCGGCTGGAGGTCGGCACGCTCACGCTCGGAACCAACGGCACGTTCGGTGCCGGCGAGGTGATGAACGGCACCACGATCACGATCAACAAGAACGCGGATTTTGTTGTCTCCAACGCGGTTTCCGGTGTCGGATCCTGGGTCAACAGCGGAACGAACACACTTCTTTTCGCCAACCCTTCGGTGACGATGGCCGGGCTGACGACACAAGGGGATGTCGGAATCGCCGGTGCCGAGACCCGACTGGGCAATCTGGCCCAGGTCACCGGCCGCACGATCACGCCAATCGCCGAGGGCGCGGACGCGCCGGCCATGGCGGGGATCGGGACTTCGTCGGATATCGTATACAGCGGGCACCTCCGCGACAACGGCACCAACCTCATCGGCCTGGCCAAAATCGGTCCCGGCGCGCTCGGGATCGCCAAACCGCAGGACTATTCCGGCCCGACGGTTGTCCGGGAGGGGACGCTCCGGCTGCTCCGGGAGACGATCCCGTGCGAGGCGGACATCGTGTATCACCTCGACGCGGGCGACGCGGCGAGCGTGCTGACGGACGGGGCGACCGGCGCGGTGACAAGCTGGGTGGACCGGGTGGCGGGCGTCACCTTCAAACAATCCGGGAGTCTGCCGTGCCCTGTCTACTCCAACGGCGTCGGCGGCGCCATTCAGGCGAAACCCGCGGTTTATTTCAACGGCTGGACCAACTGCCTGGTGGCAAACAAGGCCTTCGCCACCAAAACGGTGCTGATCCTGTTCCAGGCGACCGGATACAATACCGGCGGCGGCGGCATGGACTGCATCTGGGCGGTCCAGAGCGGCGATTGGGGCAGCCGGTTTTTGCGCATGGCGAGCGCCACCTCCATCGGGTATGCCGAAGAAGGCAACCCGTTCCATTACAGCACGCTGGCGAACATGAGCATCAATGGCGTCGCCGGGATCAGCACGTTCACGCAGAACGCCCCCACGCTTGTTTCCTCGTTCCGCACCGATGCTTTCAACGCCGGGAACAACGTGATCGGCAACAATTACCAGAACCGCTCGCTCTGCGGATTCATCGGCGAGGTCATCGCCTTCGGCCGGGCGCTGAGCCGGGACGAGATCAAGGCGGTCGAAAACCACATGTGGCGGAAGTGGATGGAAACCGAACTGCATGCGGAAGCGCCCGGGCTCGTGACCGGGACCCTGCCGGCCGGGACGGCGCTGAGCCTGGAACCCGGGGCGGCGTTCGATCTGAACGGCATAGACCAGACCGTCTCCTCCCTGTCCGGCATCGGCGGAAGCGTCGTCAACAGCGGCGCGGCGACGGCGACGCTCACCGTGACCGGAACCAACGGCTTCCGCGGCACCGTCGGCGAGAAGGTCAACCTTGTGCTGTGCGGCGCGGCGGACATGGCGCTGCGCGCGGAGGCGGGGTCGGTCACGTTCAGCGACGCGGCGGCGGTCTCGGTCTACAACGCCCTGCCGCCGCAGGACGGCATCCTGTACTGGTTGGACGCGACGGAAACGGCGACCGTGCAATGCTCTTCGGAGGGCTATGTCACGAACTGGGTTTCCAGGGCCGGAGTCGAGGGATTGTCGTTTGGCCTCGAAAAGCCTGGATGGGATGCGGTGACCTCACAGCCACCCACCTACACCGGAAGCATCAACGAGTTAAACGCCGTGTTTTTCGGGAACACCACCACCAACTGGATGAAAGCCAACCGTTCCGTCACCGTTCAGACCTTGGTCATGGTGTTTCAGGCGTTTCAGAACCAGATGAGCATGGCCGGGTACTGGGGTGTCAACTCCGGCGGCGACACCGGGATCCGCGGTGCTTCGACCAATTTTTCGTACGGAACGATGGGCAACTGCTTCGCAGGCTCGACGGCATGGCACAACGGGACCTTGCTGGGTGCTTCTTCCGATAGTTTCAATTACGTCTTGAACACGCCAGTTACAGTTCACATCGAATCACCGGTAAAAGTCGGTACCGGTTACAACGCCATTGCCGGTTATTTCGTCGCCTCTTCTACCGACACGCGCCGTTTCCGCGGCGCGATCGGCGAGGTTATCGCGTACGACCGGATGCTGACGGAGGTAGAACGGACCCAGTTGGAGCATTATCTCGCGCTGAAGTGGCGCACACCCGGTTATGCCGTGAACACGGAGGCGTTCGCGGCAGGTTCGGAAATCACGCTCGCCGCCGGCGCCAGCCTGGACCTGCGGGGCGCGCCTCTGGTTGTCGCGCGGCTCAGCGGCGGCGGGGTGACCGGCGACGTGACAGTCACGGACACGTACACGGTCACGCTCGACGAAAACGGCGGCTGCCCCTATCCGCTCGCGGTGACCGGCGACCTGACGTTTACCGGATGCGGGCTGACCGTGGTCGGAACGTTGAAAAACGCACAGCACAAAGTGAAAATCGCCGAAGCCGGCGGGACGCTCACCGGCCTTCCGTCTTGGGATGAGCCGCAGCCCGGCTGGCAGGTTCTCAAGGAAGGCGACGCGGTTCACCTTTACAAAAACCTCGGCACGACCGTCATTCTGCGCTGACGCCTGCCATACCAAGGACAACCATGCGAAAAGGCTTGCTCACCTGCGCCGCGGCGCTCGCCGCCGGCGCCGCCGTCGCGTCGGAAACGTTGCGGGAGAAGACTTCCGCCGGACTCGCTCTCGCGGTGGACGGCACCGGCCGGATTACGGAACTTTCCGGCGCCGGCGTGAACCGGCTGCACCCGGACGAACCGGGATTCCTCGTCACGATCCGGGAATACGAGAAGAACGGGGCATGCTGGAAGATGTCCGGCAAAACGCTCTCGCCGAGGCACATGACCTTTACCGGAGCGCGCGGGAAGGGCAAGGTCTGGCGGCTCGCGTTCGACAATGCCGCGGAGGTGGAACTCCGGATCGAGAACAAAGGACGGTATCTGCGGCTGGAAATCGTGGGGGCCGCCTCGCCCGCCGGCATCGCCGCCGTGAACTGGGGGCCGTACCCCACCACGCTCCACGACACCGTGGGCCGGTATCTCGGCATTGTGCGGGGGAGGGATTTCGCCATCGGCGCGCTTTCGCTCGGCATCGGCACGGACGGCGTCTACCGCGACGCGATGAGCGATGCCGCCTGTTTTTACGACGGCGAGAAACCCGGCGGCATGCTGACGCTCTCGACGCTCGACCACACGCGGCCGGTCCGCTACAACCACGGCCAGTTCATCTCGGCACCGGTGAAGGAGGCGGGGACAGTCGGCGGGGCGATCGCGCTGTGGGGCGTCGCCGACCCGTCCAAGGACCGCGAGCTGGGCATCGTGGAAGAGATCGTCCGCACCGAGGGGCTGCCGTATCCGACCATCGATGGCGTGTGGGCCAAGAAATCGCCGCGCGCGAACGAGTCAGCCTTCTGGGTTACTTACGACGGCACCACCATCGACGGCTGGATCGAGGCCGCCCGCGTCACGGGCATCCGCGTGCTCTCGCGCTACAATTGCTTCGGCAACTGGGGCCATTTCGAACCGGACCCCGCCGCGTTCCGAAACGGCTGGGAGAGCCTGAAACAATGTTCGGATAAGGCGCGCGCGCGCGGCATCCGCACCACGGCCTACACGCTCTCCACCTTCACGCGCGCGTTCCGGGTACCGGAGCCGTTCATCGCCCCGCGGCTCGACCCTCGTTTCAACCGCTACGCGGATACCGTGACCGCGCTCGCGCGCGCCCTTCCCGGCCCGGAGGGCGTGAAGACGCGCGACACGTTCGAGTATGTCTTCTGGGCTGACCCGAAACTGCCGGCGGGGGTGGCGGACAACGAGATCCGCCTCGTCAAGAACCCGAAGACCTTTTCCCTTTTCGCGATCAACGCGGAGATCGTGTGCGAGAAGGTGAAGAGCCTGGTGGACCGGCCCACGCCGCGCCGCTTTCTCGACATCAACGGGGAGCTGGTCGTGTACCGCACCGCGGCGACCAACGCCACCGAGGTCGTGCTCGGCGGCTGCGAGCGCGGTTTCTACGGCACCGCGATCCGGGCGCACCCGGCCGGAACGCGGGTGACGCGGCTGGACGGCTACGACCACTACGACTCCCTCATGCCCGGCAGCGACGAAATGATCGGCGAGGTGGCGAAAAACATCGCCGCCGCCGCGAAGCGGGGCGGCATGGGCAACATCATCCTCGACGGCGTGGAGCGCGCGGACCGCAGCGGTAACGACAACTACTCTGTCAACCGTTTCGTCCGCACGATCTATGACCATCTGCCGCAGGAAGGCGTCACGTTCGTCGGCAGCCGGATGACGCATTACACCTGGCACCTCTTCACCACCCAGAGCTGGGGCGAGCACGACATGAAGCGCGGCATCCGCGGCTCGCAGCTCGAGACGCGCCTCCAGCACCAGCTGAACCTGCGCCGCAGCAACTTTCCGAACAAGCTCGGCCAGTATTATCCCGACTCCTGTTCGCTGGAGGACATCGACTGGATCATGGCGCTCGCCGCCGGGTACGACGCGGGCGTGGACTTCCAGTTCGGCCTGCCGAAGACCTATGAAAAGTGCGAGCGCATCCGCCTGTGGGAGGACGCCCGCCGCGCCGGCGCGTTCACCGAAAACGAGAAACGGCTCCTGCGCCAGACGGACACGCAGTGGGGGCTGAAGCGGAAGAACGGGCAATTCCGGCTTTCGTTCGTGCGCCGGTGGAAGGGCAACCGGTTCGAGGAACTGCCCGCCTCCGCAGCGCCGGCCAAGGCGCTCGGCGCGGGTGCCGCCGTGATGCCGCGCTCGGTCGACCGGGAGTGGATCCACGCCTCGGGACAGTGCGAGCGCTGGTGTGTCACGGACGACCTCGCGGCGGAGGTGTCGGCGAAACCGGCGGAGTTCGAGGTCGTGTCGCCGATCGACAACCGCAAATGGGCGATGACCGTGCCGCTGTTCCTCATGCGCGCGCCGGAAGGCGGTAAACCCGTGGCCAACCCCGTGGCGCACTACCGCTGGGGCGACCGCCGCGGCCGGATCCGCGTGAAGACCACGCTCGCGCCGGGAGAGTATGTGACGATCCCCCACCGGGTGTCGGTGGCGTTCGTCTACAACGCGCGCCACGAGCTGCTGCGCGAGGTGGACCTCGAGGATCTCCCGCGCGCGTCCTTCGCCAAGGGCGACAAGGTAGGCGTGTCTTTCACCTCAAACAACGCGGAGCCGGTTCCGTTGCGCGTGAACCTGCGCTTCATCGAATCTTCCATCGACTGAGAAAAAAAAAGGAAAGGGAAAAACCCATGAACCGATTACCGGGCATGTTGGCCGCGGCGGCGTTCACCGTCTGGAGCGCCGGCGCGGCCGGCGCCGCGCGGACCCGAACAGAGATTCTCGCCGACGCGGCGGCGATGCGCGCGGCAAACGCCGCGGAGCAGGCGAAACTCCGGGACGCGGTCTCGCTCGACGCCTATCGCGCGCTCGTGCGGCAGGACGCGGACGGTCGGGCCGTGTGGAGCGACGCGCTGCAGCGCGCGCTCGACGAACATGAAATCGTGCGCATTCCCCCGTCGTCCGAGCCGTACTGGACCGACCGGACCGTCAGGGTGCCCTCCCGCCGCCGCATCGAGGCGGCGGGCGCGGTCGTGCGCGCGGTGCCGGGCATGACCACCGTCCTGCTGCGCAACGTCCGCACCGCCGACGGCACGCGCCTGCCCATCGCGGCCGGCTCCCGCGACGCGAACATCGCCGTCACCGGCGGCAGATGGGAGGAGTCGCACACCCGGCGCCTCGGCTACGGGCGGAGCGGCAAATACGACGCCCCGAGCGCGGAACACCCCTTCCGGGGCGTTTCGACCTGTTTCCTTTTCAACAACATCGACGGCGTGACGCTGAAGGACCTCACGTTCGCGCACTGCGCCGGTTTCGCGGTGCAGGCGGGCGACATCCGGGGGTTTTCGGCAGACCGGATCCGCTTCGAATCCTGTTACGCGGACGGCCTGCACATCAACGGCAACACCGAACTCGTCTACGCCACCGACGTCAAAGGGGACGTGGGGGATGATCTGGTGGCACTCAACGCCTATGACTGGCAGAACTCGTCAGTCAACTTCGGCCCGATCCGCCGTGTGGCTTGCGACGACCTCGAACTCGCCCCATCCGGCCGGTACAAGGCCATCCGCATTCTGCCGGGGCTGTATGCGTTCCGGGACGGAACGCAGGTGGATTGCGCCGTGACCGACCTCGTGATGAGCCGGGTGAAGGGCATCCTCGTCTACAAGGTGTATTTCCAGACCCCCGCGTACAACATCCGGACGCAGAAACCCGAGGCCGGCGCCATCGGCACGGCGGACAACCTGCACTTCGCGGATCTGGACATCGACCTCAACGCGCCGATCGATAAATTCGCCCCGTACCTCAAATCGGACCCGGTGCGCGGCACGATGGCGGCGTTCGAGTTCGGCTCAAAGGTCGGCACGGTCCATTTCGACAACATCCGCCTGACGCTGCACCGCGACCGTTATCCGCACTCCTATTTCGCGTGCGTCGGGCCCAAATCCGTACTGACGGAAAAAGGCGTCGAGATCTTCAATCCGCAAATCTCCTCCGCGGTGGAGGAACTCCGCTGGCGGAACATCCGCGTGAACGGCAAATTGGTGGACGACCTCACTCCGTACCTGCGCGAAATCCGTTTCGACGACGTGAACCGGGACGGCTTTTCCACCGGTGAGGGGCGTTTCCGCAGCGTGTCCCGCTGAGGCTTTTCCCCGCCCCGGAAACGGACGGACGCGGCCCGCTTCATTTTTTTCAAAAAACGCGATTGACAACCGGTCCGGATTGCGTTATTTTTCCACTCGTCAATTGCGAATTAGCTGTTTTATCCTTGTCTCTGATTCCATGGTTTTCGGCTCATCGCGATGGAGGAAACGCCTGATTTCAGGCGGAACGCGTTTTTGACACACACCCCCTTTGGGGTCGCTTTAGCCCGTTGTTACGGGCCGTGCGACATAGGCGAGGTTGCCTACGAAGCCGGATCAGCCATGGGATCCGGTTGCGCCTGACACACGAACACAACATGGCGCGAGTGAAGTAGAGAAGGATAGAGACATGGACATCTATGTGGGCAATCTTGCCTATACGACCAGCGATGAGTCCCTGAAAGTTGCGTTCGAAGCTTACGGCGAGGTGACCTCTGCCCGTGTCGTTTCCGACCGCATGACAGGCCGCTCCAAGGGGTTTGGTTTCGTGGAGATGCCGGACCGCACTCAGGCGCAGGCGGCGATCGACGCCCTCAACGGCAAAGATCTGGATGGCCGCACCATCCGCGTGAATGAGTCGCAGCCGAAACCGCGTGAAGA
>JAVEYH010000142.1:0-2647 GCA_034003585.1 Kiritimatiellia bacterium
CCCGCCCGCAATGGGGTTTCTGGTTCCGGGTTCCGGGTTTCTGGTTTCTGGTTGCGCGGTGAAACGTTCCATGACTCGGCGCGAGACTTTTGGCGCGAAACGTGGTTGCGGGCGGGGACGCCCGCGCTCCCAGTCCCCCGCAATCATGCACTCCCGCACTTCCCCTCCCCCGTCTTCCTTCCCTCCCCTCTTCCTTCCTGCTTCCCGCTCTGGCCGTCGTCGCGGTCGCTCGCGCGCAGCGGGCCGCAGGCGCCTTCGCGGCACGCGCGGGGCGTGATGCCGGTGTGGCGTTTGAAGAGGTGGGCGAAGTGCTGGGACGAGCAGAACCCGAGGCGCAGGGCGAGTTCTGTGATGGGCGCGTCGCTTTCGCGCAGCAGACGGCGGGCCGCTTCGATGCGGGTGTGCAGCAGGAAGTGGTGGGGCGGCAGGCCGGTCAGACTGCGGAAGCGCGCGATGAAGTGGGAGGGGGCCATGCCCGCGCGGCGGGCGAGGTCATCGAGCCGGTACGCGTTTTCAGGCGCGGTGCGCATTTCGCGCAGCAGGGCCTCCAGACGCGTCTCGCCCGGGGAGTCGCGGTGGGCCGCGGCGGCGTTCACCACCTCGAGCAGCAGCGCCAGCAGGGTGGTGCGCAGCCGCAGGGCGCGCAGGTGCGTGGCGGGTTCGTCACAGAGCAGGTGCAGCGAACGGAAGAGCCGCTTCAGCGTCTCGGTGCCGCGGAAGTGGCGGTGGGGGAGGTGGAGCAGCGATTGCCGCAGCGCCTCGGCCTCGGCCGCCGGCTGGCCCAGAAACGGGGTGCGGCTTGGCCCCGCGCGCAGGATCAGCCAGTAGAGGATCAGGCCGTTGGGGTGCGCGCTGACCGTGTGGCGCTCGCCGGGCTGGTTCACGAACACGTCGCCGGGGCCGAGGCGGTACACGCGGCCGCCGAACCCGAACTCCACCGCGTTGCGCACCCCGAGATGGATCTCGACGCAGCCGGGATGCCAGTGCTCCGGCACGTCGGGGCGCGGGCTGCGGTAGTGGCAGTACCCCAGCATCGGCACGTTCGGCAGGCCCAGGGATTCCAGATTCAGCACCCGCCGCTCGGAGGTGTTCATGTAGTCGAAACGCAGATTGGAGATGGGCCACGCCATGTGCGCAATCTTATGAAACGAAAAAGATGAACGCAAGCGAAAGACGACATCGCCTATCCTGCGGATGTGAAAACGCTTACCCTGTAGCGTAAAACGGGCACAGCCCGCAACCCCATTTCATCTCACACAAAGGCACGACCCGGAAGGAGGCTGACGATGTTCATACGCACCGAGCCGAAGAAAGTCACCCTGAAGCGCGATTTCAAACCGCCCGTCACGCTGCTGCGGGAACTGCAGCGCGCGGCGCGGCCGGGCGGGCAGACGCTTTCCATCGCCTGGGAGCGCGAGAACGGGTACGTTTCGCGCTACGATCTGCCGTTGCCGGCGCGCGCCGAGGATTCGCCGGAGGTGGCGCAACTGGCCGAGCGCATCGTGAAGTTCCTGCTGTGGGCTTCGGGCGGGTGGCGGCTGATGCTCTCCGGCCCGCAGAAGCTGTGCCGCGGGATCAAGCGCCACTACACGCGCACCGGACCGCGCGCCTTTGATGTAGCCTTCATGGAGGGCGTTTACGGTCAGCCGATGCGGGTGGAGGTGCGCGAGCCCGGCGAGATGCCGCAGGCCTACGAGCGTGCGCTGCTCATGGACAACCGCACCAACGGCTGCCGCCTGGGGTTCGACCTGGGGGCCAGCGATTTCAAGATCAGCGCGGTCAAACGCGGCAAGGTGGTGTTCAGCGAGGAGTTCCCCTGGGATCCGCGCAACCAGCCGGATCCCGCGTACCACTACGCGAAACTCAACGAGGGCCTGAAAAAGGCGGCGTCCTGCCTGCCGCGGGTGGACGCGATCGGCGGCAGCACGGCCGGGGTCGTGGTGGACAACCGCATTCAGGTGGCCTCGCTGTTCCGCGCCATCCCGCAGGAGCGGTATGCCGAGGCGCAGAACCTGTTCCTCCGGCTGGCCCGGGAGTGGCAGGTGCCGGTGGAAGTGGCGAACGACGGCGATGTGACGGCCCTGGCGGGCCTGATGTCGCTGGGCAAGAAAGGCATCCTGGGCGTGGCCATGGGGTCGAGCGAGGCCGCGGGGTTCATCGACCGCAAGGGGTGCCTGACCGGCCGGCTCTCGGAACTCGCCTTCGCGCCCGTGGATCTGCATCCCGCCGCGCCCGCGGACGAGTGGTCGGGCGACATCGGGGTGGGCGCGATGTACTTCTCGCAGCAGGCCGTGAACCACCTGGCCCTGAAAAAAGGCATCCGCTTCCCGGCCAAGATGCCCCTGCCGGAGCGGTTGAAACGCGTGCAGGAGCGCATGCTGGACGGCGACGTCACGGCGCTCACCCTCTTCCAGAAGATCGGTCTCTACCTCGGCTACACGGTGCCGTGGTACCGCGAGTTCTACGGTTTCGACAGCCTGATGATCCTCGGGCGCGTGACCTCGGGCCCGGGCGGCGTGATGATCCTGGAGACCGCGCGCCTGATTTTGGCCGACCAGTTCCCCGAGCTCGCGGAGGAGGTCGAGGTGTTCATGCCCGACGAGAAGGCGCGGCGCGTGGGCCAGTCCGTGGCCGCCGCGACCCTGCC
>JAVEYH010000142.1:2747-5832 GCA_034003585.1 Kiritimatiellia bacterium
ACCCATCCGACAGCGGACCTGTATGTGCCGGACGGCCTGGCGATCGGGCCGGCCCTGGCCCGCACCACGCATCTCGGGATCGGCGCGCATCAGGACGATCTTGAGTTCATGACCATCCACGGCATCCTGAGCTGCTTCGGCCGGAGCGACCGCTCTTTCTGCGGCGTGACCTGTACGGACGGTGCGGGCAGCTCGCGCGCCGGCGTGTACGGCGACTACACGGACGCGCAGATGAAGACCGTGCGCCGCCAGGAGCAGCGCGCCGCGGCCCTGGTCGGGCGGTACGGCGCGATGCTGCAACTGGACTTCACCAGCAAAGAGGTGAAGGCGCGCGACAATTCGGCGCTGGCCAACGATCTGGCCGCGATCCTCGACGCGGCCCGGCCCGGGACGGTGTACACGCACGCGCCCTCCGACAAGCACGACACGCACGTGGGCGTGACGCGCGCCGTGATCGCGGCGATCCGCAGCCTGCCCGCCGACGCGCGGCCCGCCAAGGTGTACGGCTGCGAGATCTGGCGCGACCTCGACTGGCTGCCGGACGCCCGCAAGGTGGTGCTGGACGTGAGCGAGCGGGGCAATATCGCCGCGGCCCTCTCCGGCGTGTTCGATTCGCAGATCTCCGGCGGCAAACGGTATGACGACGCCGTGCTCGGCCGGCGCCGGGCGCACGCCACCTTTTTCGAGTCGCACGCCGTGGACGCGGCCACCATGCTGACCTTTGCGATGGATCTCACGCCGCTGGTCCGGGACGACACGCTTTCGCTCGCGGACTACACGGCCGGGCTGATCGAGGAACTCAAGGCGGATGTGGTGCGGCGCCTCAACGGCTGACTTCGCCGGGGAGAAAACCATGATGGAGGCGAAACACGCGCGCGCGGCGCTGCGGGAGGCGTTCGGGTCCTTTCAGGCGTGGGGCGATTTCCGCGACGCCGCGCCCTACGGCTCGGGCCACATCAATGACACCTACCGGGTTGACGTCAGCCTGGCCGGCACCCCGGCGCACTATCTGCTGCAACGGATCAACCACGACATCTTCCGCCGGCCCGACCAGGTGATGGAGAACATCGTGCGCGTGACCGGGCATCTGCGGGGGTCGCTGGCCGGCGCCGGGGAGGGCGACGCCACGCGCCGGGCCCTCACCGTGGTGCCGGCGCGCGACGGCCAGCCCTTCGCGCGCGACGCGGCGGGCAACTGGTGGCGGCTCTACCTCTTCATCGAACGGGCGCGGACCTATGACGTGATCGAAAACGCGTGCCAGGCCCAGGAGGCGGCGCGCGCGTTCGCGCGGTTCCAGAACCGGCTCGCCGACCTGCCCGCGCCGCGCCTGCACGAGACCATCCCCGCGTTCCACAACACCCCCGCGCGGCTTGAGGCCCTGGACCGCGCCGCCGCGGCGGACGCCTGCGGCCGCCGGGACGGGGTCTCCGCGGAACTCGCCTTCATCGACGCGCGCCGCGAGGCGTGCGGCCGGCTGCTGGCGCGCCACGCCCGCGGCGAGATCCCGGAGCGGATCACGCACAACGACACCAAGATCAACAACGTGATGCTGGATGACGCCACGGGCGAGGGGATCTGCGTGATCGACCTCGACACCGTGATGCCCGGCCTCGCGCTCTATGATTTCGGCGACATGGTGCGCTCCGCCACCGCCGCGGCCGCCGAGGATGAGCGCGACCTGTCGCAAGTCGGCAGCCGCCCCGAGATGTTCGAGGCCCTGGCGCGCGGCTATCTGGCGGAGGCCGCCTTCCTGAACGGGGCCGAACTCGAAGAGCTGGTCTTCTCCGGCCCGCTGATCACCCTGACGATCGGCATCCGGTTCCTGACCGACTACCTCAGCGGCGACGTGTATTTCAAAACCCGCCGCCCCGGCCAGAATCTGGACCGGTGCCGCACACAGCTCCGCATGGTGCGCTGCATGGAAGGGCAGGCCGCGGAACGCGAGCGGCTGGTGCGGGAGATCACGCGCGCGAAGTGACCGCGTGCCATTGGGTTTCAGGTTCCAGGTTCCAGATTGCGCGGGACTGGGAGCGCGGGCGTCCTCGCCCGCACCAACGTTTCGCGTAAAGTGACCTCGCGCGGAGTCACGGAACATTTTACCGCGCAGCCTGAAACCTGAAACCCGGAACCAGAAACCCAACTGCGGGCGAGGACGCCCGCGCTCCCAGTCCCGCATTAACGCACTTTAGACCTAACGAACGAACGCACTTCCCCTTCCCCCTCTTCCATCTTACCTATTACCCCTTACTTCTCCACTCCCGCGCTCCCGACTTCCGCGCGGACCAGACGGCCGCGCCGAGATAGAGCAGGACCGCGAGTTCCACGATCGTCGCGCCCGGCGGCCAGCCGGGCGCGTAACTCACCGCGAGTCCGAGCAAGCTCACCAGCAGGCAAAGCCCTGCGGCAAGCAGCATCATGCGGTCCAGACGCCGCGTGAGACGCCCCGCGGCCGCAGCGGGGAGCGTGAGCAGGGCGATCGCCAGAACGATGCCCACTACGCGGACCAGCAGCACCACGGTCAGCGCGGTCATGACCTGGAAAATCAGCTCGTAGAGCGTGGTGTTGACCCCGCGCAGGCGCGCCAGCTCCTCGTTGAACGCGATCGCCAGGAAGCGGTTGTGGCAGAGCACCACCACCGTCACCAGCGCCGCGTCCAGCAGCGCCATCCAAAAAAGGTCGGCGCCGGTCACCAGCAGCAGCGAACCGAACAGATAACTCATCAGGTCATCCTGATACCCAGGGGTGGCCGCCACGCAGGAGACGCCCAGCGCCATGCCGCCGGTCCACACCGCGCTCAGGACGGTGTCGGCGCGGTGCCGGCCGCGCACCGTCAGGCGCGTCACCAGCAGGGCCACGGCCAGCGCGGTCAGCACCGCGCCGCCCATGGGGGTCAGGAACCCGATCCCGAAGCGGCGCTGCAGCAGGCGCGCCAGCCCGATCCCCGCCAGCAGGCTGTGCGATACGGCCCCGGCCAGATAGGTGGAGCGGCGCACCACCACCAGGCTGCCGACCAGACCCGCGGCGACCGACGCCAGGCCCACGGCCAGCACGGCGTGGCGGAGAAAGGAAAAGCGCAGCAAATCCT
>JAVEYH010000142.1:5932-8202 GCA_034003585.1 Kiritimatiellia bacterium
CCCCAAGTGGGGCCGGTGCATGGCGCCCGAGGCGTCGAGCACATGGCAGGAGGCGTCGTGGCGGATCGCGGTCAGGCGTCCGCCGTAGGCCGCGGCGAAGGTGGTGGAGGCCACCTCGCCGATGGCGTGCAGCTCGGCCGTGCCGTTGACGCACAGCACATGCGTCGCGCGATCGGTGACCACGCTCAGATTGTGCGACACCATCAGCACCGTCACGGCGGCGGTCAGCTCCTGGAAGAGCGCGTAGAGGCGTCCGGCCTGTTCGGGGTCGACGTTCGCGACCGGCTCATCGAGCAGCAGCAGCTCCGAACCGCCCGCCAGGGCCTGCGCGATCAGCACCCGCTGGCGTTCGCCCCCCGAGAGTTCGGCAAACGCCCGGCGGCCGAAGCCCTCCAGCCCCACGCGCGCCAGCGACTCGTCGGCCCGCCTGCGGTCTGGCCCGCCGTACAGGCCGAGCCGGGCGCGTCCCACGCGGCCCATGAGCACGACCTCGCGCGCGCTGACCGGCACCAGCGGGTCAAAGGCCAGGGACTGCGGCACGTAGCCGACGCGCGTGCGCGTTTCGCCGGGCGCGCCCCCCAACACGCGGACCGAGCCGTAGCGCGGGACCAGTTCGCCCAGCAGCAGTTTCAGCAGGGTGGTCTTGCCGCCGCCGTTGGGGCCGACGACCGCGACCAGGGCGTTCGCGGCGACCGTGAAGGAGACATTGTGCAGCACCTCCTCGCCGCCGCCGTAGCCGAAACAGACATCCGCCACCTCGACCACCGGCGCGCTCACGGGCCGCACTCCTCTCCGGCCAGGGCCGCGGCCGCGCGCCGCAGCAGCGCGGGCCAATCCTCCTGCAGCGGATTCAGCAGCACCGCGCGCGCCCCCAGTTGGCCGGCCAGCGCGCGCGCGGGCCGCGGGTCGTACTGCGGCTCGGTGAAAACGGTCCGGACCCCGGCGGCGCGCGCCCGCACGATCAGCTCCGCGAGGTGCCGGGCCGGCGGCGCCTTGCCCTCCTGCTCCAGCACCAGCGGGACGAGGCCGTACGCTTCGGCGAAGTAGCCCCAGGAGGGGTGATACACCGCGAACGCGCGCGGCGCGACCGGCCGCAGGCGCTCGCGCACCTCCGCGTCCACAGCGCAAATCTCCGCCACGGTGCGCCCGAGGGCCGCGCCGAACGCGCCGCGGTGCGGCGGGAAGCGTTCGGCGAGGGCCGCGACCGTGTTGGAGGCCATGACGCACATCAGGCCCGGGCTGAGCCAGATGTGCGGATCCCCGTCCGCGCCGGAGCAGACGTGGCCGGGCTCGGAGTGGTCATGCCGCGCGCCGCGTTTCGCGATCCCCGCGTCCATGGCGCGGAACGCGGGCCCGCCGGGCATGCGGGCCGCGCGGGAGAGCAGCGCCCGCTCGAACGGCAGGCCGAGCGTGAAAACGAGCGCGGCCTCCGCGAGGCGGCGCGCCTGCCGCGCGTCAGGCTCGAAGAGATGCGGGTCCGCCGCATCGGCCAGCATCGACTCGACCGCAACCCTTTCGCCGGCCAGCCGTTTGACCAGCCACGCCTGCGGCGGGATGGAGACCAGCACCAGCGGCCGCTCCGCGCCGCGCGCACCGCCCGAAAGCAGCAGCAGCAGCGGCAGCGCCACGGGAAAAAGCCGCGCGGGGTAGGCAAAAAGCGGGCGGCGGCTCATGCGCGCTCCTTGGAAAGGGCGGATTTGACCGACACCCCGTCGACCCGCCCCAGGCGTCCCGTGAGGTCGCCCAGCTCGTCCGTGGTGGCCTCGACCACCAGCGTGATCACGGAAACCCGCCGGGCGCGGCAGGGCAGGCCCACGCGCGCGAGAATCCGGTCCGCATGGTCCGAAAGGATGCGGTTGACCTCCGGCACGCTGTCGCGGTGTTCGAGCAGGATGCCGACAAAACCGATGCGCGCTTCCATTTTTCTACTCCCCTTCTGCCGGAACGACCGGTGTTTTCCTTGCACCACGAAGAGCGCGAAGAGGTTTTTCGGGGGGGGCCGGGACAACAGGATTTTCAGGATTCATTGTTTTTGTCTTTCGTGGTGAGCTTTCTCCTCTGCGTTCTCTGCGGCCTCTGCGCGAAACCAGCCGGTCCCTGAGTCGGGAGCGCGGGCGTCCCCGCCCGCAATGGGGTTTCTGGTTTCTGGTTTCAGGTTGCGCGTCGGAACGTTCCTTGACTCGGCGCGACACTCTTTGAGCGAAACGTGGTTGCGGGCGGGGACGCCCGCGCTCCCAGTCATTGCTCAGGGATTTCCCGCTCCAGTACCA
>JAVEYH010000143.1:0-2301 GCA_034003585.1 Kiritimatiellia bacterium
CTCAGCGGCCAGCCCTGGGCGGTGATGGCGGGGTTCGTCCTGGTCTCCATCCCCACGGCGCTGGTGTTCTTCGCCTGCCAGAAGGTGATCCTGCGCGGGATCGTGTTGCCGAGCATGAAGTGAGCCGATCTATCGAACGGGGCAGGACCGCAGAGGGTAACGCCGGAACGCGAAGAAGCAGAGGCACAGAGGTGCGGGACTGGCCGGGGAGAGGCTGCTGAGCAAGGAGTCGGGAGCGCGGGCGTCCCCGCCCGCAACAACGTGTGGTTTTGGGGGTTTGCGCGTCGGGTTGTTTCACGCTGTAGCGCGCGCTGAACTCGCGTAGAGCCGTTTCAAGGGCGGGCGGGGACGCCCGCGCTCCAGTGCGTGGACCGGCGGCGGTTTGCGGGGAAACCGCCCTTGTCTACCCTGCTTCGCGCCAGGCGGCAGACCCACCGGCAGTACCGGTAGTGCCCGCAGTTTCGGAACTGCCGGGGAACCTGCAACGTGTAACCCCGTCCCTCGCCTTTTGCATTGCCGGCGCTCCGCGCGCGTGCCACAATACAGGGAAAAGAGTTTTAAACCGGAAGGAGCCCTTATGCGTGTTCTGGTCCCTTTGGCGGACGGGTTGGAGGAGTTGGAGGCGGTCACGATCCTCGATGTGCTGCGCCGCGGCGGGATCGAGGCGGTGGGCGCGGCCCTCGGAAAATCGCTGCAGGTTCACGGCTCGCGCGGGGTAACGCTGCTGGCCGACGCGGTCTGGGACGAGCTGGACCCGGAAGCGTTCGACGCGCTCGCCCTGCCGGGCGGCGGCAAAGGCACCGAGGCCCTGGCGGCGGACGGGCGGGTGACCGGCGCGGTGCGGGCGTTCGACGCGGCGGGTAAGTTCGTGACCGCGATCTGCGCCGCGCCCACCGTGCTGGCCGCGGCCGGGGTGCTGGAGGGGCGCCGCGCCACCTGCTATCCCTCGTGCGCGCCGCAACTCGGCGCGGCGTTTGACGAGGCCCCGGTGATCGCGGACGGCAACATCATCACCAGCCAGGGCCCGGGCACCGCCATGCTCTTCGCGTTGGTGCTGGTGCGTCACTTCACGGACGAGGAGACCGCCCGGCGCGTGGCCGAAGGCCTGCTGACGCAATTCTGAGGCGCGCCGGGCGCTTATTTCGGCACGAACGCCACATGCCGCAGCTTGGCGACAACGGGATTGGGCCAGGCGTTGTTGTTGTAGAGGCGTTGCGCCCGCACGACGGAGAGCACCAGGCCGTCCTTTGTCTGCGTCACGGTGGAGACGGGCACGACGCGGGGCTGGTACTCCAGAACCCGGTCATTCTGGCCGAGCACGGAAACCCGCGTCTCACGGGTCGCGGAAAGCGACTTGAGCGTGAACGTCCTGCGTTCACCCCGTTCCCAGCGCTTCTTCCCCTGGGGGAGAAACACATAGACGGTGTCCGGCTCGTTCGCGCGCCGTGTGAACGACACCTCCCCCTCCCGGATGACGGGGCAGGGTCGGATATCGTGGATGCTCTCGCCGTTGACGAACATCCACAACGCCAGCTCGCGGAACACCTGCTCCTGCTCGCGCGGGATTTTCCCGGAGGGTTCCGGCCCCATGTTGATCAGCAGGTTTCCTCCCTTGGCCCGGATATCGATCAGCATGTCAATCAGTTGTGTGCCGGATTTGTATTCCTCGTTGGTCGGCTTGTATTGCCATTGCGTCCCCAGCGTGAAACAGGCCTCCCAGGGGCCTTTCAGGGGGGCGTCCGGAATCGTTTGCTCAGGCGTGTTCATCTCGCCCCGGGTGATCAGGCACGCGGGCTGCAGCTCATGGATGTACTGGCCGATGGCCCGATTGTCAAACGCATCCAGAAACGCCACATCGATCGGGCCGTACCGGGTGAACAGCTCCCTCACCTGCGCCTTGCCGTGCGCCAGCAGCGCGGGGTTGGAGGAGATGTTCGCCGCCTCGCTCTTGCGGCGGATCTCATGGCCCTGCCGGTGCAGAAAGAGAAAGTCTTCAGGGGAGAAATAGAACCCCACCTTCATGCCATACTTGCGGCAGGCTTTCACATACGCCTGAACGAGGTCTTTCCGGTAGGGCGTGTTGGCGATCGAGAAATCCGTGGTTTTCGTGGGCCACAGGCAGAACCCGTTATGGTGTTTGACGGTCAGGACCATATACCGGAACCCGGCCAGCTTCGCCAGTCGGGCCCACTCTTCCGGACGGTATTCCTGCGGGTTGAAGAACTTCGGCAGTTCGCGGATGTAGCGCTCCAGATAGTCGTCGGAGGCCCCGACCATGCTGTGGGAAATCACGCTCCCGAG
>JAVEYH010000143.1:2401-7848 GCA_034003585.1 Kiritimatiellia bacterium
TCGCCAGTCGGGCCCACTCTTCCGGACGGTATTCCTGCGGGTTGAAGAACTTCGGCAGTTCGCGGATGTAGCGCTCCAGATAGTCGTCGGAGGCCCCGACCATGCTGTGGGAAATCACGCTCCCGAGTTCCGAGTCCAGGCTCCAGTGAATGAACAGCCCGACACCCCAGTCCATGAAGGCTTCGCACCGTGCCGGATCATTCGCGAGCGCGGGCGCCGGGGCGGCCGGCGTCAGGCGCGCCGCGGACAGGAGGAGGGCCACACCCAGGCCGGTCAGGCGGGTTTTCCTTGTGGCGGTCATGTTCTGCGGTTCCTTTCATTCGGGTTCACACAGGCTTGCGCACGTTTCCCTCTTCCGCAGAACGGAGTGGCCTCCGGTGCGGTTCAAATCCGGCGCGGCGCGCGGATGCCGAGCAGGCCGAGGCCTTCGGCCAACACTTGCGCCACCATCGCGCAGAGCCGGATGCGGCTGTCGCGCACCGCCGGCTCCGCCTTCAGCACGGGCGAGCGCTGGTAGAAGCTGCTGTAGGTCTGGGAAAGGCCGAACAGATAATCGGCCAGCACGCTGGGCTTGAACGCCTCGGCCGCGCGCGTCACAACGGCGGGGAACTGCAGCAGACGCAGGGCCAGCTCCTTTTCGACCGGTTCGTCCAGCAGCAGCGCGTTGCCGTTCGGGTCGGTGCCCGGAACCTGTTCGGCGTACTTGTCGAGCAGACTGCAGACGCGCGCGTGGGCGTATTGCAGATAGGGTCCGGAGTTGCCCTCCAGCGCCAGCGCCTTCTCCCAGGTGAAGACGATCAGCGTCTGCGGGTCGTGGCTCAGGTCGGCGTATTTGATCGCGCCGATGCCGATCGCGGCGGCCAGTTCCCGCTGTTCCGCCTCGGGCATGCCGGGATGCGCGCCGCGGATGATCTCTCCCGCGCGGCGTTCGGCCTCGTCCAGCAGCGCCTCCAGCTTGATGACATTGCCCTGCCGTGTCGAGAAGGTTCCTTCGGGCAGGCGCATCAGCCCGAACCACACGTGCTCCAGGCGCGTGGCGCATCCCAATTTGGCGCACACGGTGAAAAACTGTTTGAAGTGCAACTGCTGGCGCTCGTCGGTGACGTACACGATCCGGTCGGGCGCGAACTCGGCCATGCGGCTGCGCACGGTGGCGATATCGGTCGCGGCGTAGTTGAAGCCGCCGTCGCTTTTGCGCACGATGCAGACCGGCATGCCCTCCGCCTCCAGGTTCACGACCAGCGCGCCCTCGCTCTCTTGGGCGAGGCCTTTCTCCTGCAGCAGCCGGATGGTCCCGGGCAGGGTGTCGTTGTAATAACTTTCGCCGCGCGTGAGGTCGAAGCGCACGTCGAGCCGCGCGTAGACGCGGTCGAACTCGGCGCGGCTGATGGCGATGAAGCGCTCCCACACCGCGCGGTTTTCCGGGTCGCCCTGCTGGAGTTTGACCAGCTCGGCCTTGCAGGCGTCCAGCCAGGCGGGGTCCTCTTTCGAGCGGTTGTAGCTCCGCACGTAGACCCGCTCCAGCATTTCAACGGTCAGGGCCTCGCGCTCGGCGTCCGACAGGAAGGCGCGGTAGCCTTGGATCAGCAGGCCGAACTGCGTGCCCCAGTCGCCCAGATGGTTGTCGGCAATCACGCGGTAGCCCAGCGCGCGGTGGATGCGGTCGAGCGCGTTGCCGATGACCGTGGAACGGATGTGGCCGATGTGCATGGGCTTGGCCACGTTCGGGCTGGAGTAATCGATCACCACCGTCCGGCCGCGGCCGAGGTCCGGGATGCCGAAGTGCGGCGCGGCGGCGAGCGCCGCGAGCTGTTCGGCGAGCCAGGCGGGGGCGACGGTCAGGTTGATGAAGCCCGCCCCCGCCACGGTGGCGGCCGTGAGCATGGGAGGCAGCGGCAGGGCGCGGAGCGCGGCTTCGGCGATCTGACGCGGGGGCTGGCGCAGCACCTTGGCCAGCGGCATGGCGTCGTTACACTGGAAATCGCCGAACCGCGTGTCTGTCGCGGGCTGCACGCGGAGGGCGGACCAGTCCTGCCGCGCGTCCCCGAACGCGGTCTGAAACGACTGCCGCAGCCACTGCGCCAACAGCTCCTCGCACTTGTTCACCGTCTCGTTCATCGTCTGCCTTTGCCCTTGCGGTTGAAAAACCCGAAGGATACCCGCGTCCGCGTGGCGCGTCACGCCCAAAAAAACCGGGCGATCGCTTCGGCGGCGCGCTCCGAGGCCCGGCCCGTCCCGAGCCGGGCGTTGGCCTCGTCGTATCCGGCGAGGGCGGCCGCGCGCGCGGCGTCATCCGTGAGATAGCGGTGGAGCGCGTCGGCCAGGCGTTCTGGCGTGAAGGCGTCCTGCAGCAGTTCGGGCATCACCTCCCGGCCGGCGACGATGTTGGCGAGGCCGAGATGGCGCACGCCTTTCACGAGCAGCCGCGCGATGTGGTAGGTGACGCGGCTGGCGGTGTAGACCAGCACCGTGGGGCAGCGCATGAGGCAGGCCTCGAGCGTGGCGGTGCCGGAGGCCACGGCGGCGGCGTGCGCCTGCAGCAGCGTGTCGCGCGCCTGCCCGTCCGTGAAGCGGAGGCAGCGCGGTTTGTCCGGCGACGCCGCGGCGACGGCCTCGCCGAGGCTCCGCATGCGGGCCGTGGGCGTGGGGATGACGAAGGAGCAGGCTCCGGCCAGCCGCGTTTCGAGCAGGACCGCGGCGCGCAGCATGCGCGGCAGGATCCGCGTGATCTCGCTCGTCCGGCTGCCCGGCAGCAGCGCGACGCGGTGGCCATCCCCCCACGGCAGGGCCGCGGGCGGGGCGGCCCGCGTCTCCGCGGCGCGGTCCACCAGCGGGTGGCCCGTGAAGGCGGCGCGCAGCGCGGTCGGCGCGAACAGCTCCGGCTCGAAGGGAAAGAGACAGAGCAGCAGATCAAGCGATTGCGCGATCTTCGGAATGCGGCCGCGGCGCCAGGCCCAGACTTGCGGGCAGATGTAGTGGGCGGTCTTGAAGCCGCGGGCATGGGCGAAACGGGCGAGCCGCAGGTTCATGCCGGGATAGTCGACCGTGAGCACCAGGTCCGGTTTCCAGTCGAGGATCTCGCGCTTCATGCGGCGCAGCATGCCGAGCAGGAAGGGCAGGTTGCGGAGCACCGGCGTGATGCCGATGATCGCGATGCGGTCCGTGTGGTAGAGCAGCTCCGCGCCTTCGGCCCGCATGGCGTCGCCGCCGAAGCCGCGGAAAGTGACGGGGCGGCCGAGGCGCGCGCGCAGGGCGCGCATCAGGGCCGCGGCGTGCATGTCGCCGCTGACCTCGCCGGCGCCGAGCAGAATGCGTAGGGGGGGGGTGTCGCTCATGCGGGCCAGCCTTTCTCAGGGACGCAGCGGGGCCTCGGGCAGGCCGCTGTCGAGGCCGACCACGGCCAGGTTCAGGCGGTCCGCGGCAGCCAGGACCTTGTCGCGTTCGAGCATCACCAGGCGTCCGGCCTGGAAGGCCAGGGCCGTAATTCGCGCCCGGCGCAGCACGCCGAGGGTTTGCGCGCCGATCACTGGGATGTCGAAGCGCATGTCATGGCCCGTTTTGGCGACCTTGACCACCACGGCGCCCGGCCCGCCCAGCTTGCCGCCGCGGCGGATCGCCGCGTTCGTGCCCTCGAACGCCTCGACCGCGAGGATCATGCCGTCCTTGACCACCAGGGTCTGGCCGATGTCGTGCCCGCCGATCCCGCAGGCCACGCGGTGGCCGAAATCAATGTCGCGCGCCTCGCGTTCGGTCGGGCCGCGGCGGGAGAGCACGCCCGCGCCGGGCAGGAAGTCGTCCATGTAGCAGGAAGCCGGCAGCACGCGGATGCCGATGCGCTCCATTTCGGCGGTGATGCGGCCGAAGAGCGTGTGGGCGTTCTTGACCGGCAGCTCGTTCAGCCAGGCGCGGGCGAGATCATCGAAGCGCGTGCGGAAGAGGGCCAGGGGGGGGATGCCGCCGGCCAGGATCCCGTGCGAGAAACCCTGCCGCGCCGCCCAGTCGAAAATGCGCCGGATGTCGCCGATGCCGAACCAGGCGGTATCGTCGGCCAGGGCCGCGGTGGCGCGCGAGGTCGCGCCGCGCAGCCCCAGCATCGTGATGCGCCGCACCCCGGCCCGGCGCGCGCCCGCCGCGACGCAGGCGGGATATGTGCCGCTGCCCGCCACAAGGAGAAGGTTGTCCGTAGCCTGCTGTGCCGTTGCCATGTCCAGCAGTATACCGGAGAGGGAAGGGTGCGGCAAGGGATCAGCGTGGCCGGTTGGTGGCCGGGGTGCGCGAAGAACATGCGTTTCTGGTGAAAAGGGAAGCGGGCGAGTCGGGAGCGCGGGCGTCCTCGCCCGCAACAGCGTTTCCCTCAATAGACTGATCGGTCATTCCTTGAGAGCCAGACCGCGCATCGGAATCGCGCGCGGCCTTTCACATTGCGGGCGGGGACGCCCGCGCTCCCGACTGTGCTTCGCACAAAACACGCACGTAACTCGCATCCCCTGTCACCAACCGATTGCGGGATCAGCGTGATCGGGCAGGGAATCGGTCCGCGAACGGAACCAGCCGGTTTTCCTGCGGCCGATAGCCGCCTGTTCCCGTCACAGCGTGTCGGCGGGGCTGACGACGCCCAGCGGCCCTTTGTTGAGTACATGCGTGTAAATCATCGTGGTCTCCACCTTCGCGTGCCCCAGCAGGGCCTGCACGGTGCGGATGTCCTGCCCCGCCTCCAAGAGGTGCGTGGCGAAACTGTGGCGGAAGCAGTGCGGCGTGAACCGGATCGTCAGCCCCGCCTCCCGCACGGCGGCCTGCACCGCCCGCTGAATCTGCTGATCGTCGAGGTGGTGCCGCCTCACATGGCCGCTGCGCGGATCGGTGGAATAGTCGTCGGCGGGGAACACATACTGCCAGCCCCAGTCGAAGGGTGCTCTCGGGTACTTTCTCGCCAGTGCGTACGGCACCTCCACCTCGTGCATGTTTTTCGCCTTGTCCGCCTCGTAAAGGGCCTGACGCCGCGCCAGCCACTCGCGCAGCGGCTGCTCGTCCGATTTGGGTAACGGCACATAGCGGTCTTTGTCATTCTTGGCGCACCGGACAACGATCCGGCATTGGTCAAACTGTACGTCCTGAACCCGCATCCGAAGGCACTCGTTGACACGCATGCCCGTACCGTACAGCAGGTGGCAGATCAGATGCTCGCGCCCCGATAACCGTCTGAGAACGGCCTTGACCTCCGCGCGGCTCGCCACCACGGGTAGCCGCAGACCGCGCCGGGCGCGGGGAAAATCGCCGAAATCGCCGATTTCCTTCTTGATCACCTTACGGTAGAGAAACACCACCGCGTTCAGCGCCTGGTTCTGGGTCGATGAGGCGACCTGCGCCTCCTTGGCCAAATGCTTGAGAAATGCGTGAACGTGCTCCGCCTCCAGTGTCGAGGGTTTGCGCCAACCGTGAAACGCCAC
>JAVEYH010000144.1:0-7841 GCA_034003585.1 Kiritimatiellia bacterium
AGGAAAGATCATGCGACACGCCTTGTTTAACACGCTTCTCATTCCGGCCGTTTCCCTTTTCATCCTCCCTCTCCGTGCGGAACTCGCCGACTATTTTCCGATGGTCGTCCGCGCAGACAGTGAGGCCACCGTCACCCTCATGTTCGAAAAGGAGACGGGGCTCGCCACGCCCGGCGACGTCACCGTCGAGTATGTTTGCGGCGACGGGCTTCCCGCGAAGAAGGGGCATTTTTCCCACGCCATCAACGGCAACACCGTCACTGTCACGGCCTTTTTCCGCGGGGAGACCGAACACACCGTGCGCGTTATGAAAAAAAGCGCCAACGCCAAGAAACCGGCGATTCTGGGCGTGGCGAAATTCTATTCGCTGAAACCGGACTATTTTGCCCTCAGGCCGTACCGCGGGAATATGCACATGCACAGCAAATTCTCGGATGGCAACAAAAGCGAAACCCCCGCCATGATGGTCGCCACCTGCCGGAAGCTCGGGCACGACTTCGCCATCCAAACGGATCACCGCACGTATGCGGCCTCGCTCGAGGCCATCGGGGAGTTCGCCAAGCTCCCCACGGACATGAAAACGTTCCCCGGCGAAGAAGTCCACAGCCCCGGAAACGGCGTCCACATCCTCTCGCTCGGTGCGTCCGAAAGCATCACGGACTGGTTCACCCAAAACGCAGAGGAATACAACAAGGCCGTGGCCGCGGAAAAAGCGAAGCTCCCCGATACCCTCCCTGAAAACCTGAAACATCCGGTTGCCGCATCCTTTGCGGTCTGGGACAAGATCCGCGCCTGCGGCGGCATCGCCGTCTTCTGTCACCCCTACTGGCGGCCCGGAGGCAGGCAGTACATTCCCGCCATCGTTTCGGATTACCTCCTCCAAACCGCGAAATTCGACGCCATGGAAGTCCTGAACACCGACAGCTGCGATCTGGGCATCCTGCACTATCACGAGCTGCGCGCGCAGGGGTTGAAAATCGCCGGCATCGGGGTGACGGACGCGCACTCCTCCAAAAATCTGGAGCCAGCCTACACCCTGATCCTCGCCGAAACGCTGGACTTCCCCGCGCTCAAAAAGAACATCCTCCTGCGCAACTGCGCCGCCGTGGACGTCGACCCGATCTCCAAACGGCATACCGTGATCGGCGAATTCCGCTTCTCACGGTATGCCATTTTTCTCATCAACCATTTTTATCCGCGCCAGAACGCGGTCTGCAAACAAGACGGCGAGCAGCTCCTTCAGGCGCTCGCGGGCGAGGCCGGCGCGCTGGAGGCGCTCAAGAAATCCCAAGGCACCACACCCGGGCTCCGGGTCAAATACTGGCAGAAATAAGAGGGAAAGACCGGTGTGCTTTCCGGGGCCGAATCTGTTACACTTTCTCCGGTTTTTAACCCCAAAGAAGGACAAGCGGATATGACCAAAAAGACTTTGCGCGATGTGGATCTCAAAGGGAAGCGCGTGGTGATGCGCGTGGATTTCAACGTGCCGATCAAAGAAGGCGTGATCAAAGACGATACCCGCGTCCGGGGCGCTCTGGCGTCGATCCGGTATGTGCTGGATCAGGGCGGCAGCCTGGTGCTGATGAGCCACCTCGGACGCCCCAAGGGCAAGGGCTACGAGGCCGAGTTCTCGCTGAAGCCGGTGGCTGAGCACTTGGCCACGGTGCTGGGTAAGCCGGTGACCTTCGCGCCGGACTGCGCGAACGCCGATGCGGAAGTCTCGGCGCTGCAGCCCGGAGGCATCGTGATGCTCGAGAACACCCGTTTTTATAAGGCCGAGGACGGGAAGGTCAAGCCGGTCGAGGGAATGAGCGACGAGGAACTGAAGGCCAAAAAAGCCGAGTTGAAGGCGAAACGCGAGGAACTGGCGGGGAAGTTCGCCTCTTACGGCGATGTCTACTGCAACGACGCCTTCGGCAGCGCGCACCGCGCCCACGCCTCCACGGCTGTGGTCTGCAAATTCATCAAGGAGAGCGTGGCCGGCTTTCTGATGGAGAAGGAGATCGAGTATCTGGGCAACGCGGTCGAGAAGCCGACCCGCCCGTTCGTGGCGATCCTCGGCGGGGCCAAGGTTTCGGACAAGCTGGCGGTGGTCAAGAACCTGCTGGACAAGGTCGACACGCTGATCATCGGCGGCGGCATGGCCTACACCTTCCTGAAGGCCCAGGGCCATGATGTCGGTTCCTCGCTGTGCGAGCTCGACCAGTTGGCGTACGCCCGGGAGATGGTCGAGAAGGCGAAGGCTAACGGCAAGCAGTTCCTGCTGCCGGTGGACAACGTCGCGGCGGACAAGTTTGATGCCGAGGCCAACACGCGGATCGTCGGCAATGACATCCCGGAGGGCTGGATGGCGCTGGATATCGGCCCGAAGACCACCGAGCTGTATGCGGCCGCGATCAAGGGCGCGAAGACGGTGGTGTGGAACGGCCCCATGGGCTGCTTCGAGATGCCGAAATTCGCGGGCGGCACGGCCGGCGTATGCAAAGCCGTGGCCGAGAGCGGCGCGGTCTCGATCATCGGCGGCGGTGACAGCGTGAGCGCGGTCAACAAGAGCGGCCTGGCCGGCAAGATGACCCACATCTCCACAGGCGGCGGCGCCTCGCTCGAGTTCCTTGAGGGCAAGGAGCTGCCCGGAGTGGCCGCGCTCAGCGACAAGTGAGACTGCATACGGCGAAAGAAAGGCAGCCGGACGCGTGAACCGCGTCCGGCTGTTTTTTCCGTTGCCCGCCCCGAGCTTCTTTTATCGGCAAGGAGCGGAAGGCGTCAGGACGGATACCGCACGTTCGGCGAAGGTCACGCGCCAGATGACCTGTCCGCCGCTGCCGCTGATGAAGACCAGGCGCACGAGGCCCTCTTCGGTCTGCGGCTCGAAGAGCGTGGTGCGGGGCGCGTCCGGCGTGTTGGCATGGGCGTAAGCATCATCCGGACGGGTCACCTGTCCCTCGCCGGGCGCAATGGCCAGCTCATATCCGTTCGGACCGGTGACGGACGCGGAAAGCGCCGCGACCGCGCGCGCGGTTGCGGCGGTGTGCGTGGGGATGAGCAGTTCGTAGCTTTCGCCGGCTGCGGCGTCGCAGACGCCGGAGAGCGTGCGCGTGACCGGATCCCACGTCACGCCGCGCGCTTCCCCGGCAACCGGCGTGACGGGACGCGTGGTGTTGAGGAGCCGCGGCCGGCCGCGTAGCGGGCACGGGGCGGGGGCGGGTTCCGTCAGGGAACGCGGTGTGCGGGCCGCAGGCAGGGGTGCCTCCGCCGCGGAAACCAAACCCGCCGCCATCAGCAGCGCGCATCCGGAGCATCGTGAGAAGAAAGTCATCTTCCGGTCCTTTCCGGTGTGGGAAATCACCTGTCTCGCAGGGTATCAGAGGCGTGGCGCGGATTCAAGGCTCGCAGTTCGCACGCCGCGCTTTACGGGATGGCTCGGATCGGGTATGGTGGGGACATGGTTGGGAATCGGTGTCACAGGCGAAAAGGGGGAAGCATGAAGGTAAAGGCATGGGGAACGGGGACGGTTTGGCTGGCGGCGATGTGCGCGGCGGCGGGGATCGCGGCGGCCGCGCCGGAGTACCGGCAGGTGGCGGCGGAGGAGGTGCGGACGCGCAACGGGATCGGCAATGTGATGGGCAAGATCCGCGCGGGCCGCGAGGTGACGGTGGCCTATCTCGGCGGATCGATCACCTCGATGCAGGGTTGGCGCAACAAAACCACCGACTGGCTCAAAGCGACCTATCCGCAGGCGACGTTCCGTGAGGTGCATGCGGCGATCGGCGGCACCGGAAGCGATCTGGGCGTGTTCCGGCTGGGGCGCGACGTGCTGGCGCACAACCCCGACCTGCTCTTTGTGGAGTTCGCCACCAATGACGGCGGGCAGGCGCCGGAGCAGATCTGGCGCAGCATGGAGGGGATCGTGCGTCAGACGTGGAAGCATGATCCGCTGACGGACATCGTCTTCACCTACACGATCACGACGGCCATGACGGAGGACTATCGGAAGGGGATGTGCAACCGTGCGGCCTCGGCGATGGAGCTGCTCGCGGACCACTACGGGATCCCGTCGATCAATTTCGGCGTGCGCGTGGCGCAGTTGCTGAAAGAAAACAAGCTGGTCATGAGCGCCAAAGAGATCGAAACCGCGGTGCCGAAAGAATCGCCGGACCGCGACCGGCTGATCCGCGAGCGGATCGCCGCCGATCCCCGCATGCTCTTCGCGAACGACGGGGTGCATCCGCGGGATGAGGGGCACGAGCTGTACAAGGCCGCCATCATCGCCGGCCTGACGCGGATGCGCGACCTGCCGGCGGACGACCACAAGGCCCGTCTGGCGAATGTGTTCGTGCGGGACCACTGGGAGTCGGCCAAGATGATCCCGATCACGGCCGCCATGCTCAGCGGGAACTGGAGGGCGCTGCCGGAGGACGATCCCAAACAGAAAAATTTCGGAAAACGCATGGGGCAGATCTGGACGGCGGATCAGCCCGGCAGCGCCCTGCGTTTCAAATTCAAAGGCACGGTGGCTAGGGTGTACGATCTGCTCGGCCCCGACGGCGGACAGGTCACGGTTTCCGTGGACGGCCGGGCCGGCGCCAAACCGGTGCCGCGTTTCGACAGCTACTGCACTTATCACCGGATCGCGACGCTCGGGGTCTTCACCGGAAACGATGCGGCGGTGACGCGCGAGGCGGTCATCACGCTGCATCCCGAACAGCCCGACCGCTCCGGCATCGCGTTCCGGCTCAAGGATCCCGCCAAAGAGCTGGCCACGCCGAAATTCCAAGGCACCCGGATCTGGATGAGCCAGATCATGCTGATCGGCGATCTGGTCGATTGACGCGCCGTCTCGGAGCCGCCGCCGCGCGGCGGCCGCATCAGGTGGCCGCCGCGGTGAGTTCGTCAGAACGCTGGGCGATGTTCTCGAGATGGCGCACGATATTCTCGAGCGCGCCTACGACCTCGACGTAAATCAGACCGCGTTCCGGAGTGCAGAGACCTTTCTGCAGGCGGTCCACATGCCCCTGCATGGACTGGTGCGCCAAGGCCTCCAGGTCGTTGACCACCACTTCCACAGCCTTGGCCAGGAAGCGGCCGTCCTGCAGGCTTTCCCGTGTGAGATTGGCGATGACGAACGCCTTGTCGAACAGGGTTTCCAGCTCCCGCAGTGCCGTGTCCGAGAACCGCGTGCTTTGCGAGGCTTGCGAAGCGGAACGTTTCGCGATGAGCAGCGCGAGGTCGGAGATCCGTTCCGCGTCGTTCACGCAATGCATGAGCACGGGGATGGCGGCCGCCTGTTTTTCCGACAATTCCTTGCGGGTGAGCTGCACCAGATACTCCATGATGGCTGCCTGGCATTCGTCGACCTGATCCTCGATTTCCTGGATGGCGCTCACCTCCGCAGGCTTGCCGTCCTTGTAGCCGCGCAAAGCCCGCGCGGCCGCGTTCCAGGCGGTCTCGGTCATGTCGCCCAGGGCGCGCATGGCGCAGAAGAGCGCGAGCGGGGGCGAGCTGAGCAGGTTTTTCTCCAGATGCACCGTGCGGGAGGTCACCTTCTTGCCCGGCATGATGTGTTCGCAGAGCCAGGCCAGCGCGCCGATGAGGGGGGCCATCAGCACCACATTGGTCACATTGAACAGCGTGTGGGCCATGGCGACGTGGCGCCCGATGTTCTCGCCTTGAAACACGTTGCCCGCGGTCACGTCATTGACCAGGTGCAAAAAACAGGGCACGGTGCGGAAGGGGACGTAGAAGAGTCCGACCATCACGCCGGTTCCGAGCACATTGAACATCGAGTGGGCCGCCGCGGTCTGCCGGGCGGTCCGATTGGCGTTGAGCGAGGCGAGCACGGCGGTGATGGTTGTGCCGATGTTGTCGCCCAGCACGATCGGCACGGCGGTCCAGATGTTCAGCAACCCGCTGTTGGCCAGCGCGATGGTGAGGCCGATCGTGGCGGAACTGCTCTGCACCAGCATGGTCATCATGGTGCCGATGCCGATCGCGCCCAGCACCGCCTTGATCGGCATTGTGCCGTTTGGTTGGGGCGCGCAGTCGAAGGTCTGGAAGAAGCGGATGAAACTCGGGAAGGTGCTGACGCCCTTGAGTTCCTCGCTCATCAGGGTCATGCCGTAGAAGAGCAGGCCGAACCCCAGAACGGTGCGCGCGGTCCCCTGGTGCGTCGCTTTGCGGAAGAGCAGCAGGCCGGTTACGCCCAGAATGATGGCCGGAAAGGCCAGGTTGTCGAGTTTGAACGAGACCATCTGCCCGGTTACGGTGGTGCCGATGTTCGCTCCAAAGACCACGCCGATGGCCTGCTGGAGCGAGAGCAGTCCCGCATTGACGAACCCCACGGTCATGACGGTCGTGGCGCTGGAGGACTGGATGAGGGCGGTGATGAAGGTTCCCGCGAAAATGGCCGCCACCCGGTTGCGGGTGACATACGCCAGCACAGTCTTCATCCGGTGCCCCGCAACCTGCTGCAATCCGTCGCTCATCAGGGTCATGCCGAAAATGAAGATCGCCAGCCCGCCCAGCACGCCGATCAGCGTGCGGAGCGGGCACATGGACATGGCCTGGATGAAAACGGGTCGTGTGAACAGCCCGCGTTTCGGATCCGCCACCTCCGCACGTACCTCATAGGTCCCGGTGGCGTGCGGGTCAGTCCTGAGGGAGACGTCGGCGGTCCCGTCCGGACCGGTTTGCACGAACGATGCGCCGATGCGGCCACGTTTGCCCGGTTGCCGGGTCAGGGTGAAATGGACCCCCGCATCGGCGAGCGGGGTGCCGTCCGCCGCTGCGAGGCGCACGCGCAGGGGCTTGGGCAGGGGATCGCCCGCCGTAACCTCCTGACAGGCGTTCTCGAGCGCGACGCCGCAGACGAGCCGCACCCGTTTGCGGATCTCGGGGACCTCCTCACAGACCAAATCCAGATAGTGGTCGCCGAAAGCGGTCCCGAACGTCACGTCGAATTTGCACGAGCCTCCCGCATCGGTAATTTGAGATAGGGGGGTGGCGCGCACCCCGCCCGCGGGGTCAACCGGGATCGCGTTGATCCGCATGCCTGCCACGGGGTGCTGTGTGCCCGCGCCGCCCAACAGGCCGGCGACGGGTTTGCTCAGCAGCTCCACATGAACGGCATGGGGGATCTGGGCACCGGGCATCCCGAGCAGGGTTTCCGGCGAGAACAGCACCAGCTTCTCCGGTTCCAGGCCTTTGGGAACCCGATCGCATCCGGAGAGGATCGGGAGCGTGAAGGCGAGACACAGCAGGCAGCGCGCGAAAGTTTTTGGTTTCATAAAGGTGAAAGAGGGAAGGCCGGAATCACGGGAGGGGCGTCACGACGCGCCCTGACCGCGTTTTGTCCGCGGGTTTGAAAACGGACAAAGTGTATCAGATCGCCGCTCCCGAACCAACCTGCAACGGAAAAAACCGGTTGAGACGGCTGGAGGGGCGCCTGTCGGAACTGACCCCGAAACAGACAGGAGGACGCACACGGAACCGCAGGAGGACGCGTTTCAGGAGAGCCGGATTTTGCCGACCAGCCGCATTAGGAACGCGGTGGCAACGGCTGTGATCGCGAGCAGGAAACTCCCGGCGGGCACGCGTCCGTAGAGCAGGTTGCCGACGCCAAAGAGCGCGGTCCAGACCGCCAGGCAGCCGATCATCATGCAAAGCAGGCCGGTCGGCACGTCCCAGCCCTCTGCGGCTTTCGGTAGGGATGAGGCCTCCTCGATGCGGCGCCAGCCGGGACCGCCCGCGCGGATCCTGGTGCAGAACCGGGCCAGCAGATCCTGGCTTTCGGGCGGGGTCAGATAGGTCACGGTGATCCAGCCTGCGGTGGTGAGCAGGATGCC
>JAVEYH010000145.1:0-7788 GCA_034003585.1 Kiritimatiellia bacterium
AAGATTCAGAAGAAAAAACTGTATACGCATGTTCCGCATGTGTTATTTTCCTAACGGGTTAGAGCTTCAGAATTAGTGCTTTCCGGGTGAGGAGGGAACGCAGGGTAGTCACTGTGTTGTGCTACGGAGGGTAATGCGATGAAGACAGGGACGTGTGTGGCGACGGTTGTCTTGTCGATCATGGCGGTGATGGCGGACGAAAAGGAGTGGACCCCATTCGAAGCCACCGGCACGGTGTTTCAGGCTGGAGGGAACTGGTTGCCCGAGGGCGTGCCGGGGGCGGAGGACACCGCGCGTTTCACGACCGCGGGAAGCTATCCGGTGGTGTTCACCGGGAGTGCCGTGAACACCAACGTCATCGCCGGCTCCTCCGACGGCACCGAGGCGATCTTTGACCTGGCAGGCAACAGTTGGCAGATCGGGATACTTTCCTTCCAAAACAGCGCCGTCGCGCGTTTCAACGGCGGCGCGCTACAGGTCGGAGCGCAGGTCACCACGCTGGGAACCGGGCGGCGATTGATTCTGGAGGGTGGCGCGGCCTCTTTCTTGGGCGGCTTATCGATTGCGAGCGGCGGGGCGCTGGATATCCGCGGCGGTGAGCATGCGTGCGCCGGACTGAGCCTGATCAATCCGTGTGAGGAGGGGTTCTCCCTGCGGATGACGGCCGGTTCGTTCGTGATGGACTCGGCGGCGACGCTGAATCTGAATCTCCATTCGCGCCTGATTTTGCAGGGCGGTTTTTTCATGACGTCAAGCTCTCGGAATGACGTGTACGGCGACACGGTTATCGAGGTTCAGTCGAACGCCACGTTCGTTTCCCAAGCGTCGTTTATCTTTGCGCGGACCTCACGCAACACCGCCGCACTGAACATCCTGGGAGGCACGGTGACCAATCAGCAGGGGATGGTGTTTACGGCACCCACCTCCGGCGGCAGAATCTGTTCCACCGGCATCGTCAATCTGGTCGACGGGCTGTACGTCGTTCCGACGGGAAAGTCTCTCTACATCGGCAGCACCGGCTCCTATCACGGCACCAATTGTCTCGCCGTCCTGCGTCAGTCCGGGGGGCGCGCCGAGGTGAGCGGGGGTTCGGGAAACATCTACGTCGGGTATTATTGGGCGACGCAAGGGGTGATTGACATGACCGGCGGTTCCGCATGGTACGGGGGGAACATCCAGGTGGGCGGGTCCTCTACCGCGACCGGCGTGGTGCAGGTGGCGGGCGGTACGTTGGCCGCGGCGGCCTCAGTGCAGTTGGGGAGGGCTGCGGAAGGGAGCGGTTTTCTTTTTCACTGCGGCGGCGATCTCTCCATCAGCAACAAACTGACGGTGGGGACTGTGGAAGATTCCTATGGATGCCTGATCGCGGCCGCGCCGACGCCGCTCTATGTGAAGAACGAACTGGAGGTGGGATACGGTGTGGAAAGCACGGCGGAGTTGATCGTGCGGTCTAACGCGGTCTGCACGGCGGGCAGCATTCAGGTGTACAACAAGGGTGTGCCGCCGCGGATCCGGTTTGAGGCGTGCGGGGAAGGGTTGGGAATGTTGGTTGCGCGGGGGAACCTGTCGATCGCGTCCGGCGCGAAACTCGAAGTGGATGTGACCGGCTACCGGGGCAGTGATGTTTGGATAAAACTCATCGACTGCGGCGGCTCGCGCACAGGGACGTTCGCCGCGGAGGATATCACGGTCACGGGGTACGGGTTCGTGCGGCAGGATGTGGATCAGGGCATCTGGCTGTTCCGGCCGCGCGGGACGTTTATCAGCGTGCTGTAGCGGCAAAACCGGTGGCAGGGGCCAGGTTTCGCACAGTGGCGCGGAGCCGCCGGGGAACCACACGGTTCGGTGTGACGGGGGAAAGGGAGGAAACGGGATGCGTGTGATGGCGGCGATGGTGTGGGGTGCGGTCTGTTTGGCGGGCGCGGCCTGTGCGTTGGGAGAGGTTGTGTTTTATGTCGCGCCCGGAGGGAAAGAAGGACAGGACGGGAGCGCGGCCGCGCCGTTTGCGACCTTGGAACAGGCTCGCGACGCGATTCGGGCGCTGAAAAAAGAGAAGGGGCTGCCGAACGGGGGCGTAACGGTTTGGTTGCGCGGGGGCGAGTATGAATTGAGGACCCCGCTGGTGCTGACGCCCGAGGATTCGGGCGAGCCGGGCAAACCGATCCGGTATGCCGCCTGCCGGGGAGAGCGTCCCGTGCTGTTCGGCGGCAGACGCGTCACCGGGTTTGCGCGACAGGCGGGCGGCGTTTGGGAGGCAACGGTTCCGGGGCTCAAGGCATGGGGTCGGGGATCCCGGTCAATCTATGTGGATGGGCAGCGCTATGGGGTGGCCCGTTCTCCCAATCAGGGGTATTACGAGATGGAGGGGCCGCTGGCGGATGCCGATTCGCCGGAATCCGGACCGGATGCCGGAAAATCGAAATCGGCTTTTGTGGCGCCGGAAAACGCATTGCGGGCCTGGCCGGAGATCGGGGAGGTCAATATCAAAGTCTGGGGCCGCTGGTGGACCGCGCTGCACCGCCTTCAATCGGTTGATCCCGTCTCCCGGCATGTCCGGCTGACCGGCCCATCCTGTTGGACGCTGCCGTTCCGGCACCGGAAGAAAACGCCGTTCCTCGTTGAGAACCACCCCGGGGCACTGGACGCGCCAGGCGAGTGGCAGGCGGACCGGAAGCGCGATGCCCTCGGGATCGTTCCCCTGCCCGGGGTCGATCTTTCCCGCGCGCGGGTGGAGGTCCCGGTGACCGATCAACTGCTGGTGCTGGCGGGAGACCCCTCCAATGCGTGTCCTGTGGCGAACATTGTTTTTCGCGGGCTTACCTTCCGGTGTTCGGGCTGGACGCTGCCGCCCGGGGGAGGGCAGGAAGGGTCGCAGGCAGCGGTGAACATCGGCGCGGTGATCGAGGCGTTCGCCGCGCGCGACTGTCTGTTTGACCGCTGCGAAGTGACGCAGACGGACACCTTCGCTATCTGGTTGCGGAGCGGGAGCCGCGGCTGCGTGATCCGTCAGTGCCATATCCACGACTTGGGCGCGGGGGGCGTGAAAATCGGAGAGGCGCAAAAAGACGCCGGACAGGGGGCGGAGCCGTTCCGGGTGGCCGGCAACGCGGTCGAGAATTGTTTCATCCACCATGCCGGGCATGTCCACGGTGCGGGCGGCATCGGGGTCTGGATCGGCGCGAGTTCCGGTAACACCGTGGCCCACAATGAGATTTGCGACCTGTGGTACACGGGGGTCTCCGTGGGATGGCAGTGGGGCGCGCGCCTCAATGATACCCGCGACAACCGGGTGGTCTCGAACCGGATCCACCATGTGATGCAGCGGCTGGAGGATGGCGGAGGCATCTACTGCCTCGGTTTTCAGCCCGGGACGGTTCTCGCGAACAACATCATCCACGACAGCGGCTGGGACGGCGGTCCGGCGCACTGCCGCGGGATCTATCTCGATGAGGGGTGCGTGGGGTATCTGGTGGAGAACAATTTGGTTTACGACACGCAGGATGCGGCTTTGCGCATGCAGATCGGCACGGGGTGCAACACGTTTATCAATAACATTCTCGCTTTCACGCGGGTGTATGCGGTGGATATGGATGTGGCGCGCTCCTGCGTGTTCATCAACAACATCGTTTATCTGGATCGCGGGCGTCTGTACAAATTCGAGAAATGGCCGCACTACGAGAAGTACATCTCCAAGAACCTCTACTGGAGGACGGATGGCGAGCCGTTTCTGTTTGCCGGACAATCTTTTGAAACGTGGCGCGGGAACCGGCAGACCCCCTTCAGCTATTTCAAGGGCGGGGCCATGGATTCGGGTTCGGCGCTGGCGGATCCGAAATTCGAGGATGCGGAGAAACGGGATTTTCGTCTGCGTCCCGATTCTCCCGCCTTCGCGTTGGGTTTCAAGCCGATCGACCTGGAGGCGGTGGGGTTGAGGGGCGAAGAGGAGTGGCGCACGCTGCCGCGGCGGGCACGGGTACGGATCGCACAGGATGACGACAAGGTTGCGGTTGGCAACAGCGCGTTGCCCGCGAATGCGGCGACGTCGGATTGAGGCGGGGGGGATGCCGTACCCTTGTCTTTAAGTTGACAGGATGACATGATTTTCATGGCGGAAGAGAAAGGACAAGGAAAATGAGACAAGGTTTCGTTCCAAGCCGGAGAGGGGTTGCGTCGGCGTTTTTGTGTTCCTGGAGTCTGTGGGTTGGGGCCGGGCCCGCAATCGACACGTCGCCGGATCGCGCGAATACCCCGTTGAATCCCGGGTTGGAGCGGATCGGCACGATCCGTCCGCGCGCGGCGGACCAAATCCCGGGTTCGAACTGGACGCTGGGCTGTGAGACACTGGACCGCGATTTCGCGGTCTGGGATGAGTATAAGGAGTACCTTGTGCCGCTGGGCATCAAGACCATCCGGTTGCAGTCGGGGTGGGCCAAGACCGAGAAGGTCAGGGGGGTGTATGATTTCGCCTGGCTCGACGCGATTATCGATGACGCGCGCGCCCGCGGGCTGAACATCCTGCTGGAAACCGGTTACGGCAACCCGATTTACACCGGCGGCGGCGGATTCGATCTGGCGGGCGGGTTTCCGACCTCCGGGGAGGGGCTTGCGGCATGGGACCGTTGGGTGGAGGCCATGGCCAAACGCTACAAGGGTAAGGTGCGCGATTGGGCCATGTGGAATGAGCCGGACATCAACAAGCGGCACAAGCCGGAGGACATCGCGGCATTCAATATCCGCACGGCCGAGATCATCAGGCGGGTCATTCCGGATTCGCGGATCGCCGGTCTTTCTTTAGCCAGTTCGAGTCCGAAACTGCTGAAATCGTGTCTGCAGGCCCTGGCGGAAAAGGGCAAGGCGGACCTCTTCCACTGGTTCATCTATCACGGCTACGAATACAATCCCGACACCTCGTATCCGAAAGTGGAGGAGCTGAAAGCCACCCTCGCGAACTATTCGTCCCGGGCGCGGATGCGCCAGGGGGAGAACGGCTGCCCGTCGGAGGTCACGACGCGCTTTGCGCTGTCCAAACACCCCTGGACGGAGGTCAGCCAGGCCAAGTGGGATCTGCGGCGCATGCTGGGCGACCTCGGGCATGATGTGGAGTCGGCTGTGTTCACGATCTGCGATTTCAACCACAAGGGGCGGGAGATCAATCGCAAGGGGCTGTTGCACGCCACGGAGGACAAACGGGTGGATGGCATCAAGCTGGCCTACTATGCCGTGCAGAACACGGTGGCGGTGTTTGACAGCGCCCTGGCGCGCGTGACCGGGCCGGTCGTCAGTGTCATGTCCGAAAGACCCGGCGCGTGTTTCGCCTACCGGCATGCCGCGACCGGCGCGGCGCTGGTGGTGCTGTGGGACCGTTCCGCCACGCCGGACGACGCCTTCGTGACGCGCCCGGTGCAGGTGACGGTCAAAGGGCTGACGTTCCGGGAGCCGGTCTGGGTCGATCTGGTCTCCGGGCGCATCTACGCCTGGCCGAAGGACCGCACTTTGCGCGTGGGGGAGTTCACCCTTTTCCGGGACGTGCCGTTCTATGACGCGCCGGTGCTGATCGCGGAAAAGGATACGGTCATCCGGTAACGCCTGCGGGATTTGAGCGTTCCGGAAACGTCGGTTGGTTTCGGCCGCATCCGGAGTGCGGCCGAACGTCTCTCCCGATGCGTCAAGAAGGAGGTCAAGGATGTGTGTGCGGCGGATCTTTATGGTTGCGGGCATTATGCTCAGTGCCGGGAATGCGGTTGCCGGCGGGTTTACGTTTGTTTCCGGCGATCAGGCGGTACCCATCACGGTGGCGGAGGGGGAGCCGGCGTTTGTACGGCTGGCGGCAGAGGATTTGGCCTCGGATGTGGCGAAAATCACAAGGCACAAACCGGCGGTGCTGAGCGGCGAGCCAACCGCGGGGGCGTGCGTCGTGATCGCCACCCGCTCCGGCGGCGCCTGGGAAAGCTACCGCGTGGCGGCAGAGAACGGGCGGCTGATCATTGAAGGGGGCGACCCGCGCGGTACGATGTTCGGCGTGTACGCATTCGCGGAACGCTATCTGAAGGTTGACCCGCTCTGGTTCTGGTCCGGCCGCGAGCCAGCCCAACGCGCGGAGCTGAAGTGGGACGGGGTCGCGCTGGTTTCCGGCTCCCCCGCGTTCCGTTTCCGCGGCTGGTTCATCAACGACGAGGATCTTTTGACGGAGTGGATGGAAAGCGGGGGGAAACGTGACATCGATTACCCCTACTACAAACAGGTGGTCAACCGCGAGGCCATGCGCGCCGTGGTCGAGGCGCTGGTGCGCAGCCGTTTCAATCTGATCATCCCGGCCAGCTTCATCGACATCCTGAACCCGCCGGAGCGGGCGCTGGTGGAGGAGTGCGCCCGGCGTGGCGTGTTCGTGTCGCAGCATCATGTGGAGCCGATGGGCGTAAGTGCGTTTTCGTATTTCAACTACTGGAAGGCGCGCGGCAGGGATCTGAAGTATTCCTATTTCAGCCAGCCGGACGAGTTGCGCGAGGTATGGCGCGCGTATGCGCGGAAATGGGCTGATTTCCCAAACGTGATCTGGCAACTCGGTTTGCGCGGCGTGGCCGACCGGCCCATGTGGATGGCGGATCCGGGCGTGCCGCAGTCGGATGCGGACCGCGGGCGGATCATCTCTGAGGCGATGGCAGAGCAGGTACGGATTCTGGATGCCGTGTGTCCGAAAGAGGGCCGCCTGATGTCCACGACCTTGTGGGCGGAGGGAACGGTGCTGAACCGGCAAGGGCATCTGGCGATCCCCGAAGGGACGATCATCGTGTTCGCGGACAACTCGCCGGGGTGGAAATGGCAGCGGGATTTTTTTGAGACCCCCCGGAATCCGCAGAACACGTATGGCGTCTACTATCACCATGCGCTGTTCGGCAGCGGACCGCATTTGGCGCAGGTGGTGCCGCCGCACAAAACGTTCGAGTTGTTGCAGACGGCCAAAGGAAACGGCGCGGCGGAGTATGCCATTTTCAATGTCTCCAATGTGCGCGAGTTTGTGCTGGGAATCGCCGCGACGGCTGCCATGACCTGGCGCCTGGACGGCACCGATCCCGAAGCGTGGCTGGAGTCCTGGACGGCGGAACGTTTCACGGTGCGACAGCCGGAAATTGCGAAGGCCTACCGCATTTACTTCAACGCCTATCAGATCCATGACCGTCAGCAGGTGCCGTTCCTGATGGACGGTCAAATGTTCCACGCGGGCAGGTCGGCACTGGCCGAAATTTCAAAAAAAGTCAAGACGCGCGCAACCGGAGCGGGAACGGAACCTGAAGGGATCCGGTTGCCGGGAGCGTCCGCCACGGCGGAGGAGCCCGGCGGCACGGTTCGCGCCGGGGATGCGTTTCATGCGGGACTGAGCGACATGCATCCGGTCAGCCTTGGGCGCCGCGAGACCCTCCGGCGTGTGGCGGCGCAACGGACGGGGTTCCGCCTGGCCGCACTGCATGCGGGGGCGGCGGTTACGCGGCTGCCGGAAGCCGAGGCGGTGACGCTACGGGACAACCTGATTTATCCGGCGAGTTTCATGGAGCGGGCAAGCGCGTGGCTGGAGCATGTGCTGCTGGCGGCGGAGGCGCTCGATGTGGGTGATCTGTCCGTGTGCGAACGCGAATTGGGGAGGGCGGAAACGGCATTTGCGGAAATCCCGGTGTTGGCTGAGGCGTATTGTCACGGTCCGTGGAGGGAGTGGTACCGCGGATGTACGAAGCTGAACATCCGCGCGGTGCTGGATACGACGCGGCATGTGGCGAAGGCCGTGCGAGAGCGGGG
>JAVEYH010000146.1:0-6178 GCA_034003585.1 Kiritimatiellia bacterium
TTTTCCTCCGTTCCTGGTTAAATCTTTATCCATCGGTACGTTAGGAAGTGGACGAAAGCCGTTGTCCGTATCCTTCACAGGAACGGAGGCGAGCTATTATTCGGTTTTTCTGTTTACAGGTGTTTTGAAAGAGATCATATGAAAAAACAAGTCCAGAGCATAATTCGAAACCTTTCTAAGCATCGTTATCCCGAATGTTTTGCACAATCTGTCATAAGGACAGTTTTCAAAATAAATCCTGATTGCTTGCGTTCGATGAGTACAGGTTGGCATAATGCATTTCAAATTCCGCTTGATACTACCGAAACTGTTGAAAAAATGTTGGATGAAGTCCCCTCGGAAGCAACACAACGTGAACGACGTTTTTTGTACCATTTTTTTAGCACAATGTGGAAGGGTGAGAATGATGTCATAGAAATCGGGCCATATCTCGGAGGTACAACCCGTGCAATCGCCTTGGGCATGTGTGATAACCCGAACGCCTCAAGCGGTTCAAAATTATACACCTATGACCGTTTTCGTTGCTACCACGACCCGCAACATCTCATAAAGACTCTAAATCCGCTCGTTATGTCAGGCGCATTAAATCAGGCAGATTTGGATGGCATGGGTGGGTCGGTGAATTTTTTGGAGATTTTTAAGAAAATCCATTCGGGGCATGATTACTTTCGTTGTGTATGTCCGATTGATCAAGGTGTACCTGATCGGCCAGCAGATGTGAGGGAGGCGGCCCCCCTTTTTAGGATAGGTGAAGACGTCTTGGCAGATGCAGTGTTTGTTGACGGCTGCAAAAGTTGGTATGGCACGAAGTATTTCATGTCCGAGGTGAGCAGGGTGTCGAGAACTGGTTCGTTTTTCATCTTTCAGGATTATGGTTGGTATACTTGTTTCTGGATTCCCGCATTTGTTGAAACCTTTAAGGATTATTTTAAGCTATTAGGGTATGTGGACGCGACGTATGCATTCGTCCAAACCAAACCGCTAAATCGGAGCATTGTTGAAAAATATTTCCCCGACACCCCGAAAGATATGGGTGAAAAGGAAATAACGGTACTGTTTGATGCATTGATAAGCAAAGCGAAAAGGCGTTATGACTATTCGGCTGTCGTCCGCCATTCTCTTCAACAGGCCGGGGCCGTCGCTTATGTTGGAAACACGGAGTTGGCTAAAACCATGATCAAAGAACTAAAGAAAGACGCTAAAGCAACTCAATATAGGGCTCTCATAAATGCGGCGATGCGTAGTCCTACTTATACACCAGACGGTGAAATTCTTTTGTAAGTGTTAAAAAGGATAGATGTGTTTGCTTTTTTTCCATATCTGGTCGCATTTGTTTTCATTGTGCCTTGCGTAATGTCCGCACCTGTTCTTCTTGAAGCCGAAAGCTTTCGGGAGAGGGGTGGGTGGGTGGTTGATTCGCAGTTTATGGATGTCATGGGATCGCCGTTTCTGCTTGCTCACGGGCTCGGTCACCCGGTGCAGCCCGCCCGTACAACGGTTACGTTACCGAGAGTCGGGGCATACCGGGTTTACGTGCGAACACGGGATTGGGTTGTGCCGCACGGTCCGGGAAGATTTGCAGTTGCCGTGAATGACTGTCAGTTGCCGGTCACATTCGGAATTGGCGGCACCGGTGAGTGGGAATGGTGGAATGGCGGGACAGCGATCATCAGCAATACGACGTGCACGGTGTGTCTCATTGATTTGAGCGGATTTGAGGGGAGATGCGACGCGATCCTGTTTATCCCCGACCAAGAGGCAGATAAGTATACGCCGCCTGTTTCAAATGATTTCGGCTGGCGTCGTAAACTGTTGGGCCTCGCACAATCCCCGCCGGTGGCCGGCTTGTATGATTTTGTCGTGTCAGGCGGCGGGTATGCAGGCATGTGCGCGGCAGTTGCTGCTGCTCGATTGGGGTTGAAAACGGTTTTGATTCAAAATCGGCCGGTGCTCGGCGGAAATGCGTCGAGTGAGATTCGTGTTTGCCCGATCGGGAAACCCGGTCTGCCACCGTTCCCGCGTAACTCTGATGTTTTGTACGAAATTTACAAGCTTTCAAATGTCAAGCTTGATCCCCAAAGCTATCAGCGCCCCCCGCCCGATGAGGAGGCGTTGGAGAAGTGGATCCGGAATGAGAAAAATCTGAAACTGTTTCTGAATTATCATGTATATGCGGTTGTTACAAACGGAGCACGGATTGTTTCCGTTGTGGCGCGCCATACTGAGAACTCCGACGAGCTTCAATTTGACGGACGTTTTTTTGCTGACTGCACAGGGGATGCCACGGTCGGTTTTTTAGCTGGGGCCGATTATCGGGCAGGATCTGAGAGTCGGGAAGAGACGGGCGAACTCCTTGCGGCACCGGAGGGAAAGCGTAAATACCTTGGAGCTACCAATTATTGGAAAACACGGTGGGCTGACAGGGAGGTTCCTTTCCCTGAATGCTCCTGGGCTTTGACGATTAACGAAGAATCCTTGCATGTGTCGGCGATTGGGTTTGATCCAGATGCGCAAACGAAAGAGCCGTATGCCGTCTATTGGAACTGGGAAAGCGGCTTTGAACAAGATCAGATCTTTGAGGCGGAGAAGATTCGTGATCATAATTTCCGTGCTATGTTTGGTGCTTGGGACTTTTTAAAGAACAGAAGTGTCCAGAAAGAGCGTTATCGCAAGGCGGAACTTTGTTGGGCGGCTTATATCACGGGGAAACGGGAGTCGCGCCGATTGATGGGGGATTATATTCTCACACAGGATGACCTGACACAGCATCGCCTTTACGAGGATGGATGCGTAACGACAACATGGTATTTGGATATGCATTTTCCGCATCCGGATAACGCACGCTTCTTCCCGGGGCAAGAGTTCCGGTCGGCGGCTTATGATGATCCGGATATCAAGAGACTGTTGCCAGAGTCCCCGAATGAGATGATTCGGATCAAGCCCTATCCGATTCCCTTCCGATGTTTTTATTCCCGTAATATCGAGAACCTTTTTATGGCTGGTAGGAATATGAGCGGCACACATGTGGCCTTGGCTTCGCCGCGGGTCATGAACACGACTGCGCAGATGGGTGCGGTTATAGGACGGGCAGCTTATCTATGTGTAAAAATGGAGTGTTCACCGCGTGAATTAGCTGCTAATCATTTTGGAAAACTGAAAAGCTTGCTGTCCGATCCAGGTGAGCAAACCGGGCTATCCATTGCTGGCGAGAGGATGTTGCAGGGACGGGATTCGATGTTGGGCGAAATCAAATGGCAAATCCGTAAGTATACCGGCATGCCGGTCCGGCGGGTGGCAATTTATGGTGCCAGTGCTCTGGGCGTTGCCCTGTTATTAGCGATGGGGTGGCGGAGTCGGGCGAACGCTCAACGCTTAACATTCAATACGCAACGCTCAAAGCAGGGACTATGAGAGCCTCCTCGCGTATTTTGCTGAACACGGGGGGCACCTATGCTAGGAGTTTGCTTGTTCTTGCGTTGGGCCTGTTCAGTACCCGCTGGGTGTTGCAAGGACTTGGGGCTGTCGATTTCGGACTGTTCGGCGTGGTGGGATCCATCACGGTGTTCATCACGTTTCTTAATGCGGTGATGGCGACCAGCGCCTCCCGGCATCTCTCCTTTGCCATGGGCCAATGCCGAGCGGCGGAAAGTTGCGCGTACGACGAGTTGCGCGCTTGGTTCAACGCTTCGCTTTCCATTCACGCGTTGGTGCCCGCAATCCTTGTTTTGGTCGGGTATCCGTTGGGCGTATGGATGGTCAGGAATTGGCTGGTGATCCCGCCTGAGCGGTTGGCGAGTTGCGTCTGGGTCTTCCGCCTCTCCGTCTTTTCTGCCTTCATCTCCATGACACTTGTACCCTTTCGGGCTGTTTATGTGGCGCGGCAGCGAATCGCGGAACAAGCGGTGTATGAGTCCATCGGCACCGTGTTGAATTTCTTCTTCGCCTGGACCCTGCTGCGTTATGCAGGTGATAGATTGGTTTATTATGCCTGCTACAGTGTCGGTGTCGGTCTCTTGTCTGCGCTGATTTATGTGACACGTGCCTGGATCTCGTTCCCTGAAACACGGCTGTGCTTTAGGCAGTGGTGGGATAGGCGCAAAATCAAAGAATTGTCGGATTTTGCGGCATGGAATTTTTTCGGGGCATTGGGCTGGTTGGGCTGTAGCCAAGGCGTTGCTTTGATCGGGAACAAGTTTTTCGGACCTCTGGTCAATGCGGCGTTGAATGTCGGAACGCAGGTGTCCGGGCAGGTTACAGCGCTAACAAACGCATTGACAACGGCATTGAATCCAGAAATTGTCGCCACAGAGGGTGCTGGAGATCGACAGCGTGTGATGAGACTCGCTTTCAGTTCGTGCCGTCTTGCCTCTCTGCTCAATCTATTGTTCATGCTGCCGCTGGCCTTTGAGATGGAATTCGTCCTGAGCCTTTGGTTGAGAACTCCGCCGGCGGGTGCCGTGCTCTTTTGCCGCATAGCTCTTCTTGCGGCATTTTTCAATTCGATCTCGGTGGGACATGCGGTAGCCCTGGCGGCAGGGGGACGTATACGCGGTTTCCAATTGACGGTTGGGTTCCTCATGCTGATGGCTGTGCCTCTCGCTTGGTTGGGATGCAAGGCGGGGTTCCCTGCGTGGGTGGTGCCCGGATCATCGGCTATTGCGGTAGGCATGTGCTCGTTGGGTAGGGTCTGGTGGGCAAGGATTCAGGTAGGTATGCCGGTTTGGTCATGGGTGCGTGAGGTACTTTTGCCGGTGCTGTTCTTGTGTCTGCTTACCGGAGCGGCGCTTGCGGCACTCTTACGTTTTCTCCCCCCCTCGGTCATGCGCTTGATGCTGATTTCCGGAACGGGAGGAGGGATGGTTATAGCTTGCGCGCTGCTTTTCGTGCTCTCCGTTCAGGAGCGGATGCAGGTACGCGCGATCCTGATCCGTACTTTGCAGAAGTTATTGCCCAGAACGTTGTCGCGAGTTTTGCCCTGATTATTGTGGTAAGGGAATGATTTGAAGGTGTACTCCGATATTGATTGGTGCTCGGTTGGGGATGTGAGCAATCCCCCCCTGCAGGACGGTCGCGGGGCAGTTGGTTATCCCTTTGAGATCGCGAAGGTTCCGGTTACGAACAGACAGTATTGTGTATTCTTAAATTCGCTGCCTGTGGGGGAAAGTGAAGGGCTTTTTTCGAACGGCATGGCGGATCATTTTTTTGGCGGGATTCTTAGAAATGATACCAACGCCGAGCGATTCCAACCTAAAAAGGGGTTCGAAAACAAGCCGGTTGTTTTTGTCTCATGGCTCGATGCTCGCCGATATGCCGACTGGCTGTGCGGTCAGGATACGGAATGGGCGTACCGTCTGCCGACAGCGGATGAGTGGTTCAAGGCTGCGGCCTTTCATAGTACGCGGGGGTGGACCAAATATCTGACCGGCAACAATGAGAGGCCCTCGCAGGATCCCGACCAGAAGAACTCTGCCAACTATTATGATTTTCGCTTGGGCTGGGCGTTGCCCGCACCGCATCTGGCAGATGTGGATCTCTATCGGCAGGCCGGCCCTTACGGGACTTTCGGTCAGGCTGGCAACTGCGCTGAATGGGTGGATGCCGCCATGCCGAACGGCTGGAAATTGGCGTTGGGAGGATCTCTCTTCAGGCCCATTGAGAGTCTGCTCGTCACATCAACGGAGGGTGACGCGCCGGAAAAAAGGCTCTCAACGTTCGGATTTCGGCTTGTGCGGGTGAAGAAAGACGGGGGAGGAACGCTCAACGCTCAACGCTCAACGCTCAACGCTCAAGTGATAGGTAGGGGGGACGGTTCGCCGAACTGTCCGCGGACGCCTCGGGGAGACGTCCCTACCGGTACTGCGGTCAGGCGTGGCACGGGCATCTTGACCGTGTTTCATGGACGGGACGCCCATGCCACGAGGGGTTCTGCAGATTATGTCGTGATCGATCACCCCTTTAATCCGCCAGACACGCTTTTTGGGAGGCATGGGCGAGTCGACTACGTCTTTGAGATGGCTCGCCACGCTGTGACGAATCGAGACTACGCGACATTCTTGAACGCGGTGGCGTCCAGAAACGATCCTTTCGGGTTGTTTCACAAAGACATGGAGACGGGGGTGTTGGGCGGGATTGTGCGCACGAGCCGGTCCGGAGCATGGTTTTACGAGGCCAAGCCGGG
>JAVEYH010000146.1:6278-7703 GCA_034003585.1 Kiritimatiellia bacterium
CCGTGGACGGTAACGGGGTCGCGGGGGGACGAGGCGATGATCGCCGCGTTGGTACAGGACTTCCGAGCACGCTTTCCGCAAGGTGAGGTGATCTTGGTGTCAGCCCTCGGAGCCAAGCCCGAATGCATCCGGACCGGTGTGCTGGCCGACGCGCGTATCGAACCGGTGTGGCGCGGCCGCGTTCCGTTTTTGAATATCATTCGATGCGTACGCAACGAAGCGCCGTCTGAATGCTTTGTACTGGGCGCCGACTGCATGGATGGCCATTATTCGGTCCTGACCTCGTTGACCCTGCTGGTGACGGCTGATCTTTGTGCTCGCCTCGGGGTACCCACGAGGCTGACCGGATTCAGCTTCAACGGCAATCCGTCCGGGATTCTGCCGTTCTGTTTCAGGCTGGTGACAGGGAGTCTGCCTTTTTATCTTCGCGATCCCGTTTCACTTCAGCGGTTCACGGATAAGACGGGGTGCCGCGCGGAACAGGTTGCCGATGTGGCCTTCCTGATGTGCCCGATAGAGACCGCAAAAACCCGGCTGATCGCGCAGTGGATTTCGCGGGAACGGGAACGCGGGCAGCGCGTGTTGGGTTTCAATGTTCACGCTCATTTGTTTGCGGATGATCCTGGTAAGCGGACGGCCGCCTTGGCCGAGATCGGGCGGCAGGTATGTGTTTTTATGGAGAACAACCCCACAATTTCATGTCTGCTGGTGCCGCATGATTTCCGCAGTGGCGGCGATTGGGCCTGCCTCGAGCCGGTTGCGGAGCAACTTCGCCACTTAGGGGATCGTGTCTCGTTGATCCGCGACACGCTCTCTGCGCCGGAGCTGAAAGCCGTGTGCGGCGAATTGGACGCGGTCTTTGCGAGCCGCATGCATCTGGCGATCGCGGCGCTGGGCATGGGTAAGCCGGTAGCGGGCTTCGGTTACCAGGGGAAATTCGCGGGGCTGTTTCAGCACTTCGGCTATCCGCGACACTGGCTGTCGGATGTTGCGCAAGCCGACCGGCTCGCAGAAGTTTTGGAAGCGTTTGCGGCCGCGTGGCCCCATTTGACACGACACGTTTCCGAACGGCTGTCCGCGGTTCTGTCGTTGGCGAAGAAGAATCTTTTCGGACGCGGCGCCTCGCATGAGTAAACGTCCCAAGATACTCTATCTGGTTGGTACTGATCCGCGCAACACCTCCTATGGCGGCGAACAGCGGACGCACTTCATCTGGGAAGCGTTAAAGAAGGTCGCCGAGGTTCACACCGTCATCCCGGTGGCCCACAAACGATCGGAACGGGTGGATGAAAGCGATAACATCAGGTGGGTCTGTTTTGAACGACGCTGGACGCCGGGCTGGATCTTGCGGCGCATCTGGAGCCGGTTTTTTCCGCGAATTGGTCTGCCATGTGGCGGGGGCAAATCCAAAATTAAAAGAATGTT
>JAVEYH010000147.1:0-7600 GCA_034003585.1 Kiritimatiellia bacterium
GCCATGTGAAAGGCCGCGCGCGATTCCGATGCGCGGTCTGGTTCTCAAGGAGCGACCGCTCAGCCTAATGAGGGAAACGCTGTTGCGGGCGGGGACGCCCGCGCTCCCGACTCGCCCGCTTCCCTTTCCCCCTCCGCCACCTGACTACCCCACCTTACAACGTGACGCCTGTTAGGCTTTCTGTCATACTATGGAAAAACGTTTTTAAGGACCACAAGGATCGCTATGGATCAAAAAGCACCCCCCCGCAGACGGCAGCGCGACCGCCGAGTTGAAATGAGCGTCGAAGGGCTGAAAGAAGACTATGCCTGGCATATGCGTTACACCCTCGCCAAGGAGATGGGCAACGCTTCGCCGTTTGACCAGTATACGGCTTTCGCCTACTGCGTGCGCGACCGTCTCATCGAACGCTGGCTCGAAACCATCGCCTGCCACCGTAATCAGAATGTCAAACGCGTCTACTACCTGTCGCTCGAATTCCTGATCGGGCGCCTGCTCGGCAACAATGTCATCAACCTGAAAATGGACGCGCTCTGCCAGGAGGCGCTTGCGGATTACGGCATCGACTGGCACGCCCTGCGCGACATCGAGGTCGACGCCGGACTGGGCAACGGCGGTCTCGGCCGGCTCGCCGCCTGCTTCCTGGATTCCATGTCGACGCTCAACCTGCCCTGCGTGGGGTACGGGCTGCGTTATGACTACGGCATCTTCAAGCAGCGGATTGTGGACGGCCAGCAAATCGAGGAACCGGACCACTGGCTCAAAGAGGGCTCGCCCTGGGAAGTGGCGCGGCCGGAAAACACCCAGATCGTCCATTTCGGCGGACGGGTCGAGTGCATCACCAACGGCCGGGTGGAGTGGCGCTGGGTCGAGACCGAACAGGTCATGGGGATCCCGTACGATCTGCCGATCGTCGGATACGGCGACAGCGTCAACACCCTGAGGCTCTGGTCGGCGCGGGCCGATGACGAATTCCACCTTGATGACTTCAACAAAGGGTCTTACGTTGAGGCGGTTGAGAACAAAGTGCTGGCGGAAAACCTCACCAAGGTTCTTTACCCCAACGACAATGTGCTGGCCGGAAAAGAGCTGCGTTTGCGGCAGCAGTACTTCTTCGTCTCCTGTTCCCTGCAGGACATCCTGCGGCGTTTCCATCTCAAAAACAGCGACTGGCGGCTGCTGCCCGAAAAGGCCTTCATCCAGCTCAACGAGACCCATCCCGCGCTGATCATCCCCGAACTGATGCGCCTGCTGGTGGACCGCGAGGGGCTCGACTGGGACACCGCCTGGTCGATCACCCGCGCCTGCACCGGCTACACGAACCACACCGTGCTGCCGGAGGCCCTGGAGAAGTGGAGCGTCCCGCTGATGGAGCGCCTGCTGCCGCGGCACATGCAGATCATCTACGAGATCAACGGGCGTTTCCTCCGACAGGTCGCGGCCATGTGGCCCGGGGACGTGCTGCGTCTGGCCCGCATGAGCCTGATCGACGAGCAGGGCGAACGCGCCGTGCGGATGGCCAATCTGGCGATCATCGGCTCCTCCGCGGTGAACGGCGTGGCGCGCCTCCACACGGAGATCCTGAAGACCTCCCTCTTCCGGGACTTTTACGAACTCAACCCCCAGTCCTTCTCGAACAAGACCAACGGCATCACCCAACGGCGCTGGCTGCTCAAAGCCAACCCCCAACTCGCGGCGCTGATCACCGAAGCGATCGGCGACGGATGGATCGTTGATCTCGAACGGCTGCGGGAGTTGGAGGGCCGCCTCGACGACAAGGCCTTCCTCACCGCCTTCCGGCAAGTCAAGCAGGCGAACAAGGAGATGCTGGCAAGCCACATCCGCGCGACGGTCGGGATCGGAGTCTCCCCCGAGGCAATCTTCGACGTGCAGGTCAAGCGTCTGCACGAGTACAAACGCCAGCTGCTGCTCGCGCTGTACATCATCGTACTGTACAACCGGCTGGTGGAAAATCCGCGGCACGAACCGTTCCCGCGGGTCTTCCTCTTCGCCGCCAAAGCCGCACCCGGTTATCATACGGCCAAACTGATCATCCGCCTGATCCACGGCATCGCCGATGTGGTGAATCACAACCCGCGCATCCGGGAACGCCTGAGCGTGGTCTTCCTGCCCGATTACCGCGTGTCACTGGCCGAGAAGATCATCCCGGCCGCCAATGTCAGCGAGCAGATCTCCCTGGCCGGCACCGAGGCCTCCGGCACCGGCAACATGAAGCTCATGCTCAACGGCGCCCTGACCCTCGGCACGCTGGACGGTGCCAACGTGGAGATTCACGAGGCGGTGGGCGACGAGAACATCTTCCTTTTCGGCCTGCGCGCTGAGCAGGTGGAGGAGTTGCGTCCGGTCTATTCCTCGCGGGCGATCTACCACGCGGACCCGGAGATCCGGCGCGCGATCGACATGATCCGGCGCAACGTGTTCAGCCTGCTCTCCCCCGGCATCTTCGACCCGCTGCTCCGCGCCCTGCTCGATTACAACGACCACTACATGCTGCTGGCGGATCTGCGGGACTACATCGAAACCCAGGATAAGGTGGAGGCTCTGTACCGGAAACCGCTGGCGTGGGACCGGAAGGCCCTGATCAATGTGGCCCGTTCCGGCCGGTTCTCCTCAGACCGGACGATCCGCGAATACGCGCGCGACATCTGGCACGTCGGTCCGGTCACGCTCTCACCGGCCTGACCCGTGCCGTCCGGCGCGGCCTCCGCAACGGCGCGCCGGAACTCAGCCCGCATCCGGAGAGAGATCCGGACGGTGCCGGCGGATCTCATCCGCCAGCCCCGTCATCCCGGCGAAGTGCCAGCCGTCCAGTTTATGCCGCCGCCCGTTCCGGAGCGTCAGGACCACGATTCCCTTCGCGTCCCACTTCGACCAGTCGATCCGGGCGAGTTCCGCGTAGGGGACCGACGCATTGCCGAATCCGCTCCCGCTCAGGCCCGAATCATCCGCGGCAAACCGCAGCCGCGCCTTGCGCGCCACCGTGAAAAACGCCAGCAGCGCCAGACCCAAGGTCACCGCAGCCTGAACGGATTGCGATTGGAGGTCGCGCGTGTCGTAAACCGGGCCTTCGAACAACCGGCGGATCTGCGCGGCCTGCATCGCGCGCAACCCCTCCCTGCCGGAGGCAGAGGCCGGGACTCTCAGCTCCCCCAGCTTTTTGACCAGTTTGGATGGCGCGCGCCTCCCCTGCGCGGCGAACACGGCGTCAACCAGACGCGTTCCCCCCGCATCCCGGTCAAGCCAGGCCTCCGCCGACAGCTCCCGGGCCAGCAGCGCCGGCCGCGCCGCATCCAGCGCGCGGTTCTGCCGGGGCCAGGCCGCGAACCCGTCGTACAGCGACCACACGCTCAGACCGGTCATCAGCGCGCCGACGCCCAAAATCCTCAGCGCATACTCCCGATTCAACTTCGCCTCAGTCATCTTCGCGACACCCCGTCTCTTTCTGCCGCCCACCTCACCAAAAACCGTATTGTCCCGACACGATCACATACACCCCGAGTAACAGGTTGGTGAACCCATGCGCCAGGGCCGCGGCCCAAATGCCGCCGGTCCGTACCGTCAGCCAACCATAAACGGCCCCCGCGAGCAACCCCGCGGCCCACCGGTCATGCTCCAGCGCGAACACCGCCGCCACGGTCCAAAACGCCTGCGCGTCCCAAACGGTGAGCGGCACTTCCGTGAAACGGCCCTGGCGGAGCCAGCGGTAGAAAAAACCACGGAAAAAAAACTCCTCGATCACCGCGATGACCCCGGCCGAACCCGCCAGCCGGCACAAGGTCAAACCCCATCCGGCCTGCTCCGGCGCACACGCGAGCGCGCGATGCCCCGGGGGCAGCGCAGGAAACCACGCCGGGTCAACATACTCCGGCAGCGTACCCGGAAACAGAATCAGCCACCGGTGGTAAAATGCCTGAAACGCGGGCGCCACCCGCGCCATCCAGGGCGTCTCCGGCACAATCCACACCGCCGCCACAGCCGCGCCCGCAACCAGCGCGGGCAGCACCTGACTTGGCTTCAAGGCCGGATAGACGCGCCACGGGGCAAGCCACAGAAACAGCGCGGCACAGGCAACGGCTTTGAGTGCGTAACTCCACGGGTAAAGACCGCGCGGGCACATCCCGCCCGCCTCCAGCCCCTGCAGCAGCAACAACACGCCGAGCCACAGCGCGAACGGCGCGACATGCCCCGCCAACACCTGACGCTCCCGTTTCACCCGCGCGACACTCCTCTGTCCGCCATCCCCGGCGGCATCATAATCCGGTCTCCGCCGCCCGCCGCCATTCGTCCCACTGCTCCCGCGTCGGCGCCGTAACCACCTCGAAAAGCCGCCAGGAGCCGAAGGTCGCGGCATACAGCAGCCGGTCCCCGCCCAAGGCGTACAGATCGGGGTATTTCCAGAACACGCTCTCCGAACGCGCCGCTCCGGTCGGGCGCGGCACCAGCACATAGAGATTCTGACCGGGATACGCGCGGCGCAACGCGCCCACATGCAGGTCGAGGTTGGGCTGGAGCCGCCCCCCCGCATAACCGCGCAACAGATCCAGCCCCGCGTACCCCAGCACGAACACCCGGCCGTACGGCGTGCGGGATTCGACAAACGCCTCGACCTGCCGCGGCACGTCGGCATCGCCGGAACCCTCCGCGCCGGCCGCGGAAAGCGGCGCGCCGCCCAGCCAGAACCGGCTCAGATACGCGAACAGCGCGAGCGATGCGGCCAAACGGACAGGCGGCTGCCGCAGCCGCGCGAGGGCCACGGCCAGCACCGCCAGCGCCGCGACGTGCAGCGTCCCGGCGTGCCACCCGACACCGAAACGCGTCAGCACCCACCCGCACGCCAGCAGCTCCACCGCAAACGAGATCAGCACGGCGGAGGCCGCCGCCGGACCCGCGCCGGGGGCCGCGGGCGTGCGCGCATCGCAGACCCACGTCACGATCAGGGCGGGCAGCAGGGCCAGACCCGAACCCAGCACCGCCAGCACAAACACGCCGGGCCGCGGCAGCAGATGCGAAAGGGAGCGCACGAAAAAGAGCGGGTCACCCAAAACCAGCCGGTTCATCAGGACCCAGACCCCGACCGCATACACCAGGGGCAACCCGCCCAGCAGCAGCCAGGCCTGCATGCGGCCGCGCGATTCGCGCTGCCCGCAGGCCGCCAGCGGCAGCATCCCCACCGCCACACCGGCCGAGACAAAGGCGGGCAACCCGCATAACGCGAGGAAAGCCCCGGCCCCGCCTGCCGTGACCACATCACGGAGCCTGCGGTACGCCGCCCAATCCGCCAGCGCCGCCCCCCCCAACAGCAGGAAGAGGGTCATCAGCGCCGTGCGGATCCCCAACGTCTGCGCCTGCGGCGAAAGCATCATCATCCCCGCCACGGCAGCCTGCGCCAGCACGATCCGCACACCCGACTGCCCGGTCGCCTTGACGGCCTCGCGCACCGCCCACAAAACCAGAAACCACGCCGTGAAAAACGCGCCCATCCCAGCCAGCGGTTCGGGAAAAAGCCAGGCGAACGGCAGATAAAAGAGCACCGGCAGCGGCGCGACCCAGCACGAACCGAACAACGCCTGCCGCCCCACCGTGGTCCCGGCCAGCAGTTCGCGGCAGATGCCCGCCTCCTGCGCCCCGGGAACCCAAGCGGGCGCGTGAAACCGCGCGAAAACCAGCAATGCGGCAGCCAGCGCGAAAGGCGTCACCCCGCCTGTCAGCATCCGGACCCACCGGTACGTCTTCCGATCCTCTGCCATGCCCTCTCCCCTGCCTTCTTGCGCACCGCCACGCATTCCGTTCAGCCCCGCCGCGCCGCCGCGGCACCGGCCGGAGACCCCAGACCGTGCTGCGTCTTCTCCCAAACAAACGGGTCGCGGAAGAACTGGACGACCGCCCGCCACCCGCTGTAACTCATCATCACCCAATACACCGGCGTGAGCAAGGCCCACCACATCAGGCTGTCCTGCCCCCGTTTGCAGCATCCCAGCAGATTCACATACAGGAAAACGAAATTGCCCAGGAACAGACAGAGCGCGCCGGCCGCGAAGACCGGGCCCGGGAAGAGTTGGGCCACCCCGTCCGGACGGAACACGAACCAGACCAGCGCCATCATCCAGAACACCGGATTCACCAGCACTGAGAACGTCACCCCCCCGATCAGCAACTGGTAGTGAAGGAAATTCACCGGCCCCAGTTCGCGCAACAGCGCGAGCGGCCGCCGCATGTGGACGAACCATGTCTGGATATAGCCTTTCTGCCAGCGGGTACGCTGCCGGATCCAGAACGCGGGACGGCTGCACGCCTCCTCCCAGGTGGTGGTTTCCAGCATGCGTGTGGCGTACCCCGCGCGCGCCAGCCGCACCCCCAGATCGCAGTCCTCCGTCACATTGTAGGCGTCCCAGCCCATCAGTTCCCTCAGCACCGCCGTCCGGAAATGATTGGAGGTGCCGCCCAGCGGGATGACCGCGCCGAGCGCCGCCAAACCCGGGAGCTGGAGGTCGAACCACGCGGAGTACTCGGCAGTGAACCAGCGCGTCAGCGTGTTCTGACGGGGGTTGTAATAATTGAGCCGCGACTGGATGCAGACCACCTTGTCCGGCGAGGACTCGAAGGCCAGAACCGCTTTCTTGAGCTGATCCCGCTCCGGCAGGTCCTCCGCGTCATAGATCACGAGATACTCGCCCCGCGCCAACGCCAAGCCCACATTGCACGCTTTGGGCTTGGTCCGCGGAAAGGACGGCGGCACGATTGTCAGCCGGAAGCCTTCGGGCAGGGAGAGGGCGCGCGCGGCCTCGCACGTGGCCGCATCGTCCGCCTCCAACAGGATCTGCACGTCCTTCCTGTCCGCCGGATAATCCAAAGCCTCCAGCGACGACACCATCTGCCGGACGGTCTCCGGCTCTTTGTACATGGGCACCAGCACGGAGAAAACCGGCCATTCCCGCGGCCCGCACGCGGTCAGATCCCGCGGCGTGAAGCGCAGCATCGCGGAGGGCGACAGCGACGCGCGGATCACGATGAACTTGTACAGCGTGACCACGACATACAGCGCGGTGCAGGCCGCGATCAGCCCCTGCGCCGTCCGCAACGGCCACACCAGCGCCGCACCCGCCACGCCCGCAGCCACCGCGAACAGCCAGCGCTTCTGCGCGGGCGTCATCGGTTGCGACGCGCTCCACTCCGGCCGCGCGTGCGACAGCGCCAGCGGATCAACCTTTCCGGCGTCGTCCTGCGCCGGCACTTCGTTCCTGACACTCATGCTTCGGTATCCCTCCCCCAGTCGCCATCCCCGCATCACTGTACCACACGACCGGAAGAGTGTCAGCCCTCCACTGAGCGGAAGAGTGTTGCCACGCCTCTCCGCCTCCGGTAAGATACCGCCAAAGTTGGAACCGCGAAGGGGGATCTCTGCATGGGGTGCACAGGCATGGAGGCGCGGAACCGGATGTTGCGGCAAGGCGCGCGCGGCGTCGGGTTCGTGGCGCTGGTCTTCAGTCTCACGGTCGCGGCCCTGCTGACCGCGGACGCCACCCGCTCCGGCCCCGCAGAGACCGTGCGCGCCGAAACGCTGGAGCGGGCACTGGCCGCG
>JAVEYH010000148.1:0-4506 GCA_034003585.1 Kiritimatiellia bacterium
TTCCAGCACAAGCTTCCTCATCTTCCCGCATCCCCTCCGGATCGGCATCCGTCGGGTTTGCGCTTGAGCTTCCGGATATCAGAGATCCATGCGCCGGCCGGATGTTTTCCGGTTGTCGGCGCGGGTTAAGACTTTAGCGGAATGAACCGCCTGGTGTCAACCCGCGCGGCGAAGAAAAATCGCTTTTTTTTCGCCGGCCCCCCCGCGCCGCGCGCCGGTTCCGCAGAACCCCCGTGTGGCGTGAAAGAGCGGCATACAGTATCACCCCCGGCCCCGTAAGTCAACACCGGGAAGAAACAAACGTCAAAAAAAACGGCGCGCTCCGACGCCTCGCGTTCCCCATACGCTTTCGCCGTGGGACCGGATCCATTCTTTCGCCAATTTGACTGCCGGAACATCAAGCGCCGCGATGAAAGACAGGTGAAAAATAAGTCCCGTCACCGTCTTCTCGGCGAGGAATGCCCGCGCGGGTGCGATTCCGTTCCCGCAAAACGGAAGCGCATTCGCGACGCATCCGGTTGACTGTTTTTGGCGGGGCATGATACCGTTGGCCCATGTCTTTTGATCTGCTTGTTCTGACTGCGGCCCATGAGGCGCAGGCCGCCGGTTACCGCGCGCAATTGGCGTGGCGGCGCAGCGTCGGGCTGCTCGCGCCCGAAACCCGCACTCTGGTGGTCGCCGATCCCGGCGGCAGGCGGGTGGGCTCGCTCGGCGCAACGCTGCATGTGCTGGCGCTCTTGGCGGAAGAGGCGGGAGGCGGCAAATCGGGTGCCGACGCCTTTGCCGGGCGGCGTATCCTGATCTGCCACTCGGGTGGCGACAGCCGGCGTACCCCGGCCTATGCGGCGCAAGGCAAGGTCTTCACGCCGGTTCCGGCGTGCGACGATCACGGCACGCCGCTGGCGCTCTTCGATCTGATCCTGCGCAACGCCTCGGCCCTGCCCGCTCCCGCGTCGGGTCAAGTGCTGATCGCCTCGGGGGATGTGTTGCTGACCTTCGACGCGGCGGCCGTGGACCTCTCGCGGCCGGGCGTAACGGGTATCGCCGCGTTTGGCCCCACGGAGCGCGGTTCACGCCACGGCGTGTACGTGCCGGCCTCCTTCTGCCCCAACCCGCAGCGCGCCGAATGCGTGCCGGTCCTCGATTTCCTGCAGAAACCCACGGAGGCGGAGGCGACCGCCCTCGGCGCGGTGGATCCCTTCGGACATGTGGCGGTGGACACCGGCCTGCTGAGCCTTGACCCCGCAGGCTGCGCGCGGCTGCTGGCCGCCGCGGGATGGGGAAGGAAAGAGACGGGACGAGGGAAGTCCAGGGCGCGTCATGCGGCGAAAGGCCTGCTGGCAGAGCTCCTCGCGGGAACCTGTCCGGCGCTGGACCTGTACGAGGAGCTGACCATGGCGGTCTCGCCGCGTTACGATGAGGCGCGTTATCTCACCCGTCTGGTGACGGAACGCGGTCGGGACGCGGCCCACGGCCGCCGCATGCGCGCCTTTTACCGGGCCGTGCGGCCGTTGGCGTTTCACGTGAATCTCGTGCCCTACTGCGATTTTTTTCACATCGGCAGCAGCCGGGAGCTGCTCGCGGGGTTCTCGGAACTCTCGCGCACCGCCCGGACCTACCGTTTTGAGAACGGCTGCGGAGCCAAAACCCGCGGCGACGCGCCCGAACGCGCCTTCCTGTTCAATACGCGCATCGACTGCCCCCTTCAGACAGGCCGCGCGTTGCTCGAAGCGGTCCACGCCCCGGACACATGCCCCGGCCTTTTCCTCGAAGGCGACAATCTGGTGACCGGGCTGCCGCCCGGCGCAACCGTGGCTATCCGGCTGCCGCCGCGAACGGGTCTCGTCTGCCTGCCGGTGGGACATAGCCGGTGGGCTGCCGTCGCCTACGGGCTGGAAGACGATTTCAAGACCCCGTTCGGCGGTGCGAAGCCCTGCCTGTTCCTCAACACGCCCCTGGACGCGTGGCTGGCGCGCACCGGCGTGACGCCGCGGCGGCTGTGGCGAGGGGCGGGCGAGATGCGCGACGGGCTCTGGCAGGCGCGGTTGTGGCGTATCGGTGCGTTGGACGATGTCCTGGCCGAAGCCGTGGCCGTCGCCGCATCCGGCACCGCGCCGCAACCCGCGCCCGCGTTCACAAAGGCCGGACCGCGCTTCAGCCTCGCGGAGCTGCTGCCGCGCGTGAACCACACCCGCCTGCTGGCGGGACGGCAGGAATTGCGGCGCCAGGTGAGCCTCCTGCGCATCACCGAACACCTGCTGGCCCACGATACCCTGCCGGCCGCAGAATTGTGCGACTGGATACGGACCGCAGACGAGGCGCGGCAAACCGAGAAGACGCTGGCAGGCCTGCTCTCAAACGAAGCCCGCGGCAATCCGCTGCTGCGCGCGCGGATTCTGCGCCTGATCACCCTGATCCGGGAAACCTGGGCCGGAGCGGAAGCGGCGCGGGAATCCCGGACCCGCGCCTTCGCCGCCGTGGCGGAGGCGGTGGCGGTCCATTTCACGCTCCCCGCCGCACCACGCCCCGCCGCAATTCTCCACGACCAGGTGGTCTGGGCGACCACACCGGTACGTATGGATTTCGCGGGCGGCTGGTCCGATACGCCGCCGATCTGCACGGAACGGGGCGGCACGGTGCTCAATGCCGCTGTCACGCTCAACGGGCTCTATCCGATTCAGGTCATGGCCAAGCTGAACACCTCGGGCCGGATCCGGCTCTCCAGCATCGACCTGGGCGAACGGCGCGAGTTCCGCGACGCCGCCGACCTGCTCGATCATCACGATCCGACTGATTGGGCGGCCCTGGCCAAGGCGGCTCTCGTCCTGACCGGCATCGCCCCGTCTGACGCGCGTGCGTCGCTGCCGCGGTGGCTCGACGCGCTGGGCGGCGGATTGGATCTGACCCTCTTTTCCGCCCTTCCCAAAGGATCGGGCATGGGCACAAGTTCGATTCTCGGGGCGGCGGTCATCGCCTGCCTCGAACGTGTACTGGGGCTGGCGTTGCAACACGACCGGTTGATCCGGATGACCTCGATTCTGGAACAGCGCCTGTGTACCGGCGGCGGCTGGCAGGATCAGGTCGGCGGCATCCTGCCCGGAGTCAAACTGATCCGCACGCAACCCGGACCGGATCAGACCGTGAGTCTGCGCTGGACCCCTTTCGACATGTCCGAGGGCAGCGAACTCAAGCGGCGCTGCCTGCTCTACTACACCGGCCAGAAGCGTATGGCGCGCAACATCCTGCATAACGTGGTGTCCGGTTATCTCGCGCGCGATCCGGCGCTGTTGCAGACCGTGGGCGAGATCAAGAATCTCGCGCTGGATGTCAAAGAGGCCCTCGACGCGCAGGATCTCGACGCGTTCGCGCACGGGTTGCGGCAATACTGGGAGCTGAAGAAGCGCATCGACCCGGGCTCGACCAATCCGCAGATCGAAGCTATCCTGGCCCGCGTGGCGAAAGATACCCAGGCCGCGCTGCTGCCCGGCGCGGGCGGCGGCGGGTTCATTCTCCTGCTCGCCAAAAACGCCGCGGCCGCGGCGCGCATCCGCCGCGCGCTGGAGGCCGCGCCGCCGAACGGGCAGGCGCGTTTCTTTGATTTCGCGGTTGACTCCCAGGGCCTCAAGGTCACCGTACTGTAACGGGAGAATCCATGCCTGATCAGCACATCTCCTCGTTCGCGAATCCGCGCGTCAAGCATGCGGTCCGGTTACGTCAGCGCACGTTCCGCGATGAAGCCGGCCAGATGCTCGTGGAGGGGTACCGCGAATGCAAACGCGCCCTCGATCACGGATACCGGCCCCAGATCCTCTTCTGCTGCGAGGAGCTGTACCTGAAGAATCTCAATGAGCCCGAGATCGTCCGCCGCTGCCGGGAGGCTGGGGCGGAGATTCTCTTCTGCTCCGCACCGGTGTTCGGAAAAATGGCCTACCGCGAACGTCCCGAGGGGCTGCTGATGGTCGGCCCCCATCTGACCCGCCGGCTCGAAGACCTGCGGCTTCCCGACCCCGCGCTGGTCGTGGTGGCGGAAGCCGTTGAGAAACCCGGTAACCTGGGCACCATCCTGCGCTCCGCCGACGCCGCGGGTGTGCATGCGGTGATCGTGTGCGACCGCTGCACCGACATCCACAACCCCAACGTGGTGCGCGCCTCGACCGGCACGCTCTTCTCCCTGCCGGTAATCGAAGCCGGTGGTGATGACACGCTCGCGTTCCTGCACGCCCGCGGGTTCCGCATCCTGGCGGCCACGCCCCACGCGGAAGCCCTGCACACGGAGGTCCCGCTGACCGGCAACGTGGCGATCGCCGTAGGGTCGGAGCAGTACGGGCTCACCGCAAAATGGATGGAGGCGGCTGATCTGCGCGTGCGCATCCCGATGCTGGGCCTGGCCGATTCGCTGAACGTCTCCGCCGCCGCCACCATCCTGCTTTTCGAGGCGCAGCGGCAGCGCATCGCCGCGGGCCAGGTGCGTGTGCCGCCGCATGAGGCCTGGCACGGCGAAGCGAC
>JAVEYH010000148.1:4606-7415 GCA_034003585.1 Kiritimatiellia bacterium
TCCGCCCTTGCGCCGCCGCGTGTCCGGTCGCTATACTGTGCCGCGAAACCGGTTCCCCTGATCGGCCGGTCCCCTTCCGACAAGGAGTCTTCATGAACATGCTGCGCGCGCTGCCTGTCTTTTCCGCCCTGGCCTCCGGTTGTCTCTTCCCCCTTTCCCTCTCCGCGCAGGGCATGCGGCAGAAGGGCAGTGACCCGCAGCAGATCTGGATGCGGTATGAGAAAGAGCTCGGCTTGCAGACGCGCTACGCCGCCGATATGGAGGTTCAGGCCATGGGCATGACCATGACCAGCGCCGTTTACCGCGATGCCGACAAAACGCGGACCGAGATGACCCTGCCCTTCATGAACCTGCGCATGGTGGCATTGCAGGTGACGGAAAACGGCAGGATGACGGGCTACACCCTTTTCCCGGAAAAAAAGAAATACTGCGTGACGCCTCCCGAAGAGACGGAGGCAGGCACACTGGACTATACGCTGGAGGAGGTCGGCAGTGAGAGCTTCGAGGGGGTAACCTGTAAAAAACGTCGCCTGACCGTGAACATTCCGGACCAGGGTAAACAGGTGATGGACATCCTCTTCTCCCCGGCCCGGCAAAACATGCCGGTCAAAATAGACGCCAACGCCCAAGTGAAAACGGACCCGGGCGGCGAACCGATGTCCGTGACCTCTGTGATCCTTTTCAAAAATTACCGTTTCGGCGCCCAACCCGCCTCGCTCTTCACCGTCCCCGCAGATTATGTCAAGGCCAAGGATATGCAGGAGGTCATGATGGGAAGCGGGCTTTTCGGCGGCCTGCAGCCGGCGGCTGGAGCGGGTCAGGCTCCGGCCGGACAGCCCCAGGGATCGGCTTTGTCGCCGGAGGCGCTCGAGGCGATCCGGGAGGCCCAGGCCGAGGCCGGGAAGACCGCGCCGCAAGCTGACACCGCCGCGCAGGGGGCGGCGGCGGAGGCCGGCGCCGAGGCAATGCGTCAGGGGCTGCAGAAACTGCGCGGGCTTCTGGGCCGCTGAGTCGCCGCCTATGCCTGCCCCGGTCCTCAATTCGGTGCTTCCCGTCTGCCTGCTGGTGCTGTTGGGGGCCGCGCTGCGCCACGGGCGTTTCCTGCCCGAGGTTTTTTTCGCGCAGTTGAACCGCCTGGGGTTCTGGCTGCTCCTGCCTTCGCTGCTGTTCAGCACCCTCGCGGACGCGTCTTCGCAATCCGGCGGCCAGAGCCTCCGCATTGCCCTGCTGTTGTGCGCCGGCGCGGTAGGCGTAATTCTGGCCGGCGCGACGGTTTCGCGTCTGCTGCGCCTGCCGGAACCCTCCTCCCGCGCCCTGATCCAAGCCGCTATGCGGGGCAATCTCGCCTATACCGCACTGCCCGTCCTGCTCTATGCCTACGGTGAAAACAGTGAGGCCGCCGTCACCGCAACCCTGGCCCTGGCACCGACCATCCCGTTTTACAATTTCTGCGCGGTGCTGATTCTCACGCCCAAAGCCGGAGGCACGCGGCGTTCCCGCTGTCTGCGCGCCGCCGCGGCCATCCTGCGCAACCCGCTGATCCTCGGTTGCGGCGCGGGCCTGGCTGTGCTGTGGAGCGGCCTCCGCCCGCCGGTCGCCTGCCTGCGAACCATCGAAGCCCTGGGGCGCGCCGCGCTGCCCTGTGCGCTGATCTCGCTGGGCGCGGGGCTGACCCTCTCCGCGCTGCGCACCCGCGGCCGCGCCGCGACCGCGGCGACCGCGCTCAAACTGCTGGCCGCACCCGCCATCGGCTGGGTTTTGGCTCCCGCGTTCGGCGTACACGGTGACGCGCGAGTGATCGCGCTCCTGTACCTGGCCACCCCGTGCGCGGTGACCTCCTACGTCATGGCCGACCAGATGGGAGCTGACCGCGAGCTGGCGGCCGCAGCCATCGCGCTGAGCACCCTGCTCTGTATGCCGGTGATGATCTTCCTGCTGTTCTGTCTCCGGTAACGCCAAAAAAAACCGGGGCCGGTTTTACCCGGCCCCGGTGCTGCATGACAGGAGTGGTCTATATATACTTGGGTTGTGTGGTTGATCGTTACTCTTTGATCGGCAGATTCAGGAAGACCGTGCCCTCTTTCGTCTTCACGCGCACCAGCACGCTGCTCCCTTTCGCTTTGCCGACCGCCGCCTCAAACTGTTTCGCGTTCTTCACCTCCGCCCGGTTCACCTCCAGAATCAGCATTCCGGGCCTCAAGCCCGCCTCTTCCGCAACCGAGCCCTGCATCACATCCGAAATCACAACACCCTGAGGATTCCCGTACCCCAACTGCTGCGCGATCTCATTCGTCAGATCCTGAACCTGCAGTCCGAGTTTCTCCAGCAGGGCCGCTCCTCCGGATTCGCCTCCGGCATCCGCAGCTTGCTCCTCCTCAGGGAAAGCCTCCACCGTCACCGTGACCTTGCGGGTCTTTCCGTCACGGAATAGTAACACTTCCGCTTCCTTATTAGGCATGATCCGTGCCACATCGTTTCTGAACCCGGTATTCCCTTCGATTTTCTTTCCGTTCAGCTCAATCAGGATATCCCCGCTCTTGATCCCAGCCTTGTCCGCCGGACCTTCCTTCTGCACCTCAGCGATCAGAACGCCTCCCGCTTCCGAGCGCCCGAATGATGCGGCCATCTCCTGCGTAACCTCACCGGGATTCAGAAACACGCCGATATAACCCCTTGTCACTTTGCCAGTTGCGATGAGCTGGTCTTTAATGCCGATCGCCATGTCAATGGGCACCGCGAACCCGATTCCCATGTATCCGCCGCTACGGCTGTAGATCGCTGTGTTGATTCCGACGACCTTCCCGTCGAT